>NZ_CAXAOY010000002.1:0-423348 GCF_963970975.1 Pseudomonas sp. RA_15y_Pfl1_P11
GGGCTTCGATGAACTGAAGCAACTCGCCGTCGAATTTCGCATAACTCTTTGTTTACCAAGGAGTTTTCCGTTTCGACTGCGCCGGAAGTGGGGCGAATTATAGACTTCCAGAATCTGCCGTCAACCCCTTTTCTTCATATTTCTGTCATATAGGCCAAAAAGCCCTCAGAAACGCAAAAGCCGGCCCCAAGGGGCCGGCTTTCTTCCTACCGAGCCTTAAAGACTAGGAAAGGCAAACTGCGACGCTTCATGGCTGGCCCGTTGCGGCCACCGCTGTGTAATCGCCTTGCGACGTGTGTAGAAGCGCACCCCATCCGGACCGTACGCATGCAAGTCGCCGAACAGCGATCGCTTCCAGCCACCAAAGCTGTGATAAGCCACCGGCACAGGCAGGGGAACGTTAACGCCGACCATGCCCACTTCGATCTCATCGCAGAACAAACGGGCCGCCTCACCGTCGCGGGTGAAGATACAAGTACCGTTACCGTATTCATGATCGTTGATCAGTTGCATCGCCGTTTCCAGGCTATCTACCCGCACCACGCACAACACCGGTCCGAAGATCTCTTCTTTATAGATACGCATCTCAGACGTCACACGATCAAACAAACTACCACCCAGGAAGAAGCCTTCTTCGTGCCCGGCAACACTCAAGCCGCGACCATCGACAACCAGCTCAGCACCGGCCGCCACACCGTCTTCTATATAACCACTGACTTTGTCACGTGCTTGGCCAGTCACCAACGGGCCCATATCCAGCCCGCAAGAAGTGCCCGCGCCAATTTTCAGCGCCTTGACCTGCGGCACCAGCTTGGCAATCAACGCATCCGCCACTTGGTCGCCCACGCACACAGCCACCGAAATCGCCATGCAACGCTCACCACAGGAACCATACGCCGCGCCCATCAAGGCACTCACCGCGTTATCCAGGTCGGCGTCCGGCATCAGTACCGCGTGGTTCTTCGCCCCACCCAGTGCCTGCACGCGCTTGCCACGCTTGGTCGCTTCGGAATAAATGTACTCGGCAATCGGCGTCGAGCCCACGAAACTCAGCGCTTTCACTTCCGGCGCCTCAATCAGCGCGTCCACCGCACCTTTGTCCCCGTGCACCACACTCAGCACGCCTTTAGGCAAACCGGCCTCTTGCAGCAATTGCGCGATCAACAGCGTCGAGCTCGGATCACGCTCCGATGGTTTCAGGATGAAGCAGTTACCGCAGACAATCGCCAACGGGTACATCCACAACGGCACCATCGCCGGGAAGTTGAAGGGCGTAATACCAGCAACCACGCCAAGCGGCTGGAAGTCCGACCAGGCATCAATGTTCGGTCCTACGTTACGACTGTACTCGCCCTTCAGAATCTCCGGTGCCGAGCACGCGTACTCAACGTTTTCGATCCCGCGCTTCAACTCACCGGCCGCGTCTTCCAGCGTCTTGCCATGCTCTTCGCTGATTAACTGCGAGATGCGTGCTTCGTTCTGCTCCAGCAACTGCTTGAAACGAAACATCACCTGGGCGCGCTTGGCCGGCGGGGTATTACGCCAGGCCGGGAACGCAGCCTTCGCAGAATCGATCGCTTGTTGAATGGTTTCACGGCTGGCCAACGGCACCTGGTGGATCACCTGGCCGGTCGACGGGTTATACACGTCGGCACTCCGGCCGCTGTCGTTGACCATCTCACCGTTGATCAAATGCTGGATAAGGCTCATGCAGGGCTCCTGAAAAATTGTTCTATATAGAAGGAGAAATCAGTCGATCTTGTTCAGCACTTCGCCGACCGCATCAAACAAGCGATCCAAGTCCTGCGGCTTGCTATTGAAGGTTGGCCCGAACTGCAGGGTGTCACCGCCAAAACGCACGTAGAAACCGGCCTTCCACAACGCCATGCCGGCCTCGAATGGACGCACGATGGCATCACCGTCACGCGGGGCAATCTGGATCGCACCGGCCAAGCCGTAGTTGCGAATATCGATCACGTTTTTGCTGCCCTTCAAACCGTGCAGCACATTCTCAAAGTGCGGTGCGACTTCGGCTACGCTCTGCACCAGGTTTTCCCTCTGCAGCAGGTCCAATGCCGCCAGGCCAGCTGCGCACGCCACAGGGTGCGCCGAGTAAGTGTAGCCGTGGGGGAATTCCACCGCGTACTCCGGCGTCGCCTGGTTCATGAAGGTCTGATAGATCTCGCTGCTGGCAATCACCGCGCCCATCGGGATCGCGCCGTTGGTGACTTGCTTGGCGATGCACATCAGGTCCGGCGTTACGCCGAAGCTGTCGGCACCGAACATCGAGCCGGTGCGGCCGAAACCGGTGATCACTTCGTCGAACACCAACAGGATGTTGTGTTGATCGCAGATCTCACGCAGACGCTTGAGATAACCCTGAGGCGGCACGAGCACGCCAGCAGAGCCGGCCATTGGCTCGACAAATACCGCGGCGATGTTCGACGCGTCGTGCAATTCAATCAACTTGAGCAATTCGTCGGCCAGCGCGATACCGCCCTGCTCCGGCATGCCACGGGAGAAGGCGTTGCTTGCCAGCAAGGTGTGCGGCAGATGGTCAACGTCCATCAAGCCCTGACCAAACAGCTTACGGTTACCGTTGACGCCGCCCAGGCTGGTGCCGGCGATGTTCACACCGTGATAACCACGGGCGCGACCGATCATCTTGGTCTTGGTGGCCTGACCTTTCAGGCGCCAGTACGCACGCACCATCTTCACCGCAGTGTCGGCGCACTCGGAGCCGGAGTTGGTGAAGAACACATGGTTGAGGTTACCAGGGGTCAAGTCCGTAATCTTTTCCGCCAGTTGGAACGACAACGGGTGACCGTACTGGAAGCCCGGCGAGTAGTCCAAAGTCCCCAGTTGCTTGGACACGGCGTCCTGGATTTCCTTGCGCGTATGCCCGGCGCCACAGGTCCATAGGCCCGACAGCGAGTCATACACCTTGCGGCCTTTGTCATCCGTCAACCAGCTGCCTTCAGCGGCCACGATCAGGCGCGGGTCACGCTGGAAGTTACGGTTGGCGGTGTAGGGCATCCAGTGCGCGTCCAGCTTCAGTTGGCTGGCCAAGGACGATGGGGCGTTTTCGGGCATGTTCATCAGCAAAACCTCGCAAGGCAGAAGGCAGCGTCGGGATTGAAACGCGTGGTTGCAGCTAAATTGCCATGGCGATAAAGTCGGTGAAATCCAACTCTTCTAACCTTCAGTCAGGCCTTTACTAAACTATGAGCAGCCGTCGACCCGATCCCCTGGCCCAAGTCAGCGACTTCGATATCCGCCTGCTGCGCATTTTTCGAAGTGTGGTGGAGTGCGGCGGCTTTTCAGCGGCAGAAACCGTGCTGGGCATAGGCCGTTCGGCCATCAGCCAGCAAATGAGCGATCTTGAGCAACGCCTCGGGTTAAGGCTGTGCCAACGCGGCCGCGCCGGTTTCTCCCTGACCGAAGAAGGCCGCGAGGTCTACCAGTCGGCCCTGCAACTCTTGAGTGCCCTGGAAAGCTTTCGCACCGAGGTCAACGGCCTGCACCAGCATCTGCGCGGCGAGCTGATCATCGGTCTCACCGACAACCTCGTCACACTGCCCCACATGCGCATCACCCACGCGCTCGCACAATTGAAGCAACGCGGCCCGGATGTGCAAATCCAGATCCGCATGATCGCCCCCAACGAAGTCGAACAAGGCGTGCTCGACGGTCGCCTGCATGTTGGCGTGGTGCCGCAGGCAAGCGCCCTGTCGGGATTGGAATATCAACCGCTGTACAGCGAGCGTTCGCTGCTCTACTGCGCGGTCGGCCACCCGTTGTTCTATGCCGACGACAAGCAATTGGACGACGCTCGCATCGATGACCAGGACGCCATCGCACCGACGTTCCGCCTGCCCGCCGAGATCCAGGCCCATTACCAGGCACTCAACTGCACCGCCAGCGCGTCCGACCGCGAAGGCATGGCGTTCCTGATCCTTACCGGACACTATATTGGCTACCTGCCCGATCACTACGCCAGCCTGTGGGTACAACAAGGACGACTGCGCCCGCTGAAACCGGCTACACGTTTTTACGATTTGAGCCTCGCATCGGTCACGCGCAAGGGCCGTCGCCCCCATTTGGTGCTGGAAAGCTTTCTGGAAAGTCTGGCAGCAACGCGCTAACGCTGGCCTCGAGCAAAAAGCTGAGCACTTGGACAGTTTTTTGCAAGCCCACCAGGACCTAGAACTGTCCGACTCGAGTTTACCCGCCATGCCACCAGAACCCTCCAGCCCCAGCGACCTCATCTATGGCCTCAATGACCGCCCGAAACCTGCTCCGGCCCTGCTCGCCGCACTGCAACATGTGCTGGCCGCCTTTGTCGGCATCATCACCCCGCCACTGATCATCGGCTCCACCCTGGGCCTCACCGCCCATTTGCCCTACTTGATCAGCATGGCCTTGATGGTCTCCGGTGTCGGCACCTTCATCCAGGCACGTAGGCCACTTGGCATCGGCGCCGGGATGATCTGCCTGCAAGGCACCAGCTTTGCGTTTCTCGGCGCGGTGTTGTCGGCGGGCTTTCTGGTGAAGCAACGTGGCGGCAGCCCGGAAGACATCATGGCGATGATCTTTGGCGTGTGCTTTTTCGGCGCCGTGGTGCAGATCGTGCTGAGCCGCTTTATCGGCCAACTGCGCCGAGTCATCACGCCGTTGGTGACAGGAATTGTCATCACGTTGATCGGCATCAGTTTGATCAAGGTCGGCATCACCGACCTTGGCGGTGGTTTCAACGCGCCGGACTTCGGCGTGCCTATCAACCTGGCGCTGGGCGTGTTCGTGGTGCTGACGATCATCCTGCTCAACCGCTCCAACACACCTTGGGTGCGCCTCTCGGCAATCATCATCGGCCTGGCCCTGGGTAGCCTGGCCGCCTGGTTCAGCGGCAAACTCGTGCCTCAAGCCCTGCCCGACCTGCCGCTGGTCAGCCTGCCTATTCCGTTTCGCTTTGGTTTCAACTTCGACTGGAGCGCTTTCCTGCCGATCGCGCTGATTTATCTGATCAGCAGCATCGAAACGGTCGGTGACCTCACCGCCAACTGCATGATCGCCCGCCAGCCCATCAGCGGTCCTTCTTATATAAGCCGACTCAAAGGTGGCGTACTCGGCGATGGCGTCAGTTGCATGATCGCCGCCACCTTCAGCGCCTTCCCCAATACCACATTCGCGCAGAACAACGGCGTGATTCAACTCACCGGCGTCGCCAGCCGATACGTCGGCTTGTATATCGGCGTGGTGCTGTTTTGCCTCGGGTTGTTTCCATTGATTGGCGCAGTTCTGCAGCAAATCCCCAAGCCGGTCTTGGGCGGCGCGACCCTGGTGATGTTCGGCAGCGTGGCCGCCGCCGGTGTGCGTATCCTTGCTCAGGCACCGCTAGACCGACGCAGCATGCTGATCATCGCCACCTCGTTTGGTGTCGGCCTGGGTATCGCCGCCCAACCGAACCTGCTGCACTTGATGCCAACGCTGGTGCAGAACCTGTTCGACTCCGCTATCACCAGCGGCGGCCTGACTGCCATTGCGCTGTGCCTACTATTACCGGAAGCCAAAGTCAGCAGCGCCACCGTAAACCACACACCGGAAAGAGACACGCTGGAACCGCTTTGACGGTTTTATTGCATCAGGACTTGTCTGGGGCTTGAGGGTGGGTTATCTGTGCACACGTCGTCTCTATCGATCAGCACGGAAACCTCCATGAGCCTCGAAGTTCCTGCCCACAGCAACCAAGCCGGTAAACCCGCCAGCCGCATTCGGCAAAAGAACGAACAAGCGATTCTCCAGGCTGCTGAAGATGAGTTCGCGCGCCATGGCTACAAAGGCACCAGCATGAACACCATTGCTGCCAGTGCCGGGCTGCCAAAGGCCAACCTGCATTACTACTTCACCAACAAGCTGGGCCTGTACATCGCGGTGCTCAGCAACATCCTCGAATTGTGGGACAGCACCTTCAACGCGCTGACCGCCGAGGATGACCCGGCCGTAGCCCTCGCCCGCTATATTCGCACCAAGATGGAGTTCTCGCGGCGCCAACCCCAGGCCTCGCGGATCTTCGCCATGGAGATCATCAGCGGTGGCGAATGCCTCACCGAATATTTCAGCCAGGACTACCGCGCGTGGTTCAGTGGCCGCGCGGCGGTGTTCCAAGCCTGGATCGACGCCGGCAAGATGGACCCCATCGACCCCGTGCACCTGATCTTCCTGCTGTGGGGCAGCACCCAGCACTACGCCGATTTCGCCACCCAGATATGCCGCGTCACCGGTCGCGCCAAGCTGACCAAGCAGGACATGGAAGACGCCGGCACCAACCTGATCCACATCATTCTCAAGGGCTGTGGCATCAAGCCCGTCCAATAAACGAAGCGACTTATGTCTTTTACGCTCACCGGCCTTTGCGAGTTTCGCGAAGAAATACGCAAAAGCCGCTTCATCACCCTCGCCGCGCCGATTACCAGCGCGCAAGACGCCCAGGCGTTTTTCGAACAGCACAGCGACCTGAACGCCACGCACAATTGCTGGGCCTGGAAACTGGCCGACCAGTACCGCAGCAATGACGACGGAGAACCCGGCGGCACAGCCGGGCGGCCGATCCTGGCGGCCATCGAGGCACAGGGTTTTGATCAGGTCGCGGTGCTGGTGATTCGCTGGTACGGCGGCATCCAATTGGGCACCGGCGGGCTCGCGCGTGCGTACGGCGGTGGCGCGAATAAATGCCTGCAGAATGCCGAACGCATCGAATTGATCAGCCGTGTGCCCTTAAGTTGCGCTTGCGGGTTCGCCGAACTCAACCTGGTGAAACTGCGCGTGGCTGAACTGGGCGGGCTGGTGGTGGAAGAAACCTTCACCGCCAACGGCGTCGAACTACAGCTGGCTGTGGGCGAAGCGCATATCGACACCCTGCAAATTCAACTGGCCGACCTCAGCCGTGGGCGTATCCTGCTACAACGCTGAACGCCCTGAACCGCAACGCTAAAGGAAGCTTTTCATGCCTACGCCAAAAACCGCATTGATCATCGGCGCATCGCGCGGGCTGGGCCTTGGCCTGGTCAAGCAACTGATCCAGGACGGCTGGGATGTGATCGCCACCGTGCGTGATCCGAGCAACGCCGATGCGCTGAAAGCCCTCGGCCCAACGCAGATCGAAAAACTCGACATGGACGATCAACAAGCCGTGATCGCCCTCAGCCAGCGCCTCAAGGAGCACACCTTCGACCTGCTGTTCGTCAACGCCGGCGTCAAGGGCCCCGCCAATCAAGAACCCGGCCACGCCACCCTGGCCGAAGTCGGTCAACTGTTTTTCACCAATGCCGTGGCGCCAATTAACCTGGCCCAGCGCTTTGTCGGGCAGATCCGCAAGGACAGCGGCGTAATGGCCTTCATGAGTTCGGTACTGGGCAGCGTGACCATCCCCGACGGTTCGGACCTGGCGCTGTATAAGGCCAGCAAGGCGGCGCTCAACTCTATGACCAACAGCTTTGTCACCCAACTGGGTGACCCTAAACTGACGGTGTTGTCGCTGCATCCAGGCTGGGTGAAGACCGATATGGGCGGCGAAAATGCGCACATCGATGTCGACACCAGCGTGCGCGGCCTGGTGGACCAAGTGAACGCCTACACCGGTAAAGGCGGCCATCACTTCATCGATTACAAAGGCGACACCATCGCCTGGTAAATACCCACCCACTGTGGGAGCGGGCTTGCCCGCGATGATCTCGTGGGCACCGCGCTCCTACAGATAGACCCGAACATAGACTACAAGTAAACTCTGCCACTCGCCTTCACTGGCGACCCTGGATCAGCAGACAGGGCAACACTGAGCTGGCAAACCTGAACCCATCATTCAGAGGAGCCGGCCAATGCCTGCGACCCGTATCTGGTTAAAAAAACCCCTCGCGATTTTCACTGCCAATGGCCTCGATGCCCGTGGCGGCCTGGTGCTGCAAGACGGGGTGATCACTGAAGTACTGGGCTGGGGAAGAGAGCCTGCCGTGCCTTGCGGGCACGTCTTCGATGCCCGTGAACATGTGATCCTGCCCGGCCTGATCAACACCCATCACCACTTCTACCAAACCCTGACCCGCGCCTGGGCGCCGGTGGTCAATCAGCCGCTGTTCCCTTGGTTGAAGACCCTCTACCCGGTCTGGGCGCGGCTGACCCCGGAAAAGCTCGCCCTGGCATCGAAGGTGGCGCTCGCGGAGTTGCTGCTTTCTGGCTGCACCACGGCGGCAGACCACCATTACCTGTTCCCTGACGGCCTGGAAAACGCGATCGACGTGCAAGTTGAAAGCGTGCGCGAATTGGGCATGCGCGCCATGCTCACCCGCGGATCCATGAGCCTCGGCGAAGCCGATGGCGGCCTGCCTCCCCAGCAGACCGTGCAACAGGGCCAAGTCATCCTTGAAGACAGTCAGCGCTTGATCCGCGAATATCACCAGCGCGGCGACGGCGCACAGATCCAGATTGCCCTGGCCCCCTGCTCGCCGTTTTCCGTCACCCCGCAAATCATGCAAGCCAGCGCCGAACTGGCCACCAGCCTCGACGTTCGCCTGCACACCCACTTGGCGGAAACCCTCGACGAAGAAGACTTCTGCCTGCAACGCTTCGGCTTGCGCACCGTGGATTATCTGGACAGCGTCGGCTGGCTCGGCCCGCGCACCTGGCTGGCGCATGGCATTCACTTCAACCCGGATGAAATTGCGCGCCTGGGTGCCGCCGGCACTGGCATCTCTCACTGCCCAAGCTCGAATATGCGTCTGGCGTCTGGCATCTGCCCGACGCTGGACCTGTTGGCAGCGGGCGCGCCGATCGGCCTGGGCGTGGATGGCTCCGCCTCCAACGATGCCTCAAACATGATCCTTGAAGCACGCCAGGCGCTGTACATCCAGCGTCTGCGTTACGGCGCCGAAAAGATCACCCCTGAAGGCGTGCTGGGTTGGGCGACCAAAGGTTCGGCGCAATTGCTCGGGCGCACGGACATTGGCGAGTTGGCGGTAGGAAAGCAGGCAGACCTGGCGCTGTTCAAGCTGGATGAGCTGCGTTTCTCGGGCAGCCATGACCCGATTTCAGCACTGCTGCTGTGCGGTGCTGATCGTGCGGACCGGGTGATGATCGGCGGCAAGTGGCGTGTGATTGACGGCCAAGTGGAAGGCCTGGACGTGAAAGGCTTGATCGCCGATCACACCCAGGCGGCACGCCAACTGATCGCCGGAACCTAAGCCAGACACGGGGCAAAAATGTGGGAGGGGCGCTGCTTTGAGTTGCGCTACACCCCCAACAACGACAACATGATGAAGGTCGCAAACAACACAAAATGCGTCATCCCTTCGATGGCATTGGTTTCGCCATCGTTGAGGTTGATAGCGCTGACAATCAGCGTGATCAACACCATCACGGTCTGCACCGGCGTCATCGCCATCTGGAACGGCTGGCCGGTATAGAGCGCCATGGCTTCCATCACCGGCACTGTCAGGATCACCGTCGACAACGAAGCACCCAACGCAATATTCACCACCGACTGCATGCGGTTCGCCAACGCAGCGCGCAACGCTGTCAAAATTTCCGGCGCTGCCGAAATGGCCGCGACCACAATCGCCGTGATCACCGGCGGCGCGCCTGTGCCTTCCAGGCCAAGGTCCAGGGTCTTGGACATCACTTCGGCCAATGCGCCGATCACCACCACCCCAAACACCAGCGTGCCGATGGAAAACGCCAGGTTCACCGACGGCGCTTTCTGTTCTTCCGGCTGCTTCTTGCGGCGTTTTTCCGGGTAGCTGTAGCTAAAGAAATAACTGTGCGGCCCTACCTGCATGCGCAGAAATAGGGTGTACAACACCACCATCGCGCCAATGGTGAAGGCTGAGTAAATTTTCCAGTCGGCTTCGGGAATGAATTCCGGCACCACCATTGACACGCCCATGGCGGTGAGGATCATCACGCTGTAAGTGCGCGCCGAATCATCGTTGTAGGACTGTTCACCGTGCTTGATACCGCCCATCAGCGCAGCCAGGCCGAGAATCCCGTTGATGTCGAGCATCACCGCCGAGTAAATGGTGTCGCGCACCAGGGTGGGGGACGGTTCGTTGCTCATCATGATCGCCAGGATCACCACCTCCACCAGCACGGCAGCGAGGGTGAGGATCATGGTGCCGTAGGGGTCGCCGACTTTTTCCGCGAGTTGCTCGGCGTGATGAGCCACGCGCATCGACGCCATTACGATAAAGCCGATGAGTGCAGCGCCGGCCAGCAGCGCCACCATTTGCCCGCTGTGCAGCATCCAGTGTTCCAGCGGGTAGGCGGCGATGGCGGCAATCAGCGCCAGCAGCATGAATTTTTCTTGCTTGAGGGAGGTGAGCATTTCGGGCCTTTTAGTACGGCAAATCTGTCATTGATGGGGTACAGACTGCGCGATGCAGCTAACGTTTCGTTACATCTTAGTAGAGACGGTGATTGCATGAATAAAACCAAAACTCTCCTGCTGGTCAGGTTTTACCGATTATTTCATCCATGGCCTGTAGAATGCCGCCATTGCACCTGATGAGAATTTAGAAAATGTACGATTGGCTCAACGCCCTGCCCAAGGCTGAATTGCACCTGCATCTGGAAGGCTCGCTGGAGCCTGAGTTGCTGTTCGCCCTGGCCGAGCGCAACAAGATTGCGCTGCCGTGGAACGACGTCGACACCCTGCGCAAGGCCTACGCGTTCAACAACCTGCAAGAGTTTCTCGACCTGTATTACAAGGGCGCCGATGTGCTGCGCACTTCCCAGGACTTCTACGACCTGACCTGGGCCTACCTGCTGCGCTGCAAAGCGCAGAACGTGATCCACACCGAACCCTTCTTCGACCCGCAGACCCACACCGACCGTGGCGTGCCGTTCGAAGTGGTACTCAACGGCATCGCCGCTGCACTTAAAGATGGCGAGCAACAACTGGGTATTACCAGCGGTTTGATCCTCAGCTTCCTGCGCCACTTGAGCGAAGCCGAAGCCGAGAAAACCCTGGACCAGGCCTTGCCGTTCCGTGACGCGTTTGTGGCCGTGGGCCTGGACAGTTCGGAAATGGGTCACCCGCCGAGCAAGTTCCAGCGCGTGTTCGACCGCGCCCGCCACGAAGGCTTCCTTACCGTGGCCCACGCCGGCGAAGAAGGCCCGCCCGAATACATCTGGGAAGCCCTCGACCTGTTGAAGATCGAGCGTATCGACCATGGCGTGCGCGCTATCGAAGACGAGCGCTTGATGCAGCGCATCATCGACGAGCAGATCCCGCTGACCGTGTGCCCATTGTCCAACACCAAACTGTGCGTGTTCGACGACATGGCCCAACACAACATCCTCGACATGCTCGAGCGTGGCGTGAAGGTGACGGTAAATTCGGATGACCCGGCGTACTTCGGCGGCTATGTCACCGAGAACTTCCACGCGCTGTACACCTCGCTGGGCATGACCCAGGACCAGGCCAAACGCCTGGCGCAGAACAGCCTGGATGCAAGACTGGTCAAGCCATAACTGACTAAACGCAGTCCAAAATGTGGGAGCTGGCTTGCCTGCAATAGCGATGTATCAGCCAGGCATTTATTGCCTGACACACCGCTATCGCGGCGGTTCGACGGTTCGACAAGCCCGGCTCCCACATTAAATTCATCGATCTCACGTCAACACCTCACCCAGCCAGGGTGAATCGGGCGATTTCCCGCTGTCCGATAGCGTGCACCTGCAAGGCCTGCGACTCGTTGATCACACTGATCCAGTTCGACTGCAAAAACAGTTGCAACAACCCTGCCCCCAACGCACCGCCCAGATGCGGTTGCTGCTGGCTCCAGTCAAAACAACTACACACCAGCGGCGATGCCAATGCCTGAATGAAAATACCCAGGCCGGCCAAGTGCTGCGCGCCTTTGACCGTAATGTCGGTACGCAACTCATGGCGCTCGATCCACCCCGCCTCCAACAAATGTTGATACAACTGCGCCCCCAGCTCCCCGCCGAGGTGGCCGTGGCACAACCGGGCATGGCGTAACAGTGGCGGGGCAACCAGGGCCGGCGGCAAAACGCCCGGCGCGCTGCGTGCAACACAAGCCATGGTGGTTCTGGCCAAGGCATCGATGGCAGCGCTGACATCAGGTGCCGCTACACGAAACAAACGCTTTCCACGCCGGGCCTCCACCCGCAGCAAACCACCTGCGGTCATTCGCGCCAAGTGCGCGTTGGCGGATGTCGGAGACAACCCGGCGAGCGTTGCCAACTCAACCGGCGACTTGGCCGAGCCATCCATCAAGGCCCACAGCATGGCGGTGCGTTTGGGCTCGGCGAGCAAGCTGGCGATCTGACTGATGCAAGGTGCTACTTCCATCTTTTCACTCCCTGTCGATTTATTTTTCTACTGAGGTTGGCGCCAAAGTATAGGGCCGTAAATCGCCGGTTCCACGGCGTCTGACAGCGTAGATAGGGACAGTATCTGAGTGAAATTTCCTGCTTTGATGGAGGCCGTTACGTCGCGCTCAAGGGCTCCGGCAATTGGGCAGTCAACATCGCACAACGGGACACGAGCATTTCCCGCAACAAGTTGATGGGTTTGCTCAGCTGCGCGCGATGCGAGCACAGCAGATTGAGTGGCGTACGCTCACCGCGCAGCTCAGGCAGGATCAAGCGCAGGCGCCCGTCCAGCACGTCAGTACTCACGTCCAGCCAGGACTTGTAGGCAATGCCCACACCCGCCACCGCCCAGCGGCGGACTACGTCGGCATCGTCACTGAAACGGTCGCCGGAGACGGTCAGGCTGACGTCGCGCTTACCGTCGTGAAAGGTCCAGTGGTCGTGGACCCGGCTGCCAAGCATGTACAGCAGGCAATTGTGCTGGGCCAATTGCTCCAGATGCCGAGGTTCACCATAACGCGCAAGATAGCGAGGGGACGCGCAGAGCACGCGAACGTTGTCCGGCGCGACGGGGAGCGCGACAAGGCTGGAATCCTCGGGCTCACCGTAGCGTAGGGCGATGTCCACCGGTTGGCGGAACAAGTCGGCAATTCGGTCACCCAACAACAGGCGCACGCTCAGTTGCGGGTGCTCATGCTGGAATTCATCCAACCACGGCAGCAATTGGTTACGCCCGAAATCGGAGGGCGCCGACAGCTGCAGCACGCCACTGACATGGTCTTGGCCGCTGGCCAATAAGCGTCGCCCTTCATCCAGCGAGCTCAACGCGGCGCGAGCATATTCCAGGAAACCCTCGCCTTCAGCCGTCAGGCGCAGGCTGCGGGTAGAGCGCGCCAGCAAACGCGTGCCCAGTTGCTGTTCGATGCGCTTGAGCGCGGCACTGGCCACCGCAGGCGACAGGTCCATCACCCGTGCTGCAGCGGACAGGCTACCCAAGTCCGCCGCACGCACAAATAACTGCAAATCATCAAAACGCAGCATGCATTTCCGCTCATTATCAAAATTTGGTTGAAACAGACCTTTGTTTTAGCGGCTTTTATCTCCTGGGGAAATAGCCAATCATCCGTGCATCCTGTTCATTACGTGTCTGGAGTTGAATATGTCCACTGCCTTTAACGTCATCGCCACGCTGATCGCCAAACCCGGCCAGCAGGCCACCCTGGAAACCTTGCTGCGCGGCCTGCTGGAACCCACCCGCCTTGAGGCTGGTTGTGAGCAGTACGACCTGCACCAGGACCTGCAGCACCCCGAAACCTTCTACATGCTCGAACGCTGGAGCGACGACGCAGCGCTGGCCGACCACGACCAGAGCGCGCACATCCAGAACTTTCGCGCCAAGGCCGCTGATGTGATCGAACACT
Organism: Pseudomonas sp. RA_15y_Pfl1_P11; assembly: GCF_963970975.1. Taxonomy (NCBI): domain Bacteria; kingdom Pseudomonadati; phylum Pseudomonadota; class Gammaproteobacteria; order Pseudomonadales; family Pseudomonadaceae; genus Pseudomonas; species Pseudomonas sp. RA_15y_Pfl1_P11. The sequence goes on from NZ_CAXAOY010000002.1 coordinate 13,809, forward strand.
TCGACATCAAGCGCCTGAAGTTTCTTGCCTGATCATCGCCCTTTTCCTGGAGCCATCATGAAAGCCATTGCCTACTACGCCTCGCTGCCGATCAACGATCCGAACGCTCTGCAAGACATCGAGTTGCCAGCGCCCGTCGCCGGCCCGCGTGACCTGCTGGTGGACGTCAAAGCCATCTCGGTCAACCCGGTGGACACCAAAGTGCGCCAGAACGTCGCCCCGGAAAACGGCACCGCCAAGGTGTTGGGCTGGGACGTGGCCGGGGTGGTCAAGGCTGTCGGCAGTGACGTGACGCTGTTCAACGTCGGTGACAAGGTGTTCTACGCCGGTTCTCTGGTGCGTCCCGGCGGCAACAGCGAATTGCACACCGTGGACGAACGCATCGTCGGGCACATGCCGAAAAGCCTGGGTTTTGCCGAAGCTGCCGCCCTGCCACTGACCGCCATCACCGCCTGGGAACTGCTGTTCGAACGCCTGCAAGTGCGTGAAGGCAAACAGGATGAAGGCCAGAGCCTGCTGATCGTTGGCGCCGCTGGTGGCGTAGGATCGATCCTGACCCAATTGGCCAGCCGGCTCACCGCCTTGAAAGTGATCGGCACCGCTTCGCGCCCGGAAACCCAGGAATGGGCCAAGGCCCTCGGCGCCGACCTGGTGATCGATCACAGCCAACCGTTGAGCGAAGCGCTGAAAGCAGCTGGCCACCCGCAAGTGACCCACGTCGCCAGCCTGACCCAGACTGACCATCACCTGGACCAGTTGGTCGAAGCCCTGCAACCCCAGGGCAAGCTGGCGCTGATCGACGATCCCAAGGCACTGGACGTCAGTAAGCTCAAGCGCAAGAGCCTGTCACTGCATTGGGAGTTCATGTACACGCGCTCGATGTTCGAAACCCCGGACATGATCGAACAGCACAACCTGCTCAATCGCGTGGCCGAACTGATTGATGCAGGCACCCTGAAAACCACAGTGGGTGAACACTTTGGTGTGATTAATGCGGCAAACCTGCGGCGTGCCCATGCGCTGCTGGAAAGCGGCAAGGCCAAGGGAAAGATCGTACTGGAAGGGTTCTGAAAAACGTCTGTCAGTGTTGTCCGTTACTCCTGTGAGTAATGGACGACACCGCTAGTCTGAGAGTTGATCTTTGTCATATTTGTGAACGTATTCGGGTTTATATTGGCCGCCTTTGCCACGATTCTTTTACGTGAGGAAGTCAGCAATGAAGATCCTGATAAAAGCGTTAGCAAAATCCGCAGGCAATAAATGGCAGGTTCGTCTCGACGGCGACGCGTTCACCTTCCGCACCGAGGCCGAAGCCCGTGCGTTTGCCGACACCCTGCAAACCCGTATCCAGGCCCCCCACCGCTTTCCGAACGGCCAGCAACGCTCCGCCGCTGGCTGATCCGCGCTTCAGCCCTGCGCCTGCTCGGCCCTCGCCCGTTGCAGGCGCTGGGTCGACATCGCAATCGTTACCGCCAATACACCGCACACGCTGATGACGATGGCCATCGGCATCGCCGTGCCGTCGTGCAGCACACCCACTAATGAGGCAGCGCCCGCCGCCACGCCAAACTGAATGCAACCGAGCAGCGCCGACGCGCTACCGGCGCGTGCACCCTGCCCGCTCATGGCGCACGCCGAGGTATTGGGCAAAATGCAGCCCAGGCTCGCGATGCAGATAAACAGCGGCACCAGCAATGGCCACAGCGCATCGGTGCGTAAGGCCGCGATGCCGAGCAGCGTCAGCGCCGCCAACAGGTAGACCCACACACTGCGCGACAGCAGGTAGGACGGGCCACGTTTGGCCAGCAACCGCGCATTCACCTGTGCCACCAGGATAAAGCCTGCGGCATTGGAGCCAAACAGCCAGCCGTAATGCTCGGCAGGCACGCCGTAGAGTTGGATAAACACGAACGGTGAACCGGCAATGTAGGCAAACATCCCGGCAATCGAAATACCGCCGGTGAGCGCGTAACCCAGGTAAACCCGATCGGACAACAGCGAACCGTAGCGACGTAACGACCCGGACAACGGCTGGCGCGGCTGATGGGCCGGAAAGGTTTCCGGCAGCCCGATCGCCACAGCGATTGCCGCCATCACGCTGAATATCGACAGCGCCAGGAAAATCGACTGCCAGCCCCACAATCCCACCATCAGCCCGCCAGCCAGTGGCGCGAGGATCGGCGCCAGGCCGGTGACCAGCATCAATTGAGAAAACACTTTGGCCGAGCCCACCGCATCGCATTTATCGCTGACCACCGCGCGGGAAATCACCATGCCGGCGCAGCCACCGAGGGCCTGCACGAAACGCGCGCCGATCAGCCATTCCAAGGACGGCGCGAAAGCGCAGGCAAAGGAGGCCAGCGTAAACAGGGTGACACCACTGAGCAGCGGGCCGCGTCGACCAAAGCGGTCCGCGAGTGGGCCATAGATCAATTGGCCGATGGCCAGGCCAGCGAAATACACCGCCAGAGTCAGCTGGATGTGTTTTTCATCCGTCGCAAAGGCCTGGGCCATCGCCGGGAAACCCGGCAGGTAAAAATCGATCGCCAACGGCGCGAAGGCGCTCAAGGCACCCAGAATCAGGATTATGCGAAGGTTCATCGGGCACCCAAGTCAGACGGCAGCCCGATAGTCTAGCCGCGCTTGGGTGCATTGAACACGATAGCTCGCTAACTATTTTTACCCGTCAGGCAAGCTTGGCGCTGTAGCCCTCTTCCGTGATCAGGCTGATCACTTGCTCTGCGCACAGGCGGCTTTCGACGCCGACCTCCTTTGCCGCCAGGTCGACCTTTACGCTGGCCGCCGGGTCCTGGCTATGCACCGCCTGGGTCACCGCCCGAACGCAATGGCCGCAGGTCATTCCTTCAACGCTGAATACTTGCATGACATGACTCCTTTGATGAGGTTGGGCCCAGTCTCGACCTTGCCACGATGGCAAGGTCAAGTTCTGAAAACTTCTGCCGGGCTGGTATTTGGCGGCTTCAAAGGCCAAGCTTCACCCCTCTTCGATTCAAACCACGGAGCATTCGCCATGCGCTGGTCTTTTTTTGCCCTTGCCGGCCTGATGAGCTTGTCTGCCGCTGCGCCCCAGGCCGTTGCCGCGGAAGACTATGCGGTGCTGATTATTTCCCGGGAGCGCCTGGAAGTGCCGACCAACTGCGAGATCGGCCTGTACCTGAATGATCAACTGGCGGGCCGGTTGTTCCAGGAGCAAGCCACGTCGTTCAACCTGCCGGCGGGCAACCTGTCGTTGCGCTTGAAACTGCTACCGGGCCAATCCCCAGGGTGCCTGCCGGGCCTGCTCGCGCCACCCGCGCAAAACATCACGCTCAAGGCCGGTGACGTGCGCAAATTGCGTATCGCCCAAGGCGCGGACGGCATGTACCTCAAATCTGCCGCACTGGAATATTAACGGCGCTTGACCTTCCCCACAGGTCAAGGTTGATCCTAAGGGCAACTTCTCCTGGAGGACTGCCCCATGAATGGATCCACCACCTTTGACCTGCCCATCAGCGGCATGACCTGCGCCAGCTGTGCCGGCCGGGTCGAGCGCGCGCTGGGCAAAGTGCCGGGGGTGCAAAGCGTCAGCGTCAACCTGGCCAACGAACGTGCCCATGTTGAAGTGCTTGGCCAAATGGACGCCAGCGTGCTGATCGCCGCCGTCGACAAGGCCGGCTACAGCGCCACCCTGCCCCAAAGCGAAACGGCCACCGAAGCCAATCAAGCCCAGCGCCTGCATCGCGAGCGTTGGGCGTTGCTGCTGGCGATCCTGCTGGCACTGCCGTTGGTGCTGCCCATGCTGGTGGAACCTTTCGGCCTGCACTGGATGCTGCCCGCCTGGGGACAGTTCGCGCTCGCCACACCGGTGCAATTCATCTTTGGCGCACGCTTCTACATCGCTGCCTGGAAAGCCGCGCGGGCCGGCGCTGGCAATATGGACCTGCTGGTGGCCATCGGCACCAGCGCCGGTTACGGCCTGAGCATTTATGAATGGCTCACGGCTCACCCAGGCATGACGCCGCACCTGTACTTCGAAGCTTCGGCGGTGGTGATCGCGCTGGTGCTGCTGGGTAAATACCTGGAGAGCCGCGCCAAACGCCAGACCGCCAGCGCCATCCGCGCCCTGGAAGCCCTGCGTCCCGAACGGGCGATTCGGGTGCTCGACGGTCGCGAAGAAGACGTCGCCATCACCGCGTTGAAGCTCAATGACCTGGTGCTGGTCAAACCCGGCGAACGCTTCCCGGTGGATGGCGAAGTGGTGGACGGTCAAAGCCATGCCGATGAAGCCTTGATCAGCGGCGAAAGCCTGCCGGTGCCCAAGCAGCCCGGCGACAACGTCACCGGCGGCGCCATCAACGGTGAAGGCCGCCTGTTGGTGCGCACGCTGGCGCTCGGCGCCGAAAGCGTGCTGGCGCGGATCATCCGCCTGGTGGAAGACGCACAAGCCGCCAAGGCCCCGATCCAGAAACTGGTGGATAAAGTCAGCCAGGTGTTCGTCCCTGCCGTGCTGGTGTTGGCCTCTGTCACCTTGGTCGGCTGGTGGCTGTATGGCGCGTCCCTGGAGACCGCGATCATCAATGCCGTAGCGGTGCTGGTGATCGCCTGCCCGTGCGCCCTGGGCCTGGCCACTCCCACCGCGATCATGGCCGGTACAGGCGTCGCTGCACGCCACGGCATCCTGATCAAGGACGCCGAAGCCCTGGAACGCGCCCATGAAGTCAGCGCCGTGGTCTTTGACAAGACCGGCACCCTCACCTCCGGCACGCCGAAAATCGCCCACTTGGCGGCAGTGGATGGCAATGGAACGCTGCTGCTGCAACAAGCCGGCGCGTTGCAACGCGGCAGCGAACACCCGTTGGCCAAGGCCGTGCTGGATGCGTGCCATGAACAAGGCTTGAACGTGGCCGACGTGAGCGCCAGCCAATCCCTGACCGGGCGCGGTATCGCCGGCACTCTTGAGGGGCAACCGCTGGCCTTGGGCAATCGTCGGCTGCTGGAAGAAAGCGGCTTGCGCATGGGCGACCTTGCCGACTCCGCCAAGGCGTGGGAAGCCGAGGGGCGTACCTTGTCCTGGTTGATAGAGCAAGGTGCGCAACCGCGTGTGCTGGGGCTGTTCGCGTTTGGCGATACCCTCAAGCCCGGTGCGCTGGAGGCTGTGCAGCAACTCAAGGCCCAGCACATCAGCAGTCATTTGCTCACCGGTGACAATCGCGGCAGCGCCCGCGTGGTCGCCGAGGCTCTGGGCATCGATGATGTGCATGCCGAAGTGCTGCCCGCCTACAAAGCCGCCGCCGTCGCCGAACTGAAGAAAACCGACGTCGTCGCGATGGTCGGCGACGGCATCAACGACGCCCCGGCCCTCGCCGCCGCCGATATCGGCATCGCCATGGGCGGTGGTACCGACGTGGCCATGCACGCGGCCGGTATCACCCTGATGCGCGGCGATCCGCGCCTGGTGCCGGCCGCGCTGGAGATCAGCCGCAAGACCTACGCAAAAATCCGCCAGAACCTGTTCTGGGCCTTTGTGTATAACTTGATTGGCATTCCTCTGGCAGCGTTCGGCCTGCTCAACCCGGTACTGGCCGGCGCGGCGATGGCCCTGTCGAGCGTCAGTGTGGTGAGTAATGCCTTGCTGTTGAAGACTTGGAAACCGGAGCACTTGGAGGATCAACGCCCATGAACATAGGCCAAGCCGCACGCCAGACCGGGCTCAGCGCCAAGATGATTCGCTATTACGAATCCATCGGCCTGCTCAAAGCCGCCCACCGCACCGACAGTGGCTATCGTGTGTACGGCCAGGATGACTTGCACACCCTGGCGTTTATCAAGCGTTCGCGGGATTTGGGGTTTTCATTGGAGGAGGTCGGCAAGTTGCTGACCCTGTGGCAGGACCGGCAACGCGCCAGCGCCGACGTGAAGGCGCTGGCGCGCCAACATATCGAAGCGCTGAACCAGAAAATTCTGGAGTTGGGGCAACTGCGCGATACGTTGCAGGATCTGGTGGAGCACTGCCAGGGCGATCATCGGCCGGATTGTCCGATACTCAAGGAGTTGGCGTCGGGTAGTTGCTGCGCCGGCTGATTCATCTGACGGAACACAAACCGAATGTGGGCTTGTGTGGGAGCCGGGCTTGCCCGCGATGCAGACACCTCGGTATGTCAGTCACACCGAGTTGATGCTATCGCAGGCAAGCCAGCTCCCACACAAGCCCCACATTGGATCGCAGTTGCTCTGACTACTGCATCCACGGCGGCGGCGGTGGCTCGTCCGACACTTTGCTCTGCGGCTCATCATCCGCCGCGCGAATCGCCTGACGACGTTCATCATCCAGCCGCGCCGCTTCGATTTCGCGGATCACGCCGCCCACGTCCGCCAACTCTTCCGGCTCGTCGAACTCGCCAGTCAAGGTGCTGGCCGGGTGCAAGGTGCCGGCTTCGTACAGCGCCCACATTTCCTTGGCGTACTTGGTCGTCTTCAACTCCGGGGCATAGCGACCGAAGTAGGACGCCATGTTGCCCACGTCCCGCTCCAGCATGCTGAACGCGTGGTTGTTGCCCGCCGCATCCACCGCCTGGGGCAGGTCGATGATCACCGGGCCGGTTGGCGTCAGCAGTACGTTGAACTCGGACAAGTCACCGTGCACCAGGCCGGTACACAACATCAGCACGATCTGCGAGATCAGGAAGGCGTGGTATTCGCGCGCCTGGTCCGGATCCAGCGTGACGTCGTTGAGACGTGGCGCGGCGTCGCCATACTCGTCGGCCACCAGTTCCATCAACAGCACGCCTTCCAGGAAGTCGTAAGGCTTGGGCACGCGAACGCCCGCGCCGGCCAAGCGGAACAACGCCGCCACTTCGGCATTCTGCCAGGCATCTTCGGTTTCTTTCTTGCCGAACTTGGAGCCCTTGGCCATGGCCCGGGCCTGGCGGCTGTTACGGACCTTACGGCCTTCCTGGTATTCGGACGCTTGACGAAAACTTCGTTTGTTCGCCTCCTTGTAAACCTTGGCGCAACGCAATTCGTTGCCGCAGCGCACCACATAAACAGCTGCTTCTTTACCACTCATGAGTGGGCGCAGCACTTCGTCGACCAGACCGTCTTCGATCAGGGGTTCAATGCGTTTAGGAGTCTTCATCAGCTTTTATTGTGGGTCCTGTATTACCAAACACGCGTGTGGCACTCGTTATACGGCAATCGGCTCGCCGGTGGGAGAGGCTACCGACCTCTGACCCCTTCAGAATGCATCCTATATGCCAATTTGCGGCGCAATCAACGCTCGATGATCGCCGTCACGCCTTGACCGCCGGCGGCACAGATCGAAATCAGGCCACGCCCCTTACCTGCTGCGTCGAGCAACTTGGCCAGATTGGCGACGATACGCCCACCTGTGGCGGCAAACGGATGTCCGGCGGCCAGGGAACTGCCTTTTACATTAAGCCGGCTGCGGTCGATGGACCCCAACGGCGCGTCAAGCCCAAGGCGCGTCTTGCAATAGTCCGCATCTTCCCAGGCCTTGAGTGTGCACAAAACCTGGGCAGCGAAGGCTTCGTGGATCTCGTAGTAATCGAAGTCTTGCAGCGTCAGGCCATTCCTCGCCAGCAGCCGCGGCACGGCATATACCGGCGCCATCAGCAGGCCTTCGGCGCCGTTGACGAAATCCACCGCCGCCGCTTCACCATCGCGCAGATACGCCAGGATCGGCAAACCGCGCTCTTGGGCCCAGGCTTCACTGCCCAGCAGCACCAGCGACGCGCCGTCCGTGAGGGGCGTGGAGTTGCCGGCAGTCAGCGTGCCCTTTTCGCTGCGTTCGAAGGCGGGTTTAAGCGCGGCGAGTTTTTCCAGGGTCAGGTCGGGGCGCAGGTTGTTGTCGCGGGTCAGGCCCAGGAACGGTGTGAGTAGATCGTTGTGCCAGCCTTCAGCGTAGGCGGCCGCCATTTTCTGGTGGCTTTCCAGGGCCAACTGGTCCTGTTCGGCGCGGGGAATCTGCCACGTCTGCGCCATCAATTCGCAATGTTGGCCCATGGACAGGCCTGTGCGCGGCTCGCCATTACGTGGCAGTTCGGGCTTGAGGTGATGGGGACGAAGTTGTAACAGGACTTTTAATTTATCCGCCATGGATTTGCTGCGGTTGGCTTGCAGCAGAATCTTGCGCAGGCCCTCATTTACACCGATGGGCGCATCGGAAGTGGTGTCCACCCCGCCGGCAATCGCGCATTCGATCTGGCCCAGGGCAATCTTGTTGGCCACCAGTAATGCGGCTTCCAGCCCGGTGCCGCAGGCCTGTTGAATGTCATAGGCCGGTGTCTGCGGCGACAAGCGCGAGCCCAGCACACATTCGCGGGTGAGGTTGAAGTCGCGCGAATGCTTGAGCACCGCGCCCGCCGCCACTTCGCCCATGCGCAGGCCGTGCAGGTTGTAGCGTTCGATCAGGCCTTCCAGCGCAGCCGTCAGCATCGCCTGGTTGCTCGCGGTGGCATACGGGCCATTGGAGCGAGCGAAAGGAATGCGGTTACCGCCAATGATCGCTACACGGCGCAATTGAGTCATGGAAAGCTCCCTGATGGTTGTGGGTGGAATCATCAAGCCTAGCCTAGGCTCAATCGAACGACTGCCACCCCGGGGTGGTCAACCCTTTGAACCCCAGCCTTCGGAGAGCGTTCCATGTCTGACCGTTATATCGACTTCGCCAACTCAAGCCTCGGCCATCGCCTGGTCGCCGCCATTGGCCTGCCGTCACCGGTACGCCTGGAACGCTGGCAAGCCGGGCGCCTGCGTCCGGTCGAAGGCGCGTTGCTGCTGGGCGGTGGAGCACTGGCAACCAACGTGCAGGCGTTTGCGCACAAACTCACCGACGCTATCTACACCTACGGCAGCGAGACCTCGACGTGGATTCCCGGCCATGGCCCCAAACTCAAGGCCGTGGTATTCGATGCCAGCGATCTGCAGCACACCGACACCCTCAAGCAACTGCGCGAGTTCTTCCAGCCGTTGCTGAAAAACCTGGATAACAGCGCCCACGTGGTGATCCTCGGCCGCGCGCCGGAGAGCCTCCGCGATCCTTTCGCCGCCAGCGCCCAGCGTGCCCTGGAAGGTTTCAGCCGCTCGTTGGCCAAAGAGTTGCGCAATGGCGGCGTGTTGCAATTGCTCTACGTCGGCGAGGGTGCCGAAGACCAACTGGAAGGCGCGCTGCGCTTTTTCCTCTCGCCGAAAAGTGCGTATATCTCCGGCCAGGTGATTCGCCTGCAAGCCTGCGCCACACCCGTTGAGGATTGGACGCGACCACTGGCCGGGCGCAAAGCGCTGGTCACCGGCGCCGCCCGAGGCATTGGCGCGTCCATCGCTGAAACCCTGGCCCGCGACGGCGCCGAGGTCATCCTGCTCGACGTGCCGCAGGCCAAGGCCGACCTAGAAGCCCTGGCCGCGCGCCTGGGCGCCCGCACCGTGGTGCTGGATATCTGCGCCGAAGGCGCCGCCAGCCAATTGATCGAACAACTGCCCGATGGCCTCGACATTCTGGTGCACAACGCCGGTATCACCCGCGATAAAACCCTGGCGAATATGACCCCGGAATACTGGGACGCGGTGCTGGCAGTCAACCTTAACGCACCGCAAGTATTGACCAAGGCTCTGCTCGACAGCGGCACCCTGCACGACAACGCCCGCGTGGTGCTGCTGGCATCGATCAGCGGCATCGCCGGTAACCGTGGGCAAACCAACTATGCCGCGAGCAAGGCCGGGTTGATCGGCCTCGCGCAAGCCTGGGCGCCACTGCTCAAGGAACGCGGCATCACCATTAATGCCGTGGCCCCCGGTTTTATCGAAACCCAGATGACGGCGCATATTCCGTTCGCGCTGCGTGAGGCCGGGCGGCGCATGAGTTCGCTGGGCCAGGGTGGCTTGCCGCAAGACGTCGCCGAAGCGGTGGCCTGGCTTGGCCAACCGGGTTCCGGTGCGGTCAGCGGGCAAGCGCTGCGGGTGTGTGGGCAAAGTCTCCTGGGAGCATAGGCATGCAATGGAAGACATTAGGCGCTACACCGTTTCTGCCGCCGCTGTATTGGCGCGCAGCGCTCAAGCGCAAGATTACCGGTAGCACCCTGCCCGAACAGGGGTTGCGCTGTCGGGTGAGCATCGACCCTAACCATGTGGAGGCGTATCGCAAAGTCTGTGGTTTTACCGACAGCCCGATTCTGCCGGCGACTTATCCGCATATCCTGGCGTTTGGTTTGCAGATGCAGTTGCTGACGGACAGCAACTTTCCCTTCCCACTGCTGGGGTTGATTCACCTGAATAATCGCATCCGCATTCACCGTCCTCTCGGCGGCGTCAGCGAGCTGTCCATCAGCGTGCACACCCAGAACCTCAAGCCCCATCCCAAAGGCGCGACCTTTGAATTAGTGACCAGCGTCGAGGACTCCCTCGGCCTGCTCTGGGAAGCTGAGAGCCGCATGCTGTGCCGAGGCGTGAAACTGGAAGGTCACGCAGAGGAACACGCCGAGCCTTGCCCGACCCAGGTCAATGAACTGACCCGCTGGAAAGCCCCTGCCGACATCGGCCGCCGTTATGCGCGGGTCTCCGGCGACTACAACCCGATTCACCTCAGCGCCCTGACCGCCAAGCTGTTTGGCTTCCCCCAGGCCATCGCTCATGGGTTATGGAACAAGGCGCGCACCCTCGCCGCCCTCAGCGAACACCTGCCCGCCGCCAATATCGAGATAGACGTCGAGTTCAAGAAACCCGTGCGCCTGCCCGGTGATGTGACGTTATTAGCCAGCGCCGCCGGTTCCAGCGGTGAGTGGTGGTTGAAAGGCGCTGGCGACATTGAACACATGGTAGGTAAATGGCGACCGATCACCTGAAACACACTGATTAATTGTATATACACACCTTAAGTATTAGCGGGCTTTTCAAGTCCGCTTTTTTATTCAACTCATTGATTTCAAAAACATATATATCTTTATACACCCTCCCTCTACACCCTTGGCATTAGTCGCTTAACCGGTACATTGCTGCGGTATATAAATCATTAATACCCAGTAGATAATTGAGAGAGAGCACCGCCGGGGCTGTTATAGCCACACGGACAAACGCATCGCTGTCCCAAGACATAGCGAGCGTTTGAAGACAACTAAGGTTGTACAGGTGCAAGGAACTCAATCATGAACACTCAAATCGTGTTTTGGAAAGCAAGTACCGCGCTGGCCCTGGCAGTAGCACTGGCACTGGCACTCGGCGGCTGCAGCGGTGGGGCTGCGCTTTGGCAGCGCCAAGTGCTACAACATCGCGCTGGAAGTCGCCAAGCCGATGTCCGACGTAGCGCTGGACAGCTTCGATCGGCGGCCGCGCTACTCGTTAAGCTTCGGCTATCAGCTCTGACTTTAGTGAGCATTGGGAAGGGGAAACAAGTTGTTCAACGTGTCGATCAGCCGCACCAGGTAGATCGGCTTGCGGAACAGGTCCAGCACGTGCAGCCGCAGCATGTCGCTCACATCATCCATTTCGGCGTGGCCCGACATCACAATCACGGGCAGATGAGAACGTGAGGTGTGTTCGCGCAGGCGCTTGATCAAGGAAATGCCACTTTCCTCGGGCATACGCAGGTCGGTGATGACCAGGGCGATGTCGGGATGGAGTGTCAATTCTTGCAGGGCGAAGGTGACGGAGTTGGCGGTTAAACAGACAAACCCCTCGTTTTCGAGGGACTCGGCGAGTTCGATCAGGGCGTCCTCTTCATCATCTACCAAAAGAATTTGTTGGCGGGAAGAAGAGGCGGCGCTCATGGCTGTACCTGGATAGAAAGAACTTTAATGAGGGTTCCCCACATTTTTCAGCAGGCTATCAAGTCGTCATTTTAGTCGCGACGCTATCAAAGATGGACTTGATCTTAGTTCCAAGTCCTGTACCTGCACCGACGATCACCAGTGCAACCATGGCCACGATAATCGCGTATTCAATACCCGACGCGCCGTCTTTGCGTTGAAAAAACAAGTGCGTCTGGACATAAAGTTTCAACACCAAGTCAAGGAACATAATACTTCTCCCTAAAACGCCACTGAAAGCCGGAAGGGCTCTATTACCAGATGATCGCGGCGTGCCACTAAAGCATTGTCAACAAACCTCAGACTCACAACTGTAAGAACGGATTAATCACAAAGTATTAGTCGCAACGTTGGCGCCATGAACGTAGGGTTTAAAAGGCAAGGTTCAAAGGACCGATAAATTTTTCCTGGGTTAATGGCTTTTTGTCCTAGCTGAGCTACCTTCAAATAGCCAATTCGTTAGATGTTCATCACAGCCAGGTTGCGGATTAACTCGTTTGGATTAGACGGGCATGCAGTGCAACGGGAAGGGAGAGCCGTCATGAACAGTCGCATCAGCATGGTCCTGGCCGGCTTGTTGCTGATCGGGGCATTGTTCGCCGGGTACTGGGGGCTTGTTTTGAGCCGCGCACCGGATCCTGTCGCAGTCCCCACCGCACCTGTCGTTTCCGTGGAAAACACCGCCGCCGCCGCTGAAGACCAGACCCGCCAACCGGTAGTGGTCCTGGTGCATGACGTGCCCGCCTTTATTCCGCTGACCGCCGCCGACCTGGCGGTGGAAAAACTGCGTACAGTGCCCGCCGGCAGCCTCACCCAGCTCGACCAGGCCATCGGCCGCATGCCGCTGCGCGCCCTGGGCGCAGGCATCTGGCTCACCGAGGACAGCTTCAGCGGCGGTGGCCCGCTGGCGCGCATGATTCGTCCCAACGAACGCGCGCTGGCCGTCGCGGTGGATGAGGTGATCGGCGCGGGCGGCCAGTTGACCCCCGGGGATTACGTGGATGTGTTGCTGTTCCTGCGCCAGGATGCCAGCAACACCGAGCAATCGGCCCAGGTCGCACTTCCGGCGATGCGCCTACTCAGTGTCGGCGACCAGTTGGGTTTGGCCAACGATGGCCAGCCCGCAGTGCCACCGCCGGCCACGGTCGAAGAGCGCGCCCAAGCCGCCCAACGCCGCGCCGCCGCACGCACCGTGGTGCTGGCCGTGCCGGAGCCTTTATTAAGCCGCCTGATGCTCGCGGCGCAAGCCGGCACCTTGCGCCTGGCCGTACGCAGCGCCGAGGAGCAACTGCTCAGCCGCTACTGGGCCGGCGAAAACGACGCGCCGGAAAAACTCGAAAGCGCCAACCGCGACCTTTACCAATTCACCCAATTAGCCCTGACCGGCCCGCCAAAAAGAATCGCGCCGGCCGGTGGTGAGCCTAGCGTGCGCCGTGGCATTGAAGTGATTCGCGGTGCCCAAGCGGCGCCACAAACTCCGTGATAGAGCAAGGATGCCTTGAATGAGCCATCGCTACGCACCCATGTTCACGCAAATGGCTTGGGCCTTGATGCTGTCGATCTTTCCGGTCGGCATGGCCTTGGCGGCGCCGGGCAACTGCAGCACCCTGGGCCAACTGCCGGCCGTGGTCGAGGTGGGAGAAGGCCTGCAACAAGAGCTGCAGTCGCCGGTGGCGATCACGCGCCTGGCAATCGGCGACCCGAAAATTGCCGATGTGCGCGTCAACGGCGACCGTAACTTCCTGCTGACCGGCGTCACCAGTGGCGCCACCAGCCTGATGGTGTGGACCGCCTGTGCCAGCGCGCCGCGCCAGAGCATGGTGTTCGTCAAGGGCAAGGCCACCTCGGCGCTGACCAGCCTGTCGCTGTCGCCATCGGAAGACCCACTGCTGCCCAGCCAGGTGCAGACCGATATCCGCTTTGTGGAAGTCAGCCGCTCCAAGCTCAAGGAAGCCAGTACGACCATCCTCGGCACCGCCAAGAATGCGTTCTTCGGCAGCCCTAACTTGCTGTTTCCGACCACCACCACCCAGGCCCTGGCGATCAGCAGCACCAACTTCAATATTGGCTTTGGCGGTGGCCGGGTCTCGGCGATGATCAACGCCCTCGAACGCAGCGGTTTCGCTTACACCTTGGCGCGCCCGAGCCTGATGGCCATGAGCGGTCAGAGCGCCTCCTTCCTGGCCGGCGGCGAGGTGCCGGTCCCGGTGCCCAGCGCCGGCAGCGACACCATCTCCATCGAATACAAGGAGTTCGGCATTCGCCTGACCCTGACCCCCACCGTCATTGACCGTAACCGCATCACCCTCAAGGTCGCGCCGGAAGTCAGTGAGCTGGACTACAGCAACGCTGTGCAGATCCAAGGCATCCAGGTGCCTGCCCTGACGGTGCGCCGAACCGACACCAGCGTGTCCCTGGCCGATGGCGAAAGTTTCGTGATCAGCGGCCTGATCAGTACCAATAATCGCTCCACCGTCAGCAAGTTCCCCGGGCTGGGCGATATCCCGATCCTCGGGGCATTTTTCCGCGACTCAAACATCAGCCGCGAAGAAAAAGAACTGCTGATGATCGTCACGCCGCACCTGGTGCAGCCGTTGGCCGCCAACGCCCAACTGCCGTCGCTGCCTGGTGAAAAATTGCGCAGCTACGACCCGAACTGGTACCGGCTGTTCTTCCTGGAAAACGGTAATTTCGACCGTCGCAGTGGACTTTCCCAATGAGCGATAGCCTGAACCAGACCTTCCTCGCCATCACGCGCAACACCACCGACCTGGAGTGGCTGCAGGGTGCCCTTGCGCCCCTTGGCCAAGTCGTCAGTGCCGGCACCGGCAGCCTGGACGAACTGCTGGCGCTGGTGGACGTGACGTCCGCAAATCTGGTGTTCGTCGGCCTCGACCGAGAAAACGTCGTGGCCCAGAGCGCGCTCATCGAAGGTGCCCTGGAAGCCAAGCCGATGCTCGCCGTGGTCGCCCTCGGCGATGGCATGGACAACCAACTGGTACTCAACGCCATGCGCGCCGGTGCCCGCGACTTCATAGCCTACGGCTCGCGTTCCAGCGAAGTGGCGGGGCTGGTGCGTCGCCTGAGCAAGCGCCTGCCAGCCGTCGCCCACAATGCACAGCTGGGTGGGCTGACCGTACTGTTTGGCACTCAGAGCAACGCTGACGGCGCAATACTGGCAACCCACCTGGCCTTGGTCGTGCAGAAAAGCGGGCAGCAGACCTTACTGCTCGACCTGGGCCTGCCACGCAGCGACAGCCTGGCCTTGCTGGGCCTGGAGAGCACGTTCAATTTCGGTGATGCGTTGCGGCATTTACGCCGCCTTGATACCACGTTGATCAACAGTGCGTTTACCACCGCCCTGGATGGCCTGCGCATCCTGGCGTACGCCACCGGTGACGAGCCACTCAAACTGACCAGCGCCGCCGAGCTGTACATGTTGCTCAGCGCTCTGCGCCAACACTTCCAGCACATCGTCGTGAACATCACCGGGCAGCCAGACAGTGAAGCGCTGCGCACCTTTGTCAGCCATTGCGACAAGCTGCTGTGGTGCACCGACCAGAGCGTACTGGACTGTCGCCGCAACCTCGCGGTGATAAGCCGCTGGCGCGAAAAAGGCATGAAGCTTGATCACGCCAAGCTGGTGATCGACCGCTACATCAAGGCCTGTGCGCCGGACACCGACGCCCTGGAAAAAAGCTACGGCCTTGAATGCGTCGCCGTGCTGCCCCTGAGCGCTGAGCTGCGCCTGAACGTGAAAAACCAAGGCCAGACCCTGTTCGCCCTGGCCCCACGTGAACCCCTGACCCAAGCCGTACGCACCTTGGGCGAGCGCCTGGCAAAACGCTCCGAGGGCCTTGCAAAGCCCTCAATGCGCTGGTTTGAACGCATCCTGGGGTCGGGACGATGAGCGGCGAAAAACTGTTTGGCGGCCCGGCCCGCAGCGTCAGCGGCAACAGCGATCACGATGGGCTGAAACTGGTGCTGCATCGCTACATCATCGACGCCATCGAGGAGTCGGGCAAAAACCTGCTCGAAGGCACGCGCCAGTCGCTGGCGCAATTTGTCATCGACAAGGTTTCGGAATACATCACGCGCATGCGCCTGGCGATTTCGCGCTATGAGATAGAGCGCCTGGCCGAAGAGATAGTCGACGAACTCACCGGTTTCGGCCCACTGGAAGTGCTGTTGCGCGACCCATCGGTCACCGAAATCCTGGTCAACGGGCCGCACCGGGTGTTTATCGAACGTGATGGCCTGCTGCACCAGAGTGACTTGCGCTTCATCGACGACCACCACGTGGAACGCGTGATGCAACGTATCCTTGCGCCGCTGGGCCGGCGCCTGGATGAGTCCTCGCCGATGGTGGACGCACGCTTGCCCGACGGCAGCCGGGTGAACGCGATCATCCCGCCGATTGCCCTGGACGGCCCGTGCCTGTCGATTCGAAAGTTTCGTAAAGACATGCTCAAGAGCAGCGATCTGGTCGCCATGCAGACTATCGACCAGAGCATTTTCGGGTTCTTCCAGGAGGCCGTGGGCAGGCGCTGCAACATCCTGATCAGCGGCGGTACGGGTACCGGCAAGACCACTTTGCTGAATATCCTCAGTCAGTTGATCAACCCCCACGAGCGCCTGGTAACGATCGAAGACGTTGCCGAGCTGCAATTGGGCCACCCGCACGTGGTCCGCCTGGAAACCCGTCCGCCCAACGCTGAGGGACACGGCGAGGTCAGGTCCAGCGACCTGATCCGCAACGCGTTGCGGATGCGCCCGGACCGCATCATTCTCGGGGAAATTCGTGGTGTGGAAGTGCTCGACGTAATGACCGCGATGAACACCGGTCACGACGGTTCCATGAGCACGGTACACGCCAACAATGCCCAGGATGCGTTGCTGCGCCTGGAAACCCTGGTGGGCCTGACCGGCCGCGTGATCGCGGAAAAAACCTTGCGGCAGATGATCTGCGCCGCGCTGGACGTGATCATCCAGCTGACGCGCATGCCCGATGGCCGTCGCTGCGTGAGCGAGGTGGTGGAAGTGGTCGGCGTGCGCGATGACGTGTATGTCACCAACACCCTGTTCCGCCTGGATCGGCGCACCGGCTTTGGTTTCTTGCGCGAAGCCCTCAACCCGGCCGGCGACAAACTGCGCCGCGAATCGGCCTTGCCACCCTAGGGAGCGCGTGATGACTGGACCGGCGTTGCTGCTTGTCTGCCTGCTGCTGATCGGCTTGTCGTTCTGGCAGCTTCAACATGGCCTGCGCAAGGCCCGGACGGATCGCGTGCTGGAGCGCCTCGGCGATGGCCAGCCCGAGGCCCAGGAGCCGAGTACCCGATGGACCGGCCTTGAACGCATGTTCCTGCGCGCGGGGCTGGGCAAACCTACAGACCGTTTGGGCCTGTGGCTGAGCGCCTGGGTCATCGGCGCATTGTTGGGCGGGTTGCTCGCCGACGGGCTGGGCCTGTTCGCGATGATCGTGGGACCGCCGCTGGTTTTGCGCATGTACATCAGCTGGCGCTACCAACGTCGCGTGCAGCGTATGGTCGAGCAACTGCCGCAGTTGCTCGACCACAGCGTACGCAGCCTCAAATCCGGCAGAACCCTGGCCGATGCCATATTGGGCGGCGTCGATAGCGTTGAAAACCCACTCAAGGATGCGATGGGCCGCGTGCAGCGCAACGTGCGCATGGGGGTCAGCCTGCCGGATTCGGTCAGCGACTTCGCCGAGTTCTACGAACAGGACGAATTCCGCCTGTTTGCCCTTGGCTTGAAGGTCAACCATCGCTACGGCGGCAACGCCAGCGAACTGCTGGAAAACCTGATCAAAATGATTCGCGAGCGAGAACAGGGCGCACGTCAACTCAAAGCCATGACCGGCGAAACGCGCATGACGGCCTATGTGCTGGGCGGCCTGCCCGTGTTGATCGTGGGTTACTTCATGGTGGTCAACCCCAGCTATTTGATGACCATGTGGAACGACAGCACGGGGCGCATGATGCTGTTCACCGCGCTGGCCATGGACCTCGGCGGCACTTTTATCATGTGGCGCATGCTGAGGAGTGTCTGAGATGGCACTTCTGGCCTGCGCCTTGTTGTTGCTCGCAGCCGTGGTATTGGTGGGCGGCCAAGAGCTCGAGAATCGACGTCGCAAGCGCCGGGTGGCTGAACGCTTGCAGGGGCGGATGAGCGGCGATGCAAGGTTCGGCACGCTCATGCGTCAATTGGGCGCAAGCACCCTGGCGCAGCGCTCGGTCAGCCTGGACAACGAGACGCAGGTCCTGCTCAACCGGGTCGGCTGGCGCAAGGCTAGCCAGCGCTCACTGTTTGCTGCGTTCCAGATTGGTTTGCCTGTCGTGCTGCTGGGCCTGACGCTCCTCGGCCAGCAACTGCTGTTTCCTCATGCAGACCCTGCCTGGATTGCCCCGATATTTGCGCTGGGCATCGGTTACCTGTTGCCAAAACGCGTGCTGGCTGCGGCGGCCAAATACCGCCAGCAGGCCATCGCCAAAGAAATCTCAACGTTCATTCCGCTGCTGCGCATCCTGTTCGAGTCGGGCATGGCGATTGAGCAGTCGCTGCGCGTGCTGGGCAACGAAGCCGAACGCCTGCTACCCGCGCTTACCCATGAATTGCGGCTGATCCTGGCGCGTGTCGATTCCGGCCTGGAGCTGAGCGAAGAGCTGGGCAAGACCGCACGCTTGCTCGAAGTGGATGAATTCACCGACACCTGCATCATCCTGCAGCAATTGATCCATCAGGGCGGCGGCGCGATGAAATCCTTGCTGGCGCTAAAGCAGTTGCTCGACGACCGACGCCTGACTCGCCTGCAGGAATACATCTCGAAGATGTCGGCAAAAATGTCAGTGGTGATGATGGTGTTTCTGTTCCCCGCGTTGCTGATCGTGCTCGGTGGCCCTGCGTTTATCGGCATCGCCCGCGCTTTGAATCACTTTTGAGGAGACGTTGATGAAAGTACTGATTGCCGGCGTGGCCCTGCTAATGCTCGGCGGCTGCGCCACCAACGGCCAATCACCCTGGGCCGCGTTGATCTCGTCCGGCAGTTGCGCCAAGCCGAGTTCAGACCAGGGATTGGCGCTCAACCTGTCGGACGACCTGGCCAACGAAGGCAAGCTGCACGCCAGCCTCGCCAACCTGCAAAACCTGCCCGAGTCCTTGCCCCAGGTGCGCCAGCGCAAGGCACGCGCTTACCGCTTGCTGGGGCGCAGCGAGGCCGAGCCGTTCTACCGCAGCCTGCTCGGCACCTGCATGACCGCTGAAGGCGAACACGGTTTGGGGCAATTGGCGGCGGCCAAGGGCGACAACGACCAGGCGATGGCGCATATGCAGCGAGCGGCGCGGCTGGCGCCCACGGACGAAAAAATCCGCAATGACCTGGGCGTGGTGTACCTCAACCAATTGCGCCTGGAAGACGCCCGCTTTGAATTCATGACCGCCATCGAGCTCAAGCAGGGCAATCCCTTGGCTGCCGTCAACCTGGTGACGCTGTTGATCTATCAGGACGACTGGGGTCAAGCGGCGAAAGTGGTCAGCCAGTTGGGCCTGACCCCCGAGCAAGTCACCGTTGCCCAGGCACGCGCGGAAAAACTCAAGGGCTCCCGCGCGGCGACGCGCAAAGTAGCGGCGGTGAGCGATGCCCTGCCGGTGACCCTAAAGTAAGGAGTGATTGATGAAAGCACATTACCTTATTGGCCTGGCGATGCTACCGCTGAGCGCACTGGCCCTCGAACCCGGCCCGTCGTCCCCGCAACAAGCGGAGACGGAAAACTGGCTGGCCTTGCAGGTCAATGGTCGGGCTGCTTCGGCGACGCCGCAAAGGACCACTCCCGCAGAACGGGAGCAAGCCTTGCAGCGCTGGCTGGACAGTAATAAGCATCCGATTCCGGAGTTCTTTGAATCGGAGTCGGGAGGGTCTGCCCAAGGCGGGAAGAGCCAGTGACACCCTAGTGGGCGGTGAACCGTTGGCGAATCGCGGAGTTATTCGGTGACAAGGCCAACGCCAGCTGGGTGCGGTTGCGCATGTGGGTGAGGCGAAGCACCTGGGACACGTACAGCTTGACGGTGTTCTCGGTGATCCCCAGCTCACAGGCAATCTGGTAGTTGGCCTGGCCCTTGCCCACCAGACGTGCAACGTCAAGCTGGCGCGGCGACAGCTGGTTGAAAATGGTCGGAATCTCCACGGGCCCAGCCTCTTCGGCGACCAGCTCGCCATCGTCCACCAAGCCGGGACTTGGGCTGCGGCGCACTTTATCGAGGTCCTGGTACAGGTCATTGATGGATTCGGAGAGGTATTGCAGCTTCTGGTTCAAGTGCCCCAGTTGCAGCTCTTTTTGCCGTTCTTCCAACGCCGCTTCCTGGCGTTGCAGGCCTTCGAGCAACTCATCGAGATTGATCGGCTTCTGGTAGTAATCCGAGATCCCTGCGCGCAGGGCCTTGATCACGTCCTGCTTGTCGGCACGCCCGGTCAGCATGATCGCTTCGAACGCCCGCTGCTTGCCCGCCACCTTCTGCATGGCCTGCACCAGCTCGATGCCATCCATGTCCGGTATATGCAGATCGCACAGGACCAAGCCAATGTCGGCATCCTCGCCGAAGCGTTGCAACGCATGCCGACTGGATTCACAAGGGACGCAGCGGTAACCACTGCCTTCAAGAAATTCGCAGAGTTCTTCCACGATCATCGGCTGATCGTCGACAACGAGCACTTTCACCGCCGAGGTAAGCTTGTTCACACGCCACTCCATGCCCGGAAAGCCAAAAGATTGAGCTATCCCTTTTGACAAAAAATCCTACACATCCAGTTAATAAACGTAGACCTACTTTCTGACTCTGTACACAGTGACAGAGGCCTCGTCAGCCTAATCGATCCAAAGCCAATATAGCCCAAACCCAGTCAATACAAAGGGCGCAAAAGGCTGTTTTGTTGACGCTCCCGCAGCCGCGATTAGAAGAGGCGCGCTAAGCCTTTGACGCACAATCACCCAGCCACTTTGGAACAGCGCTGCGCCGATTAAAGACCACAATAAATAGTCCAGCGTACTGGCCAGCGCCAGGGCGGCCAGCAGCTTCACATCACCCGCGCCAAAGCGGCCCAGCGCATAGCCGGGCAAGGTCAGCAGCAGCGCCACGGCAAAGGCCCCGCCACCTTCGCCGGCGGGCGCTCCGAGCCAGGTGGTGCCCGTCCATGACAGGTAGAACAGCGCCAGCAGCGCCGCCCCCAGGGTCAAGCCGTTGGCGATTTGCCGTTGACGCATGTCCTGCCACGCACAGAGCCCCAACCAGAGCAGTATCACCACGCCATGGATCACGTAAAAAACATCCCTTTTTGCTGAATGATTCTATGCTCATATCAAGTAGTAGCCGTCAGGGTAGACGCAGTCATGAAAACAAGCCTCCCTAGAAAGCAAAAAGGTGCGGCGGCGATTGAGTTCGCGCTGGTCTTCGGGATCTTTTTTGCGGTGTTCTATGGATTGATCAGCTATAGCCTGCCTCTGTTGTTGATGCAGTCGTTCAACCAGGCGGCAGCGGAGGCCGTACGCCAGGCGATGGCGGTGGACCCGGTCGCTGCGGGCACTGCCTATGGCACCGAGCTGATTGATCGCGCCAAAACCAAGGCGATCCTGCAGTTGGACTGGATTCCACCCAGCTTCCAATTTACCGACGATTTAATCACCGCCGCCTACAACGGCACTACGCTGACTGTGACGATTAAATACCCCACCAGCCGCCTCTATTCAGTGTTTCCGGCGTTGGTAGTGCCGGGCATAGGCACCGTGCCGAATCTGCCGGCCAACCTGACAGCCATTTCGAGTCTGCAGTTTTGACCTCGGGGGATAGCCTCTTCGGGCGCCTGCTCGGCCGCACCAGCGCAACGCCCCTCGACACGCCCGGCGCACCCACGCCAGGGTTGCACCTGCAACTGGATCACCAGGGCCACGTATTGAGCATCAGCGGCACGCTGCGCCCGCAGCTCGCGTCGCATGGAGTGGGCGAAACCCGGCCGCTATTGCGTGAACTGTTGTGCGCCAGCAGCACCTTGAGCATTGAAGGTCGCCCGGCCGACTGGCAGCGCCAGAGCCTGGACCTGGACCTGGACTTCCAGGGTGCTACCGGCCAGGTCTTGCACACCCGCGGCTGGATCGAAGCCGAGGGTGACGGCTGGAGCCTGCGCCTGCTGGACGTCAGCGACTTGCTGGCTGGCTCGCAACTGGCCCAACACCGTGAGCAGAACCATCAACTGACCTGCCAGATGAGCGGCCAGTTGCGGGTGTGCAGCCTGGCCCGACTGCCCGAGGTGTTCAACGAGCACCTGCGAAGCGTGGCGCAGCGCTGGCGCATGCCCTGCCTCGCGCTGGCGTTGCTCGATGAAGAAGACCAGGGCTGGCGGATCTACAGCCACTACGCCGCCCACGATGCCCCCGCCTTGTGGCGGACCGGCCAACACCTGGGCACCAGCCTCGACAGTGTGAGTGGCAACACGCCGTTGAGCCTGGCCCAAGAGCGCAGCGACAACCTGCGCCTGCAGAGCATTTTCGGCAACGCCGATGGATTTTTGGTGCCCTACCGTGACAGCCAGGGCGTCGCCGCATGGTTACTCTGCGGCCTCTACAACGGCCAGCAACACACCCGCGAACAGGACTGGCTGAACCTCACCGCCGCCCTCGCCGCCCCACTGCTGAGCCGCTTGCGCGAGCAACGCTATCATCAACAGCTCGACCGCATGGAAGCCCTGCAAGGCCTGCTCGGCACCGGCTGGTGGGAGCTGCTGCCGGCTACCCAAGAAATCCAGCTCGCCCCGCAGTTGCTGCACAGCCTCAGCCCGGAAGACGGTCCCACCCGCCAACCGCTGGGCCTGTGGCTGGAACTGATCCACCCCGCCGACCGCCAGGAACTCAACAGCCGCCTGCACGATCTGCAAGCCCTGGGCAAACCGCTGCTGACAACCGTACGCCTGCAACGCACCGACGCCGAGCACAACCCCCTCTGGTACCGCGTACAGGGCCAGGTGCTGGGCATGGGCGATGACCGCCGCTGGGTCGGCTTCATGCTCGACATCAGCGACATCAAGAACCAACAACTGCAAGCCGCCGCCGCCCATGCGCGCCTGGACAACCTCATCGCCAGTTCACCAGCAGTGATCTATGTGCAGCGCTATGTCAGCGGCGCCCTGCACCCTGCGTTCTTCAGCGATAGCCTGCTGCCCCTGCTGGGCTGGACGTTGGCCGAGTGTAACCACGACAGCCTGGCATCGCTGATTCACCCCGAAGACCGCGATTTGTACTTCGAACGCACCCGCCAACTGTTGCGCGAAGGCGCCGTGCGCAGCCGCTACCGCCTGCGCGACAAACAAGGCCAATACCATTGGCTGCTGGATGAGGCCAAATTACTGCGCGATGACCTTGGATTGCCGCTGGAAGCCGTCGGGCTGTGGCTGGACGTCACCGAGACAACCCAGGCTGCCGAGCAGATCAAACAAAGCGAAGAGCGCTACCGCATTCTCGTCGAAGACTCCCCGGCAATGATCTGCCGCTACCGCCCGGACCTGACCCTGACCTTTGGCAACACGCCGCTGGCCAATTACCTGGAATGCCTGCCCGCACAGCTGCCGGGGCAGAACCTGGGTAACTGGCTGTCGGAAGAACAACACCAGGCCTTTGTGCAACGTATCGGCCAATTGAGCGCGGAATTTCCGGTCAGCACCGCCGAAATCAGCCTGGAATTGCCCGGCCGCGAACACGCCTGGTGGGTATGGTCAGACCGTGGCGTGTTCGATGAACAGGGCACGCTGGTGGAAGTGCAAGCGGTGGGCCGCGACAACACCGAAGTGCGCCGCTCCCAGCAGCAACTGACCCAAAGCGCAAAAATGGCCACCCTTGGCGAAATGGCCACGGGCCTGGCCCATGAGATCAACCAGCCGCTTAACGTGATGCGCATGGCGATCGTCAATGTGCTCAAGCGGCTAAGCACTGGTGATGCTCAAATCGACTACCTCACTGACAAGCTCCAGCGCATCGACACCCAGGTGCAGCGCGCGGCGCGGGTGGTGGACCATATGCGCGTGTTTGGCCGCCGCTCGGAAATCGAACAACAGCCCTTCGACCCGTCACAGGCGGTAGAAGGCACGCTGTCACTGCTCGGCGAAGGCTTGCGCGGCAAAGGTGTGGAGGTGCGCGTCACGCCAGCGGACGCTGCGGTGCAGGTCAAAGGTTACGTCGACCAGCTTGAGCAGGTGCTGATCAACCTGGTGGTCAATGCCCGTGATGCGCTGTTGAGCAAACAGGACAAGGACCCGGCGTTCCGCCCCTGGATCGCAGTGCATTGCGAGCACGACAGTCGGCATGCGCGGATCTGGGTGGAAGACAACGCGGGTGGCATTGACCCTCGGTTGCTGGAGCGGATTTTCGAGCCGTTCTTTACCACCAAGCCGATTGGCGTGGGCACGGGGTTGGGGTTGTCGGTGAGCTACGGGATTGTGGACAACATGGGCGGACGGTTGAGCGTTGCCAAGGGGGAGCACGGTGCGCGGTTTTGTGTGGAGTTGCCGATCAGTTAGATCACCAGGTAGGCGCGACCCATGTGGCAACTGAGGTTGGCGCCGACTTCGGCGTTGCCGAGGCTGATCCCTAGGGCTAAGAGCAGCGTGTTGACGATGGGGTCGAGTATCGGAGTCAGGACGCTTTTTACAAGCGTGATCACCGAACTGATGATGGTAGCCATAGCACTTGTGACAGTGCCGTTCGCCGCACCGGGTGTGCTGCCGCTGGGCGGTACGTAGGTGACCTCTAGACCGTTCAACGTAGCCCCCAGGCTACTGACGATATTGGCGGTGCCAGGTGGGCTTTTATAGATCGTCGCCGCGTTGATGTCATTCACCGGAGAAAACAGCAACGTATTAGTCTGCGCGCCCACCGTGGACAACGCTCTCAGATTCAAGCCGCCGCCGACGCCTGCTGTGCGCGGACCGCAAACCAGTGTCAGCAGGCAAAAGCGCTGGCCAAAGTCGATCAGCCTCACTGGCTGCACGTTGACAGGCGCAGACGATGAAAATGCCGCCACCGGATCCACATAACCAACGCCCAGGGTAGCGAGTGTGGTGGTGGCCTGCACCGTCAAAGACTTAGTGGCCGGTGTGGCGCAACTGAAGTCGGTTACATGGCTTTGCGCACTGGCCGCCTCGATATAAATGCTCAAGGGCTGGGTGATATCCACGTCAGTGAGATTGCACCCCAATAAGCACACGACACCGGCCACCGTATCAACAAGGTTCAGGTTCAACAAACCGCCGACCACCTTTGACACTGGCGTCGCAAGCCCGGTCAGAATCGGTGAAACCCCAGAAACCATCTTGATTACCGGCGCATCAATGGTGACCAAAGTGCGCACTTGGGCAGTTCGTACAAAAATCTGATCTGTCTGCGGGTTATTCAGGAGTCCGGCCTTGGCCTTTGCGGGATTGCCAATCGCCGACAGTTGCGGCGGCTTGATGACTTTGGTCTGGATCGAGACATTGCCCACCAGTGGAATATTCAACTGCGTTGCGGCACTCACCGCGCTCTTGCTATTGGACAGTTGCGCCACAGTCTCAAGCAGTTGAAACAACTGCAGGCTGGTATTCAAGGCAGCGGCCGGTGTTCCAGTGGCGACCTTCAGCAGGTCTCCGACCTTCAACAGCTGTGTGTTGGGCGCGATTGCTTTCACTGAAATCACGTCGTTAATGATCGCCGTGGCCACCGAGCCATTTTTTTGCAGCACCTTTACCGCGGCTTCGATCAACTGGCTGGCGGACACAGCGGTGTTGAGCAATGCATCGTAGTCACCTGCCTTGACATTCAATTCAATCGCCAACTGATCCAAGTAGCTGAGCAGATTAACGTTCGTCGTCAAAAAGCCGTTCCAGGCCGCCGCCGTCAGGGACAGGTTGCCGCCCAAAAGATTGCCGATGACCATGTTCAATATAGGAGATTTACTGGCATCGACCGTTCCTAGGCTGCTGCGAATCGTCAGCTGCGCCACCGGTGGCGCATATGCAGCAACGGCGGTGGCACTCAAGATCATCTGGGTGGACATTGGCCCGCCGCTGAACATGCTCCAGATCCCACCGGCAATGCTGGTCATCACGCTACGCGTGGCCACCACACGCACGGCATCGTTTTTGGTGGCGTCTGCGGTGAATACGCGGATATTGCTGGCATTGGTGGTCAATGTGCCGCAGGTCACGGCCAGGCCACGGCTGTTGTCGCCGGCGACCACGGTGAAGCCGTTGCGCGTGGCGTTTTCCTTGGCGTAGTCATTGGCGCTGGTGGTGGGCGTGCACAGGCCACCACGGCTGGCGGCCTCCAGGGCCGAGGTGTCGGCGATGGATTGCAATTTGCGCTTTTCCAGGTGGAGGCGGCCGCTGTCTACCGCGAGCAGCATGAACACCAGGGCCACTGCGAGGGTGCCCGCAGCCATCAGGCCAATCGCACCACGCTGACGGGAACCAAGTCGGGGAGACATCAGGCACTCCTTAGCGCTTACTCTCCTTAGTTGGTATTGAGTGTAGACAAGGGCTGGCCAGTCTCCACAAATCAATGTGGGGGCTGGCTTGTGTGGGAGCCGGGCTTGCCCGCGATGCAGGCACCTCGGTTTTTCAGATGCCCCGAGGTGATGCTATCGCAGGCAAGCCAGCTCCCACAGGGTTCAGCGGTGGTTTTAGTGGGGTGGGTAGCTGGAGAGGATTCGGGTGATCGTGGTGCGGATGGCGTTGTTGCGGTCCTGCGGGCTGGGCGAGTTGGCCATCATTTGCTCGTCGCTGCCGCGCCAGACCAGTTTGCCGTCTTTGCCGTCGAGCAGGTCGATCTGGAGGGTGGCGACTTTGTAGGTGATGTTGCGGGTTTCATTGTACATCGGCGCGCCCCAATAGCCGTTCCATGGGCCGCCCCATGCGCCGCCATAGTTGGTGGTGACTTGTTGCTGGCGGTCTTCGACGATCAGGTAGGCCTGTACGTTCAAGTCGGCCTTGCTGCCCGGTGCCGCTGAGCGCAGGCCGCGTTGGTCGAGTTGTTCGCCCACCGCCTGACGGATGCGTTGTTCGGTGAGGTCGCTCTTGATGCGCGGGTCATCCGGGCGATATTGCAAGGCCGGGTCTTTCCAGGCCCAACTGCGGTAGGCGCCAAAATCACGGCTGGCGTCAAAATCGTGGTTGACTTGGCTGGTCTGGCAACCGCCCAGCAACATGACAACAGCGAGCATAGCGATACGACAAAACATGGGTTTTCTCCAAAAAGCGACCCGCGCTCAGGATGAGAATAGCTGTTAACTGGGAGGATACGCCGTCATTGCCTTTTGCACCGCCTGGCGCAAGGCATCTCCCCGTTCACTGAGGCTGCCCTGGCTGCCCGTTTCCGCGCTGGCACTCCACACCGGCTGCCCCGTGCGGGCATCGAATAGATTGACGCGCACCACCACGACCTGGACTTCATAGGTGCGTACGATCGGCACCGAGTTGTACATGCCATAGCCATTGCCATAGCGGTTGTAGCCGCCGTAACCGTAGCCATAATCATCCTGGACCTGCTTGAGGCGCTTTTCCTGGCGCACATCGGCGCTCACCAGCAGGTCTGCCGGGCGGTTGTCGTGCAAGGGACGCAGACCGCGCTGGTCAAGCGCGCCGCTGACCGCTTCGGCAATTTGCGCCGAATCCGCCCAGGCCGTGCCCGCCGGGAGCTGGCCATTGCGCCACGCCCAGTTGCGGTAGGCGCCGTAGTCGCGCACAGGCGCGGGATAGGCGCTGGCATCAAAGGTATTGGCTGCCTGCGGCGGCGCCGGTGGAATCGGCGCCGAAGCGGAGACATAAGGGTTGGGGCTCGAACACGCACCCAAGCCGAGAGATAACAGGATCAAACAGAGACGACGCATTTCGACCTCCGCAGACTGGGCCGTTTAAACCGGACGGCAGACCCAGTGCAAATAACGCCCAAGTCCGGCAAAGCTTGGGTGACGACGGTGAGCGAGTTCCATCTCCAAAAGGCCCTGCAAATCCGCGCGGGCCTGGAATTCCACCGGCATATAGTCGTGGAATACGCGAACGCCACTTTGGCTTTCGACCTGCCAAAGGCCTTCGAGTTGCGCCGCCAATTCACGCGGGTCGAGCGGCTGCTGCGGGGTGAGGCTCTGCTTTTCGCCGGCCATGTCGTTCTTGCGCATTTTGCGGAAGTGGCCTTTGAGCAGGTTGCGGTAAATCAGCGCATCGCGGTTGTAGAACGCCAACGACAACCAGCCGCCAGGCAGCGTGAGCTGATGCAGCACCGGCAGGATCGCATGAGGTTCGGCCAGCCATTCCAACACGGCGTGGCACAGCACCAGGTCGTAGGGTTCGGTGAGTTGGCCGAGCAGGTCTTGCCAGGGCGCATGAATAAAGGTCGCGGTCTGCCCGGCGTCGGCAAAACGTTGGCGGGCGCCGGCGAGCATCGGTTCGGCAGGTTCGGCCAGGGTGACCTGATGGCCTTGCTCCGCCAGCCACAGCGACATGTGGCCCAGGCCTGCGCCGATATCCAGAACGCGCAAGGGGCGTTTGGGCAGGGCTTCGGTGAGGTCGGCCTGGAGCACCGCCAGGCGAATCGCGCCTTTGGCACCGCCGTAGATTTTTTCGGCAAAGCGCGTGGCCAGTTGGTCGAAATGACGATCACTCATGGGCAAACCGCCGTTCGCTGTCGGCCAATTTGGCGCGCACCACCTCGTTCATGTCCAGGCCCAGTTCGCTGCACAGCAACAGCAGGTACAGCACAATATCGCCGACTTCCTGGCCGGCGTGGGCGAGTTTCTCAGCCGGGAGCTGGCGCGATTGGTCTTCGCTCAGCCATTGGAAGATTTCCACCAGTTCAGCCATTTCTACGCTGGCGGCCATGGCCAGGTTTTTTGGGCTGTGGAACTGTTTCCAATTATTTGTATCGCGAATGCGGTGCAGGCGTTCGGTGAGGTGTTCGAGGTTCATGCGGGGGCTCCTGAAGATGGGTAGCTTCGGGGGGATTGGCGGTTAAGGCAAGTGAATCTGTGGGGGGTTGAGGAGGCTCGACAGCTGCTACGCAGAGGGCCCGCTCTAGAGGTGTAGATGCCTGGGCTGCAATGAGGCTCTAGTCGATGACGCTGAATCCTAGGCGGGCGGTTTGGCCGGCTTCGTCGAGGACGCTGAGTTGGTAACGGCCCAGGTGTTCGAAGCTGGCGTTGATGAAGTCCTGGTTGGCGCTGTCGCCCAGTGGCGCGCCGTTGAGGAACCACCAGCGCCGACCACTGCCGCCGAGGGCGGAGATTTTCAGGCGCAAGGTTTGCTGGCTGGCGGCGGGCAGACGCAGCTGGTCGCCCTCGCGTACGCCAACGATCGACAGCGGTGAAGACGCGGCCAGCGCCGGTGGCGGGCAATCGGAGTCAGCGGGCGGGATGCGTGCTTCGCGGCGTTCGGCCCTTGGCAGCCAGGGTTCCAAGGGCGCAGGCCACAGGGCGATGTTTTTCGGCTCTGCCCCCGGGCAATGGGCGTCGACCCGCGAGCCTTTGGCATTGACCCATACGCTTTCCATCAGGCCCACGCTCAACGGTTGGTCCAGTGCCTGCAAGGTCGGCGGCGTGGTGTTGTCCAGCGTCCAGGCGAAGCGCTGGCGACGGCAATTGGGGTCGCTGCGGCTCATGGGCTGGCCTAGTGGCCAACAGATCGCTGCCACGCCGACATTGGCAGGCACAGGTTTGACCGGCGCGCTGATGCCGCGCTGGCTGTCGCGGTTGCTCAGTACGTCGTGCACCTGCAACATCAACGGCGCCGCCGAGGCCAGCCCGAACTGGCCCGGCACCGGTGTGCCGTCCGGGCGGCCGATCCACACGCCGATCAAGTAACGCGGCCCCACCCCAATCGCCCAGGCATCACGAAAGCCGTAGCTGGTGCCGGTCTTCCAGGCCAGCATCGGGCGCTGCACCAGTTCGGCCCGCGGGTCGCGGTCGGGACGCGCCTGGCCGCTGAGGATGCGCCGCACAATCCAGGCGGACCCTGGCGACAGTAATGGTCGCTCCCTAAGCGTATCATCCGGCTGTAATCGAATAGTTGCACTCCTGCCGTTCCGGGCGAAGGCGCTATAGCCGCTCACCAGATCTTCCAGACGGCTGCCTGCGCCGCCCAGGATCAAGGCCAGGTTCGGCTCGGCCAACGCCGGCAACGCCAAAGGCACGCCGCCAATACGCATCTCGGCGGCGAACCGCTTCGGCCCATAGGCTTCCAGCAACTGTACCGCTGGCAGGTTGAGCGAACTGGACAACGCCGTACTCGCCGGCACTGCGCCGGTAAAACCCAGGGAGAAGTTGCCCGGCCGGTAATCCCCGTAACGCCGCGGCACGTCCTGCAGCAGGGACTCAGAGTGAATCAGCCCGTCATCAAGGGCCATGCCGTAGAGAAAGGGTTTCAAGGTGGAGCCCGGCGAACGCAGTGCGCGGATCATGTCCACATGGCCAAAACGCTTGGCATCATTGATGTCCACCGAGCCGAGGTAGGCGCGTACCGCCATGGTTTCTTCCTCCACCACCAGGATCGCGGCGGAGGTGTGCTCCGGCAAGCGTGCACGCCAACCCAACAGCAGGTCTTCGAGGCGGCGTTGCAGGGTGGCATCCAGGGTGGTGCGGATCAGCGGCGGGCTGTCGGGGCGGTTCAGGCGGCGCGCGAGCAGGGGAGCCAAGCTCGGCTCCAGCCGCGGGGCGAGCAGCAGCGGTTCCTGCAGGGTTTCATCGACGGCGGCTTGCGGCCACACCTTGAACTCGGCAAGACGACGCAGCACTTTGTCGCGCGCTTCCTGGGCACGCTGCGGGTGACGGTCCGGGCGCAAACGGCTGGGTGCCTGGGGCAAAACCGCGAGCAAGGCGGCTTCGGCATGGGTCAATTGTGATGGAGACTTGCCCAGATACGCCCAACTGGCCGCCGCCACGCCCTGCAATGTTCCGCCAAACGGTGCGCGGTTCAGGTAGAGGTTGAGGATCTCCTCCTTGGACAGGTGCCATTCCAACTGCGCCGTGCGCCACAACTGGCGCAACTTGCCGTGGAAGGTACGCGAATGCGGATCCAACAACCGCGCCACCTGCATCGACAACGTACTGCCCCCCGACACCACACGCGCCCCGGTCAGGTTCTGCCACGTCGCCCGCACCAGCGCCAGTGGGTTTACGCCAGGATGCTGATAGAACCAACGGTCTTCATAGGTGAGCAACGCATCCAGGTAATACGGCGACACTTCGCTGGTTTGCACTGGATAGCGCCACACCCCATTCGCATCGGCAAACCGCCACAACGGCGTGCCATCCTCAGCCAACACCACCCGCGCCAAATCATCCTGAGGCAACGGCAACGGCCAAACCCGATCCGCTCCCCACAACAACACCACCACCAACACCACTGCCCCCAGAGCCCAGCGCAGTAAATGTGGGAGCGTACACCCGCAAATGACGCAACTTAATCGCAAATTCAACCGGGCAAACCTCTATGCTTGTAGGGAACTAGCCAGTCGCAATAACAACCAAAGACACGGATACGCCCACCTCTTCATCAGGACACACACATGCAGGTAGAAAGCTTTTTCGAATGGCTGGGCCAGGCGCTCGGTTCCATCATCCGCTTTATCGTCGACGGCCTCAGCGGCCTGTTCGGTGCCCTGACCAACGCCGGCGGCAACTTCGTCGAAGGCCTGTCCCGCACCTTGGGCATGGATACCTCGATCATCAGCATCATCACCCTGATCGTCGGCCTGCTATTCCTGTATTCAGCCGTACGCGCCTTCATGCGCGCCTCGGTCATCATGGGCATCATCTGGCTACTGCTCGGCCTATGGCTCCTGAGCTGGGTCGTCCATTAACCCACAGAGTATCCCCAAACTAATGTGGGAGCGAGCAAGCCCGCTCCCACATTTAGCCCCTATTTTATGTTGGAATATCAGCGCCCCTTGATCACCAAATCTGCCGGCGTCTCCCCCACCGCCTGCCAATTCGGCCGATACATCGACTCCACCTGCGGCGGTGGTACGCGATAAGTCCCCGGTGTCACCGCCCGCGCCAGATACAGCAGGTGCGTGGTGCCAGACCCCTCCAGATTAATCGCCGCCACATACCGATCATCCCTGAACTCCTGATGCTTGAGCGACGCGTTCTGCATCGACTCACGCCACGCCTTCACTTGGCTGCTGGCGTTCTCCAGGCTGGCGGCACTCTGCGCCAGGTTCTGGTTTTCAAGCTCCAGGCCAGCGGGCAGCAAATCCACCACCAAGGCATCCGGCACACGCTGCTTGGCACCGACCGCCAGATGCACCAGCACCAGGTCCCCACTGTTGAGGTTACGAAGATTCAACGGCTGGCCATTCATGCCCAGGTACTCACGGCGAATGCTCAGGTTGTCGCCGCCGGCAGCCGGTGGCAGCTGTGGATAACCCGAAATCGTCAGTTGCTGATACACCGGCGTTTCGCCCTGATTGCTCAAGGTTAAATCACTGGAAAGCAGCTTGCCTTCCAGCGCCAGCGTCGACTGCTGATCATTCAACGCCTGCACACCGCCACTGCCGGTGAGCGACACCTGCCAGTTCGAATCCGGCTTGGCGAAACCGAGGCGCCCCGCCAGGAACAGCGAATTACGCTCCTGGGTCGACAGATACGCACTGGCCGCCAGTTGATCCGACAGCGTAAACAAGCGCTCCTCACGCTTGCCCTTGGCCAAGTCATTTTCTTCCAGCAACGCCAGGATCATTGCCTGGTCGCGCAGCGGGCTGCCGTAATCGGCCAACCATTCACTGGCACTGCGCTGCGCCGCCAGCCCCGCCAGCAAGGCTTGGTCCGCGCGCGGCTGGTCGCCCATCTTCTGCAACGCGACAGCCAACTGCACCAGCGGCAAACCGGAGCGCGCGTCGCTGCGTCGTTCAAAAATGCTGCGCAACGCACCCAACGGCGCCTGCTGACTGCGCGCCAACACCATGCCGGCGTAGGCCTGCACGGCAAAGCGCGTGTGATCAGCGTTATCGCTGTAGTCGACATCGATCAAGTTGCGCTCCTGTACATAACGCAGCAGGCGTTCGCTGGCCTTTTTCATGGCTTCAGGCGGTACCGCGAAACCCTGATCTCGGGCGCGCAACAGGAAATCGGTGACATAGGCGGTCAGCCAGTACTCCTCTTCACCGTCGGCGCCCCACAAACCAAAACTGCCGTTGTAGCGCTGCATGCCCAGCAAACGCTCTATGCCCAGCTCGATCTTGCGCTTGCGCTCGCTGTCCGACTCGCCCTTTATCGACAGGCGCTTGAGCAACGCATCGTCCGCATACAGCGATGGGTACAGGCCGCTTGCCGTCTGTTCCAGGCAACCGTAAGGGTAAGCTTTGAGTGCACTTATCTGCGCACCGAGGTTCAACGGCGGCCGGCTCGACAGGCTCAGCAGCGCCTGACGCCCCGAGGTATCGAATTGATCCAGGGTACCCGGTGGCAAGGTCCACGGCTGATCCTTGAGTACCGCGCGATAATGCTTAAGCAGTGCCGGATAGGCCGGCCGCACGCCCAAGGTCCATTCACGCGTGAACGGCGGCAGGTGCTCACCTGGCAAGTCCAGCCCATTGACGGTCACCTTGACCTTGCCCTGCCCCAACCCGCCCCAGGCTTTTACAGGGATGCGCAGCGTGGTGCGTTGGCCTTGTGTCAGCTCGACGGTTTGCGCGCCACTGTTGACCAGTTCCAACTGCCCCTCGGCAGTCAGTTGCACATCAAGCTTCTGCGCCTTGCCCGACAGGTTGGACAGGTCCAGCGCTAACGTTGTCTGGTCACCACCGGCCAGGAAGCGTGGCGCCGACAGTTCGGCAATCAGCGGCGCGGCAATCACTGTCTTGGCTTCGGCCATGCCATAGCGGTCATCGCCCCAGGCCTGGGCCATCAGGCGCAGTTCGCCGTTGAAGTCGGGAATGTTGACGCTGACTTCGCCCTCGCCCTGCTCATTCAACGTCACCGGCGCGCTTTGCAGGGCGACGATGGTCACACTGGTGTCCGGACGCTTGCCGCCCTTGGCCAGCGCCGCGTCACCACCAAACGCCAGGCTGGCCAGGCGACCCTGGCCGGCCTCGATCAACTGGCCGTAGATATCGAACTGGTCCACGCCATACGCCTTGCGGCCGAACAGGCTGGAGTACGGGTCCGGTGTCGGGTATTCGGTGATATTGAGGATGCCCACGTCCACCGCTGCCACCAGTACGTGCACCTGTTTCGGCACGCTGCCATCGGCATTTTTTGCCGATATCTTCACCGTCAGCGGTTGTTTGGGGCGCATTTTTTCCGGCGCAGTGAGGGTCACGCCCAGTTTGCGCTGGGTGCGATCCAGCGGCAGGTGCAGCAGGCCCACTGCGCGTTTGGGGGTGATATTGGCTTTACGCTCGCCTGGGCGAATCACCAGGGCACTCACGTACAAGTCATGCCGCGACCATTTCGGGTCGAGCTTCACAGCGAAGCTTTTGCCCTCGGCCGGCACGTCGATTTCCTGCCACCACAGCGGCCCTTCGGCGGACTCCACCAGCAGGTAGCCTTTACCGGCTGCCGGTGGCGTCACGGTGACATTGGCGGTGTCACCATCGCCATACGCTGGTTTGTCCAGCGCCAGCTTGACCTGATCGGGGCGCACGGCGCCGCCTTCGGTGTTGTCCTGGGCCTGGTAACCGGCCCAGAAGCGCAGGCTGCTGACCAACCCGGTCTGCGGGTCTTCGACCTCGACGCGGTACGGGCCCCACTCCACCTGGAAGCTGACCTTGGCGGTGTCGCCAGCCTTGATAGTCAGGGTCTGCTCGTCGAGGTTGAGGAATTTCTCGTTGAAGTGATAGCTCCAGCCATCGTTCTCTGAGTAATTCCAGTAATAGTCACGGCGCTCGCGAACCAGGCGCACCTTGAGGTTTTGCGCGGCGAGTTTCTGCCCATCCTGGTTGGCCAGCAGTACTTCAAATTCCGCCGGGCCATCGCCATTGGTTTCGGTGCCGTCAAACAACCCGCGCAGGCCCGGAAGCTGCTCGGCGGGCCAGATCGGCTGCACCAGACGCCGCGTGATCGGGCGCCCGCCGGACTCTTGCAGGCTGGCTTGCACGATCAATTGCAACGGCGACTTCGCGTCGGCCCACTTGCTTTCCAGGGTCAGCGCTTCCTGGCCCTTGGCGTCGAGCACGCTTTCATCCAGTTCGAAATCCTGGCTCAACTCTTCTTCGGTAACAGAGCCGAACTGGTAGCCCGGCAACGACTTGACCGCTTCGCGCAACGGGCGCACATAAACCTGACCACTGACGCGGTTGCCCGATGCTGGCGCACCGTACAGGTAACGGCCGTTAACCTGAATCACCGGGTTGTCCGCGGGGCTCAGCGCGGTGTCGCTGCCCTTGAGTTCCAGCGCCAGGCGCTCAGGCAGGAAGTCTTCAACGAGAAATTCATACAACTGCGGTTTGCCATCGCCCAGGTCGAACACCAACTGCCAGCGCCCAGTCGGCGCTTCGCCGGCCAGTTGCAGCGAGTATTGATAAAGACCGGAGGCATCCGCATCCCAGACAAATTTGCGGCTCACCTGCTCGTCCGGGCGACGCACTTCCACGCTCACCGGCTGCGGTTTGACGGCATGGCCATCCTTGTCCCGCAACAATGCATTGAGCAGCACCGTTTCACCGGGGCGATACAGATCACGCGGGCCGAACACAAAGAACTGCAAGGGGTGGGAAGGCTGGCCGCCAATGTCGAACTCGGCCAGGTCCAGTGCAGCGCTGTCGAGGCGCAACAGACTGGTCTGCTCACCCTGCTTGGCCAGGAGCACCTGGGCCTTTTTCGGCAGCGGCAACTCAGCGTGGCCGCCCTTCTCGGTCTTGCCCTGGCCCAACACACGGCCTTCGGCGTCGAGCACTTCGAGGTCAACGCCGTCCAGTGCCTTGCCGCCTTCCAGCGCCTGGGTAAACACATCTAATCGGTTGGCGTAGCGGTGCACCGACAGGCCGATGTCACTCAAGGTGAACAGCGTGGCCGGTTGCGAATAGTTGTAGGTGCCCGACGCACGCATCACCGCCAGGTACACGCCCGGCTGCTGCAATTGCTTGAGGCCGGCGATCGGCAGTAAAAGGGTTTCGCGGGTGTTGCGCGCTGGGTTCAAGTCGAAACGGCCACCGTAGACCAGGTCGGCCAGCGGCAGCAGTTCGCGGGATTCGTAACTTTGCAGGCTGGTATTACGCCCCCACTGCGCCAGGAATGACGGCAAGGATTCGGGCTTGATGCGGAAGAACTCGACGTCGATCTTGTCGACGTTCAGCGCGATCACTGGCAGGCCTTCGGCCAGGCGCGTCGGCAACAAGGTGCCACGGCTGGCGAAGCCGACAGTGGCTTGCAGGTCGCGGGTTTCCAGACGGGCGATGTACTCGGCGGCGAGCGTGTTGTCGTTGACCGCCTTCACCCCGGCATCCACCGTAAGCACCAGTTTGCGCTGTGGCTCCAGGTGGCGAAGGCGCAGTTCCATGAGGTTGTCGGAGATTTCCCAGGCGCCATCGACCTTGCCGGACTTGCTGTCCACCAAGTGCAATTTGTCGGCGAATTTCTGATCGCGGTCCAGCGGAATGGAAAAGCTCACCGACAAGGTACTGGCCCCATCGAGCTGCACTTCAGACACGTCCACCACGCTCAACTCACGCCCGGCGTAGCGTTGCTTCAGCGCCGCCACATCCACCGCCGCTTTAGCCGGCGTGGTTGCAACCGTTGCCACCGCAGGAGCGCTCGGAGCAGTCGGTTTATCGGAAGAATCGCAGGCGCTGAGCAGGGCCAGCGCGCAGGCCAGGAACAATCCTTTGTTAAGCATGAGACACTCGTAGTGAGAGGGACCGAAGGGCTAACTATATATCAGCCAGAGTGGGGCCGATGAGATGCTGCTCACATTGACCGACGGAGGGTGGTTTGGTTCTGAGCTGCCCCCAGCCCCAGCCAAATCCCACAAGCACTGAAGATCAAAATGTGGGACCTGGCTTGGCTGCTCCCACATTGGTTCTGCGGCGTGTCTGACGGCCAGTTACACTGCTGCTCTCCCAAGGAGCCCCCATGACCAACCTGCTCACCGACTGGCGCCACCGCCCCACCCACCGCCGCGTCTGGGCCCTGGCCGCGCCTATGATTCTTTCGAACATCTCGGTGCCGCTCGTAGCGCTGGTCGACAGCATGGTCATCGGCCACCTGCCCCACGCCCACCAACTGGGTGCCGTGGCCGTCGGTGCCAGCCTGTATACCTTCCTCGCCTGGGCCATGGGTTTCCTGCGCATGGGCTCCACCGGTTTCGCCGCCCAAGCTGCCGGGCGCAATGATGGGGCGGCGCTGCGGCAAATCCTGCTGCAAGGTTTGCTGTTGGCACTGGGCCTGGCGATGCTGCTCGGCACCGTGGGCATCCCGCTGAGCCATCTGGCGTTGCAGTGGATGCAGCCCTCCCCCGAGCTCAATCAACTGACGCAGGATTTCTTCCACACCCGTCTGTTCGGCCTGCCCGCCGCGCTGGCCAGCTACGCGCTGGTCGGTTGGTTCCTCGGCACACAAAACGCCCGCGCGCCGCTGGCGATTCTGTTGACCACCAACCTGGTCAACATCGCCCTGAACCTGTGGTTCGTACTGGGCCTGGATTGGGGTGTGGTCGGCTCCGCGCGCGCCTCGGTTGTTGCTGAATGGACCGGCGCCCTGCTGGGCCTCGCACTGACGCAAAAAGCCCTGCGCGCCTACCCCGGTCACATCGCCTGGGCGGCACTGAAGTTGTGGGAAAGCTGGCGTCCACTGCTGGCGGTCAACCGCGACATCTTCATCCGCAGCCTCGCGCTGCAATCGGTGTTTTTCATGATCACCGTGCAAGGCGCCCGCCTGGGCGACGCTACCGTGGCCGCCAACGCGCTACTGCTCAACGGCCTGTTGCTGACCGCCCACGCCCTGGATGGATTGGCTCACGCCGTCGAAGCCCTGTGCGGTCACGCTATCGGCGCCCATGACCGCCCAGCGCTGCGCCGTTCGCTGGTGGTGGCCGGCGGCTGGTCGCTGATCGCCAGCGTCGGTTTCGCGCTGCTGTTCACCGTCGCTGGCCACGTGTTTATCGCCATGCAGACCGATATTCCCAGCGTGCGCGAAACCGCCGACAGCTACCTGCCTTACCTCGCGGTATTGCCGTTGATTGCGGTGTGGAGTTACTTGCTGGATGGTTTGTTTATCGGCGCGACACGCGCGCGGGAGATGCGCAATGGGATGCTGCTGACGGTGGTTGTGGTGCTGCCCATTGCCTGGGCGTTGCAAGGGCTGGGTAACCACGGGCTGTGGATAACCTTCCTGGTGTTTATGGCGGTGCGCAGTTTGACGCTGTGGGCGATTGCCTGGCGTTTAAATCGGCAGGGGCTTTGGCTGGGCAGCAACTGAAGGAATTAGATGCAAATGTGGGAGCGAGCAAGCCCGCTCCCACATGGGATTTATGTCAATCCAGCTTAAGAGGACAGGTACGAAGAGCGGGTCAGGCCCAGGCGCAGCGCATCCAGGAACTGGGTACGCTCAGATGCAGAGATCTTCGCACTCGCACACTTGTCGCGGTAATGCGTCATCAACTCTTCCGGCGACAAGTGCACATACCGCAGCATGTCTTCAATAGTGTCGTGGGTCTCGATACCCGCGCTGTACACCGACCCATCTTCACGCTGGTAGATGTTCACCGAATCGGTGTCACCAAACAGATTGTGCATGTCACCAAGGATTTCCTGGTAGGCACCCACCAGGAAGATCCCCAGCAAGTAGTCCTCACCTTCTTTCAAGGCGTGAACCGGCAGGCTGGTCTCGATGCTCTGCTCGTCGACGTACTGCTTGATCTTGCCGTCGGAGTCACAGGTAAGGTCTTGCAGTACGGCACGGCGCAACGGCTCTTCGTCGAGGCGGTGCAGCGGCAGGATCGGCAATACCTGGCCGATGGCCCAGGTGTCCGGCAGGCTCTGGAATACCGAGAAGTTACAGATGTACTTGTCGGCCAGCTTGTCGTTGAGTTCGTCCAGCACTTGGCGGTGCGAGCGCTGGCGGGCTTTCAACGAGTTATGCAGGCGACGGCACACGGCGAAGTAGCACTGCTCGGCCAGGGCTTTTTCGGCCAGGGTCAGTTTGCCGTCGGCGTACTGGGTGGCCACGTCGCTCATGTAGTGAGTGGCGCGCCAGTAGGTCTCGGTGACCATCTCGATGTCGGTCGGGCCGAGCAGGTCCACCAGCCATTGCACGGTTTCCGGCAGGCTTTCCTTGTTTTCGATGGTCGGGATTTCGTCGTTGTGTTTCTCGACGTCGGTGACCTGCACCACCAGCATGGCGTGGTGGGCGGTCAGCGAGCGGCCGCTTTCAGAGAAGATGTTCGGGTGCGGCAGGCTCTGCGCGTCGCAGAACTCCTTGAGCATGCCCACGACCACGCCGGCGTAGTCGTCCATGTCGTAGTTGATCGAGCTGGCGTTACGCGAGTGCGTACCGTCGTAGTCCACGCCCAAACCGCCGCCGACGTCGATGTGGTCCACCGGCAAGCCGAGGTTGCGCAGTTCGCCGTAGTAACGAATGGCTTCCTTGAACCCGTGCTGGTAGTCGGCCAGGTTGGCGATCTGCGAGCCCATGTGGAAGTGCAGCAGGCGAATGCCCTGGTCCAGACCCGCCGCGCGGAAGCGCTCGACCACAGACAGCAGTTGCGCCGCCGACAGACCGAACTTGGACTTCTCGCCACCGGTGTCTGCCCACTTGCTCGACGCCAGGGACGACAAGCGCACGCGCAGGCCGACCTGTGGCTTGACCTTGAGGCTGGCGGCCTCTTCGATCACCAGCTCAACTTCGGACTCTTTCTCGATCACGATGAACACGTTGTGGCCGAGCTTTTGGCCCATCAGCGCGAGGCGGATGAACTCACGGTCTTTGTAACCGTTGCAGACGATGGTGCCGCCCTTCGGCGCCAGGGCCAGTACGGCCAGCAGCTCAGGCTTGGAGCCGGCTTCCAGGCCGATGGACACGTTCTGGGTGGCGATGATGTTCTCGATCACCGCTTCCTGCTGGTTCACCTTGATCGGGTACAGCGCGGTGTACTTGCTCTGGTATTCCAGGCGCTCGATGTTCGAATCGAAGGCGCCGGTCAGCTGGCGTACACGGTCTTGCAGAATGTCGGGAAAACGCACCAGCAACGGCAGCGACAGGCCGCTTTTACGCAACGCGTCGACTTGCTCGTAGAGGTCGACGGGCGTGCTGTTCGGGCCGTTCGGACGGACTTCAACGCGACCGGCTTCATTGATCGCGAAATACCCGGCCCCCCAATGGCGGATCCCGTAAACACTGCGGCTGTCCGCAACTGTCCATTGGCTGCCATCGTCTTTGCGTGTGCGTCGTACGGACATCGAAGTCCCCTATAAATGAAGGCGAAGGCGCCACCTCTCGCGGAGGCTGGCGCAGTCTAAAGAATGAAAATGACGATTTGCCTGCGAGGGAGGTAGACCTCATTCGCAGGACAGAGTTTAGACACAGGTCGGGAAGAGGCTTTCAGCCGCCGGACTTCTTGGCCTTGTAACCGAGCTTGATCAGCTCGGCCAACAGCAATTCAACGTGATCGCCCTGGATCTCGATGACGCCCTCTTTCAACGCGCCGCCGGTGCCACAGCGCTTTTTCAGCGTGGTGGCGAGCGCCTTCAGCGCGTCTTCTGCCAGCGGCACGCCGGTGATGGTGGTCACCGTCTTGCCGCCACGGCCCTTGCTCTCGCGTCGCACGCGGGCAATACCGTCGCCTTCGGGGATCAGGGTCTGTTTGCAGGTACACGCGTCCACGGGCTGGCGACAGTCCGGGCAGTGTCGACCTGCGTCGGTGGAAAATACCAGGCCGCCCAGGGCGGCGAAGGATGCGGCTTTTTTGGCCACCGGCAATCCTCTTGGGGGCTGAAAAGTGGCGCAGTGTAACGGCAAAAAGTCCACTTGCTAAGGGCCAAATGGCGCCATTTCATGCAACTTTAGCGACGTGACACCAGATAGCGCCGCAAGCCTTCTTGAGCGTCCGGGCAGTAAGGCTTTTGTTCAGCCTCCTGCAGGACTGTTTCAATAGGTAAAAAGCGCGCTTCCATGACCTCTTCAGGCTGCAGGCGCAGCGGCCCGTCCCAGACAGCGGAGTAGGATTTGCACCAGAGTTTGCTGTCACCGTCTTCGAAGTAGAAATGATCGTGCTCAGTCAACGCCACGCCGCTGACGCCCAACTCTTCCTCTAACTCGCGGGCCGCCGATAAGGCGTACGACTCGCCCGCCGCCACCATCCCACCCGCTGCCGTGTCCCAGAAACCGGGATACATGGCTTTGCTTAGGGTTCGCCGATGCACACACAGCTCACCCTGGGAGTTAAACAGAAAGATAAAGGTGCACCGGCCGATTAGGCCGCGTTGGCGCAAATCGGACCTGACAAGGGTGCCGAGCAGGTTGTCCTGCTCGTCGACCCAGCAGATCAGTTCAGCATCGGACGCCGCACGGTGCGCGGCCTCCTTTTGAATAGCGTCCATCATCAACCCTGGTTGAGGAGCTGACGCAAGTCGATCACTGCAGCGTTTGCCCGGGAAATGTAGTTGGCCATGACGAGCGAGTGGTTCGCCAGTACCCCGAAGCCACTGCCATTAAGGATCATAGGACTCCAAACCGGTTCCTGCGAAGCTTCCAGCTCACGGATGATCTGGCGCACGCTGACGGTGGCGTTTTTCTTGGCCAGCAC
This sequence comes from Pseudomonas sp. RA_15y_Pfl1_P11, assembly GCF_963970975.1. Classification (NCBI taxonomy): domain Bacteria; kingdom Pseudomonadati; phylum Pseudomonadota; class Gammaproteobacteria; order Pseudomonadales; family Pseudomonadaceae; genus Pseudomonas; species Pseudomonas sp. RA_15y_Pfl1_P11. Next base: position 55,386 of record NZ_CAXAOY010000002.1, read on the forward strand.
GTCGGCGAAGTCGACTTCGATGGCACGCAGCAGGTGGGACAGGGCCCAAGCTTGACCGCGAGCCTCGTAGAACACGTTATCGATCTGCATCCATGGGGTTTCCACCACTTCTTCATCGACCTGCGGTACTTGACCCGGCGCCAGGGCCTCGGTTTTCAGAGCGGTGTTCAATTTCACCCGACCCACACTGGCCGACAGGCGTTGCGACAGCGAACCCAAGCGGGTCGCGACGTCGCCCAGCCAGTTGTTCAGGTTGTCGGCACGGGCATAGAACAGCGCACCGCGCTGATTCGGGTCAGACAGACGTGTTTCATAACGGCTCAGAGAGTTGATGCCTTCTTGGTACTCCGACTCACTGGACGGCAGCACCCAGCTCTTATTGCCGAAGTTGAAGCGCGGCTCGGCCTTGGCCAAATCGGCGTCTTCGGCCGACTGCGACTGGGAACGGGCGAAGTCCTTACGCAGAGCGCGCGTCAGGTCGCGCACCTGCACCAGCACGCCATATTCCCAACTCGGCATGTTGTCCATCCAAAGGCCAGGCGGGAAGCGGTCATTGGAAATGTAGCCACCCGGCTTGTTCAGCAAGGTGCCGGCTACGGTCTTGAGGGTTTCGACGGTCGTAAACCCTAACACCATCTGCTTGCCGTCTTTTTCGGCCGCAATCTGCGCATTTTGCTGGACCGGAAACAGCGCCGGCTCTTCGCTCCAGTACCAGCCAAGCGCGCCGGTGACCAACAGGTACAGGCAGAGGACGCTCAGCAACGCCCGGCTCAGCAGCAGCGTACGGAAGTAGCTGCGGTTGGCCGACTTGGGCTCAGGCGCAGGGCCTTTGGCGCTGCCTGCACGGTTTTTCCAGTCCAGCATGGCGATATCCTTTCAATCACTTGAGTTCATGCACTTGAATTGATGGCGTGCGTTCAAACACTCCGACCACAACCCTACCCCATCGTGCCCGCCCATGCGGGGCTTTTCGCCAAACTGGCGAACAGGGAGAGTTCGACTATAAAGGATGCACGCTTTTTCCGCTGCGCGACCACTGGGTCAGCAAATGACTATCAGGGAAGAGCAGTTTATTGACGCAAGACACTCATTCCATCGGAAAGATAGTGCTAGCATAGAGCCATTATTGGACCTCAGCGTGCCCCCTAACTAGTAGTCAGGATATGACCGAGCCAGAAGACCCCAGCCGTGAGCGTCTCAAGCAGCATTTTGCCCAGCGGGTAATTCATCAGGCACGTCAAATTCTTGAGATCTGGCAGCGCCTGCAACGCAGCGAATGGTCCAGCGCCGACCTCTGCGAACTCAGCGAAGCCAATTTGCGCCTGCTGCGCTTTGCCGAGCGCTTCGAACAACCCGAGCACGGCCAATTGGCGCGGCATATCGGCGAATCACTCAAAGCGGTGGACGACAACCGTGGCCGCCTGAGCAGCCAACTGATCACCGAACTCAACCGCTTGATGCAGCGCCTGTCGCGCACTGGACTGCGCCAGGGCGACCAGTTCGAACACACCTTCCTGCCGCCGATGCGCAAGCCAATCTACGTGATGCTGGCCGATCACGATCGCGCCGAGCGCCTGGCCAAGCAACTGGAATTCTTTGGCATGAGCGCCCAATCCCTCGACAGCGTGGCGGCATTTCGCGCGTCGATGGCCGAGCGCTTGCCTTCGGCGATTGTGATGGATGTGGATTTCTGCGGCGCAGGGCTGGGGCTCAAGCTTGCCGCCGAAGCCCAGGAAGGCCTGGAGCACAAGCTGCCGCTGCTGTTTTTCAGCCTGCACGAAACCGATACGCCGACTCGCCTGGCCGCCGTGCGCGCCGGGGGCCAGGAATTTCTTACCGGCACCCTGGAAGCCTCCAGCCTGCTGGAAAAAATCGAAGTACTGACCTGCGTCGCCCAGTACGAGCCGTATAAAGTGCTGATCATCGATGACTCGCGGGCGCAGGCACTGCACACCGAGCGGCTGCTCAACAGTGCAGGCATCGTCACCCGCACGCTGATCGAACCGATCCAGGCCATGGCCGAGCTGGCGGATTTCCAACCGGACCTGATCATCCTCGACATGTACATGCCCGCCTGTACCGGTACCGAACTGGCCAAGGTCATCCGGCACAACGACCGCTACGTCAGCGTGCCGATCATTTACCTTTCGGCCGAGGACGACCTGGACAAGCAACTGGACGCCATGAGTGAAGGCGGCGACGACTTCCTCACCAAGCCGATCAAGCCGCGCCACCTGATCACCACCGTGCGCAACCGCGCGGCACGTGCGCGCAACCTCAAGGCACGGATGGTGCGCGACAGCCTGACCGGCCTGTACAACCACACCCATATCCTGCAATTGCTCGAAGACTGCAGCTTCCGCGCGCGCCGCGAAAACAAGCCGCTGAGCTTTGCCATGCTCGATATCGACCACTTCAAGCGGGTCAATGACAGCCACGGCCACCCCATGGGCGACCGAGTGATCAAGAGCCTGGCGCTGTTTCTCAAGCAGCGACTGCGCAAGACCGACTACATCGGGCGCTACGGCGGCGAAGAATTCGCCATCGTGATGCCAGACACCGACCTGGAATCGGCCTGCAAGGTGCTGGATGAAATCCGTGAGCGCTTTGCGGAAATCCACTACCCGGCCCAGCCCGAGGATTTGTGGTGCACCTTCAGTGCAGGGCTGGTGGAACTGGGCGACGGTTCCGACAGCCTGATGATGGCCGCCCAGGCCGATGAAGCGCTGTACCGTGCCAAGAATGCCGGGCGTAACCGCGTGCAAGGGACGCACACGCCAAGGCAAAGTGCCATCTTTTCACCTGAATTCACCAATTCAGTCATAACGCTGTAATAGAAACGCAATAACTTCAGGCACTTATCTTTTGCTGTCGGTTGAAACCACGCATGCGCCTGAAGCTGCTGACCAATCTCAATACCCTTCTTCTGGTGGCCGTGTGCCTGGCGCTCGGGGCGACGCTGTGGTGGTCGCAGCGCGCTTTGGAACGGCCGTATTTATTGATGGAGCGCTACCTGGGCCTGTCGCAGGCATTTCAGAACCAGGCCGCGCGCAATATTGACGATTACATGGCCAGCGGCGACGCCCTGCGCCTGAGCAGCGCCAGCCAGAGCCTGGAAAGCCTGTTGCTGGATCTGGATCAACTGCCCGTCGACCTGGCGCAAAACGTGCGCCCCAGCCTGGTGGACCTGGATGCCTTCAGCAAGACCGACCTGCTCGCCGCCGGCAAATTAGCGGGTGACCCACAGGCCCTGCTGCTGCAAGCCGAGCGCGAACTCGGCGCGAACCTGGAGCAACTGAGCCAGTACGCCATCGGCGTCAACTCTGCAGAGGCCGCACGTTACCTGCCGCCACTGCTGGCGGCGTCCCAGCATCTGGCCAAACTGTCGCTGGCCCGCGACAAACTGGTGAGCAGCGGGCGCGCGGAACTGGCTGATGATGTGGAGCGCGAAGTCGGCAATATCCGCAGCCAGGCGGATGTGCTGGAACAACTGCCGCTGTTGGGCGTGAAGGCCAGCGCCGAATCCAGCGCGGATGATTTTTCCGCGCTGATGGGCCTGGAAAACACTGAAAAAACTGAAGCACAGGACACCGGCGTCGACCTCAAGCGCGAACTCAATAGCCTGCTGAAACGCTACCCTGCTGAACTCAAGCGCACTCGCGAACAGATCCAGCAACGCGCCGAACTGGCCGCCGCTACCCACCTGAAAATCAACGCCGTGCAGCAAGCCATCGCCGGTCTGGAGCCCGTGGTGCGCGCGCAGCACGGCAAGATCCAGGGCGAAGTGCGCCTGCTGCAAGGCGTGATGATCGGCCTGATCCTGCTGATCGCGCTGTTGATCGACACCTTGCAACGCCGCCTGGCGCGGGTGCTGACCAACTTGGCACCGGCCTTATCGACCTGGGCCGAAGGCGACTTCAGCCAGCCGATTGCCTTGGGCAAGACCAACCGCGAGCTGCACGATATCGAAGCCTCCTTGAACCGTCTGCGCGCCTACCTGGTGGACCTGGTGGGCACTATTCGCGGCAACGCCGAGGAAGTTGCCGGCAGCAGCCGCGCCCTTGCCGAACTGAGCAGCGGCCTGCATGACGGCGCCGAACGCCAAGCCGGCGATACCGCGCAGATCCGCGACTCGCTGGGGGAACTGGAAGCGACCATCCAGCAAGTCGCCGGCGATGCCAGCCAGGCCGCGGACGCCAGTCGCAGTGCCGGCCAAGCGGTAGAGCAAGGCCAACGCGTGATCGGCCTGAGCCTGACCGGGCTGCACGCCCTGGTGGGTGAAGTGCAGCAAAACGCGCAGATGATCGAAAAACTCGCCGAAGAATCCGCCACCATCGGCGGCGTGCTCACGGTGATTCGCGCGATTGCCGACCAGACCAATCTGCTGGCCCTCAACGCCGCCATCGAGGCCGCCCGTGCCGGTGAAGCCGGACGTGGTTTTGCCGTAGTCGCCGACGAAGTCCGCTCCCTGGCTCAACGCACCGCTGGCGCCACGGCGCAGATCCAGACCCTGATTGCCGGCCTGCAAAGCGCCGCCCATCAATCCGTGCAAGGCATGCGCGCCCAGGTCGAACACGCCGAAGCCACCGCCCAGCAGGCCCAGGCGGCGGACGGAGCACTGGATGAGATCGTCGGCGCGATCCAGACCATTTCCGACACCGCCGTGCGCATCGCCGATGTGACGGCGCAGCAGAGTGGGGCCGTGAGTGAGATTCGCGATAACAGCGAGCGGATTCATCAGATGGGTGAGGATAACTTGCTGCGCATTGGTCAGGGACGCCGCCAGGGCGAGCACTTGTTGGTCCTCGGTGGGCAGCTCAATACTGCGGTGCAAGCCTTCCGTGTCTAATCCGATCTCCCGCCTCACGACGATCCAAAATCATATGGAGATCAGAAATGTGTGCGGGCTTGCTCCCTCCCACATTTGATCTTCAGTGCACTCAGAACCGTATTATCAATGACCAGAACCCACTACTTGGTCACATACTTTTCGCTATCCTCGCTAATCGTGCTGCCTACTGCATAGAACTGGACAGTCACAAAGGCTTTGCGGCATAGTCGCCGGGTTCTGCCGTACTCACATCAATAACAAGGAACAGCCGATGGCGACCTTACTGGTTCTTCACGGACCCAACCTGAACCTGCTCGGCACCCGTGAACCGGGCGTCTACGGGGCAGTTACCCTGGATCAGATCAACCTCGATCTTGAGCGCAGGGCGCGTGAAGCCGGCCACCATCTGCTCTACCTGCAAAGCAATGCCGAGTACGAATTGATTGATCGCATCCATGCCGCGCGCGGCGAAGGCGTGGACTTTATCCTGATCAATCCCGCCGCTTTTACGCACACAAGCGTTGCATTACGTGACGCGCTGCTGGCGGTGAGCATCCCATTCATCGAAGTGCATTTGTCGAACGTGCACAAACGTGAACCTTTCCGCCATCACTCTTACTTCTCCGACGTAGCGGTAGGAGTGATCTGCGGCCTTGGCGCCAGCGGTTACCGACTGGCCCTGGAGGCCGCCCTGGAACAGCTTGAACAACCGGCCAAGCGCCCCTGACCGACCCTTGGGAGTTGATGATTCATGGATATCCGTAAAGTTAAGAAACTGATCGAGCTGCTGGAAGAATCCGGTATCGACGAGCTGGAAATCAAGGAAGGCGAAGAGTCCGTACGGATCAGCCGTCACAGCAAGACGCCAGCCCAACAGTTCTACGCGCCACAGATGCAAGCGCCGGCTCCGGCCGCTGCTGCTCCGGCCGCCGCACCTGCTGCCGCCGCACCTGCAGCACCCGCAGCGCCTGCGCTGAACGGTTTCGTGGTCAAGTCGCCAATGGTCGGTACTTTCTACCGCACCCCGGCACCCACTTCGCCAGCCTTCGTTGAAGTCGGCAAGACGGTGAAAGTGGGCGACACCATCTGCATCGTTGAAGCGATGAAGATGATGAACCACATCACCGCTGAGAAAGCCGGCGTCATCGAATCCATCCTGGTAGAAAACGGTCAGCCGGTTGAGTACGACCAGCCGCTGTTCACCATCGTTTGAACCGCGGAGCGCCTTCGATGTTGAAACCTGCGAAGAAACTGCAAAAAGTCCTGATCGCTAACCGCGGCGAGATCGCGCTGCGTATCCTGCGCGCCTGTAAGGAAGAGGGCATCAAGACCGTCGCTGTTTACTCGACGGCCGATACCGAATTGATGCACGTGAAACTGGCGGACGAAAGCATCTGCATCGGCCCGCCACTGGCCACGAACTCGTACCTGAAAGTCTCGAACATCATCGCGGCCGCTGAAGTGACCGGCGCTGATGGCATCCACCCGGGTTACGGCTTCCTCGCGGAAAACGCCGATTTCGCCGAACAAGTGGAAAAATCCGGCTTCGCCTTCATCGGCCCGAAAGCCGACACCATTCGCCTGATGGGTGACAAGGTCTCAGCCAAGGACGCCATGATCGCGGCCGGCGTGCCCACCGTTCCTGGCTCCGACGGCCCGCTGCCTGAAGACGAGGAAACCGCTCTGCGCATTGGTCGCGAAGTCGGTTACCCGGTAATCATCAAGGCCGCCGGTGGCGGTGGTGGTCGCGGCATGCGCGTGGTGCACAAGGAAGAAGACCTGATCGAGGCCGCCAAGCAGACGCGCTCCGAAGCGGGCGCCTGGTTCGGCAACCCAATGGTCTACCTGGAAAAGTACCTGACCAACCCACGTCACGTGGAAGTGCAGGTACTGTCCGACGGCCAGGGCCACGCCATCCACCTGGGCGACCGCGATTGCTCCCTGCAACGTCGTCACCAGAAGGTGCTGGAAGAAGCGCCGGCACCGGGTCTGGACGAGAAAGCCCGCGCGGAAGTGCTGGCTCGCTGCGTCAAGGCGTGCATCGACATCAACTACCGTGGCGCCGGTACCTTCGAGTTCCTCTACGAGAACGGTCGTTTCTACTTCATCGAGATGAACACTCGTGTGCAGGTAGAGCACCCGGTTTCGGAGATGGTCACCGGTATCGACATCGTCAAGGAGATGCTCAGCATCGCCGCTGGCAACGTGCTGTCTTTCACACAGGACGACGTGAAGATCCACGGCCACTCCCTGGAGTGCCGGATCAACGCCGAAGACCCGAAAACCTTTATGCCAAGTCCAGGCCTGGTCAAGCATTTCCATGCGCCAGGCGGCAACGGCGTTCGCGTCGATTCGCACCTGTACAGCGGCTACAAGGTTCCGTCCAACTACGACTCGCTGATCGGCAAGCTGATCACCTGGGGCGCTACCCGCGACGAGGCTATGGCCCGTATGCGTAACGCCCTGGACGAAATCGTGGTCGACGGCATCAAGACCAACATCCCGCTGCACCGGGACCTGGTTCGCGATGAAGGCTTCTGCGAGGGTGGTGTGAACATTCACTACCTGGAACACAAGCTGGCCAACCAGTAAGTGCTCCACCCAACAAAGCCGCCTTCGGGCGGTTTTGTTGTTTCTGGATCACCTGGATTTTGTGGACCCACATTTGAACGCAGTGCAGTCAGTGGTGTCGTCTTCTGCCCGCCGCTCGCGTAAACTTGCGCCCTTTCGCAGCCCCACCCCGCTGCACACTCATTTTCTCAAAGGTGCCCGCCATGCCTTGGCTGCAAGTCCGTCTCGCCATCAGCCCAGAACAAGCCGAAACCTATGAAGACGCTTTCCTCGAAGTGGGCGCTGTCTCGGTCACCTTCATGGACGCCGAAGACCAACCGATCTTCGAACCCGAACTCAACACCACCCCGCTGTGGTCCCACACCCATTTGCTGGCCCTGTTCGAAGACGGCACCGACGCTGCCGCCGTGCTGGCCCACATGGAATTGCTCACCGGCGGCCCATTGCCGGAGCATCACAGCGAAGTGATCGAAGACCAGGACTGGGAACGCAGCTGGATGGACAACTTCCAGCCGATGCGTTTCGGCCAGCGCCTGTGGATCGTGCCAAGCTGGCACGCCGCGCCTGAGCCGGATGCCGTCAACCTGCTGCTGGACCCGGGCCTGGCGTTCGGCACCGGCACCCACCCGACCACCGCACTGTGCCTGGAATGGCTGGACGGCCAGGACCTGACCGACAGCCACGTGCTGGACTTCGGCTGCGGCTCGGGCATCCTGGCGATTGCCGCCCTGCTGCTCGGCGCAAAGGAAGCTGTGGGCACCGATATCGACGTACAGGCCCTGGAAGCCTCCCGCGATAACGCCGGACGCAACAACATTGCTGAAAGCAAATTCCCGCTCTACCTGCCAGAGCAATTGCCCCAGGTGCAGGCCGATGTGCTCGTGGCGAACATTCTCGCCGGGCCGCTGGTGTCCCTGGCGCCGCAGCTGTCCAGCCTGGTCAAGCCGGGCGGCCGCCTGGCGCTGTCGGGCATCCTCGCTGAGCAAGGCGAAGACGTCGCCGCTGCCTACGCGCGGGATTTCGAACTGGACCCCATCGCTAACCGTGATGGCTGGGTACGCATCAGTGGTCGTCGGCGCTAGAATGAGCGCTTGCCTGAATCGGATGGCCGCATGACCGACAGTTTCGTCACCCAGTGCCCGCATTGCCAAGCGCGTTTTCGCGTCAACCACGCCCAATTGAGCGTGGCCCGCGGCGTGGTGCGCTGCGGCTCGTGCCTGCAAGTGTTCAATGCGGCTCGCCAGTTGCTGGAGCAGCGCGGCCCAGTGCCGGCGCCGCAGCCTGATCTGCCTGCTGCCGAGCCTGTTCCAGACATCACACTTGAGGCACCGCGGGCAATCAGCCAGAAGCAGTGGGCCGCCGAAGAGCTCGACCTGGACAACCTTGACCTGGACGAAGAACTGGCCAAGCTGGAACGTCGCGAGATTCAGCACACGCTGCCGGCGGGTGCAGAACGTCGCCAGCCCGGCGCCGAGCGTCACCAAAAAGAAGAATCCTTCAGCGCCAGCCGCGACACGGTTAAAACCGAAGAAGAAAAATGGGCCGCCAGCCTGTTCAGCGAACCGCCTGAAGAGCGCGGCCAAAGCACTGAAGCCAAAGCCGAGCCGACGAACGCACCTGCGACCAAGCTGCGCACCGAACCGTCCATGTCGCTCCACACCGACGATATCGACGATGAACCGCCACTGCGTTCAACGCCAGAAAATGACGATACCGATCCGCCGTTCACGCCATTGACCCAGTCGGCCGATGACGTTGAACCCGAAGAACGCCCCAAACCCCGGCGCAAGCGCCCGCGCGCCGAAACGAGTGTGCACGACGACCAACTGCTGGATCTCGAAGACGACCCGCTGCACCTCTACGCGCAAAAGCGTCCGGCCAGCCTGGGCCGTCGCCTGATCTGGCTGTTGCTGGTACTGATCGCTGCCGCCAGTCTCGCAGGCCAGTACATCGCCTACCAATTCGACGATCTGGCCCGCCAGGACGCCTATCGCCCCTGGTTCCAGGAACTGTGCCCTACACTGGGCTGCACCGTGCCGTCGCGGGTCGATATTGCCCATATCAAGAGCAGCAACCTGGTGGTGCGCAGCCATCCGGACTTCGCCGGGGCGCTGGTAGTGGACGCGATCATCTACAACCGCGCGATGTTCTCCCAGCCCTTCCCGCTGCTGGAGCTGCGTTTTGCCGACTTGAACGGCGGCCTGATTGCCAGTCGTCGCTTCAAACCCGCCGAATACCTCAGCGGCGAATTGGCCGGCGTTAGCGAAATGCCATCGCAGGTCCCGATTCATATCTCCCTGGACATCCTCGATCCGGGCAATAAAGCCGTGAATTACAGCCTGAGCTTTCACTCGCCCGAGTAAATCAAGGCCCGCATCTTGGATTGAATGGCTGGACCATCGGCAACCAAACCGGTGGCGATAAGAAAATAACTGTTCAGATTTTATCCAATTCAGCCTTTATCCAGTCATCGAGAGCGGGTATCATGCCAACCCTTTTTCGAACTCTAATGATCCGGCCCCACAACAGGGAAGTCCTATGTCGGCGGTACGCATCGGCCCATACACATTGCAGAACGGCTTGATTCTCGCCCCGATGGCGGGCGTCACTGACCAGCCCTTTCGTCAGCTGTGCAAACGTTTGGGCGCGGGTCTAGTAGTCTCGGAAATGGTCACCAGCGACATGAGCTTGTGGAACACCCGCAAATCGCGGATGCGCATGATCCACGAAGGTGATCCCGAGCCACGCTCGGTACAGATCGCCGGGGGAGATGCACAGATGCTCGCGGATGCGGCCCGGGCCAACGTGGAGTTGGGGGCGCAGATCATCGATATCAACATGGGCTGCCCGGCCAAGAAGGTCTGCAACAAGGCCGCCGGTTCCGCGCTATTGAAAGATGAGCAGTTGGTTGCCGAGATCCTGCAGGCCGTTATCGCCGCAGTGGATGTGCCGGTCACCCTGAAGATTCGTACCGGTTGGGACCGGGATAACAAGAACGGCCTGACGGTGGCGAAGATCGCCGAACAGGCAGGAATTACAGCGCTGGCGGTGCATGGCCGCACCCGCGCCGACCTTTACACCGGTGAAGCCGAGTACGACACCATTGCTGCGATCAAGCAGGCGGTGTCGATGCCGGTGTTTGCCAATGGCGACATCGACTCAGCCGAGAAAGCCCGGCGCGTACTGCACGCAACCGGCGCCGATGGTTTGTTGATTGGCCGGGCCGCCCAGGGGCGTCCGTGGATTTTTCGTGAGATCGAGCATTTCCTGCGTACCGGCGAAGTGTTACCGGCGCCAGGGTTGGTCGAGGTGGAACGTATTCTGCTAGAGCATTTGAATGCCCTGCACGTCTTCTACGGAGACGTGATGGGCGTGCGCATTGCTCGCAAGCATGTCGGCTGGTATCTCGCAACCTTGCCGGGCGCCAAGGAGTTTCGCGCCCAGTTCAATCGTTTGGATGAAACGCAGGCACAGGTCGCCACCGTTCGTGAGTTCTTCGCCGAACGTGACAACAGCCTGGAAACAGGGGATGCAAAGGGGGTGGCCGCATGACGATGATGACCGAGACTTTAGTGAGTGGAACAACACCCGTGAGCGACAACGTCAATTTGAAACAGCACCTCAACACGCCGAGCGAAGAAGGCCAAACCCTTCGCGGGAGTGTCGAGAAGGCGCTGCACAATTATTTCGCCCACCTTGAGGGCGCTTCCGTCACGGACGTGTACAACCTGGTGCTCTCCGAAGTCGAGGCGCCCTTGCTCGAAAGCGTGATGAACTACGTCAAGGGCAACCAGACCAAAGCCAGTGAGTTGCTGGGCCTCAACCGTGGCACCTTGCGCAAAAAGCTCAAACAATACGATTTGCTGTAAGCATTCAATCCAAACAGAAAGGCGCCCGCGTAAAACCGGTCGCCTTTTTTGCTGACTCCTTTGCTTTTGATGGAAATTGAAATGACCGACCAGACTACCCGCCTGCCGATCCGCCGCGCCTTGATCAGTGTTTCCGACAAGACCGGGATCCTCGAATTTGCCCGGGAGCTGGAAGCCCTGGGTGTGGAAATCCTCTCCACGGGCGGGACCTTCAAACTGCTGCAGGACAACGGCGTGGCCGCAGTGGAAGTGGCGGACTACACCGGTTTCGCAGAAATGATGGACGGTCGGGTCAAGACCCTGCACCCGAAAATCCACGGCGGCATTCTCGGCCGTCGCGGTATCGACGACTCAATCATGACCGAGCACGGCATCAAGCCGATCGACCTGGTGGCCGTTAACCTCTACCCGTTCGAAGCCACCATCAACAAGCCAGGCTGCGACCTGCCGACCGCTATCGAAAACATCGATATCGGCGGCCCAACCATGGTGCGCTCGGCGGCCAAGAACCACAAAGACGTGGCCATCGTGGTTAACGCCAGCGACTACGCCCAGGTGCTAGAAAGCCTGAAAGCCGGTGGCCTGACCTACGCCCAGCGTTTCGACCTGATGCTCAAGGCGTTCGAACACACCGCCGCCTACGACGGCATGATCGCCAACTACATGGGCACCGTGAACCAGGCCGCTGAAACACTCTCGACCGAAGGCCGCAGCCAGTTCCCGCGCACCTTCAACAGCCAGTTCATCAAGGCCCAGGAAATGCGCTACGGCGAGAACCCGCACCAGAGCGCGGCGTTCTACGTTGAGGCAAAACCGGCCGAAGTCGGCATCGCCACCGCGACCCAACTGCAAGGTAAAGAGCTGTCCTACAACAACGTGGCCGACACCGACGCCGCGCTGGAATGCGTGAAAAGCTTCGTCAAACCGGCCTGCGTGATCGTCAAGCACGCCAACCCGTGCGGCGTGGCCGTGAGCCCGGACGCTGAAGGCGGCATTCGCCAGGCCTACGAACTGGCCTACGCCACCGACACCGAATCGGCCTTCGGTGGCATCATCGCCTTCAACCGTGAACTGGATGCCGAGACCGCCAAGGCGATCGTCGAGCGTCAGTTCGTCGAAGTGATCATCGCGCCAAGCGTCAGCGAAGAAGCCCGCGCCATCGTCGCCGCCAAGGCCAATGTGCGCCTGCTGGCCTGCGGCGAGTGGTCGGCTGACCGCGCCGCTGCCTGGGACTACAAGCGCGTCAACGGGGGTCTGCTGGTCCAGAGCCGCGACATCGGCATGATCGGCAGCGAAGACCTGAAAGTGGTGACCAAGCGCGCACCGACCGAGCAAGAGATCAACGACCTGATCTTCGCCTGGAAAGTGGCCAAGTACGTTAAATCCAACGCCATCGTCTACGCCAAGAACCGCCAGACCATCGGCGTCGGCGCCGGCCAGATGAGCCGCGTGAACTCGGCGCGTATCGCCGCGATCAAGGCTGAACACGCCGGTTTGCAGGTCGTGGGTTCGGTAATGGCTTCCGATGCGTTCTTCCCGTTCCGTGATGGCCTGGACAATGCCGCAAAAGCCGGCGTTACCGCCGTCATCCAGCCGGGTGGTTCGATGCGTGATGCTGAAGTCATCGCTGCCGCTGACGAAGCCGGCATCGCCATGGTCTTCACCGGCATGCGCCATTTCCGTCACTAATCCACTAGCGTGGAGCGGCAAGTTTCAAGCTGCAAGCGACAAGTAAAAGCAGGACTTTGCCGCTTTTGATCTTGCTTGCAGCCTCTAAAATTCAAAGTCGCATGCTGCACTTCAGAGCAATGCAGATTGCTCTTAACTTGTAGCTTGCAGCTTGTAACTTCCTCCGAAGGAGTCTGACTTGAACGTCCTTATCATTGGCAGCGGTGGCCGTGAACACGCCCTGGCCTGGAAAGTTGCCCAGGACCCGCGCGTCCAGAAAGTGTTCGTTGCACCCGGCAACGCCGGCACCGCCATTGAAGCCAAGTGCGAGAACGTTGCTATCGACGTGCTCGCCCTTGAGCAACTGGCCGACTTTGCTGAAAAGAATGTGTCCCTGACCATCGTCGGTCCGGAAGTCCCATTGGTTGCCGGCGTGGTGGACCTGTTCCGCAGCCGTGGCCTGGACTGCTTCGGCCCAACCGCCGGCGCTGCCCAGCTGGAAGGCTCCAAGGCGTTCACCAAGGATTTCCTGGCGCGCCACAAGATCCCGACCGCCGACTACCAGAACTTCACCGAGATCGAGCCGGCCCTGGCTTACCTGCGTGAAAAAGGTGCGCCAATCGTGATCAAGGCCGATGGCCTGGCCGCTGGTAAAGGCGTGATCGTCGCCATGACCCTGCAAGAAGCCGAAGACGCCGTGCGCGATATGCTCGCCGGCAACGCTTTCGGTGACGCAGGTTCCCGCGTGGTGATCGAGGAGTTCCTCGACGGCGAAGAAGCCAGCTTTATCGTGATGGTAGACGGCAAGAACGTATTGCCGATGGCCACCAGCCAGGACCATAAACGCGTCGGCGACGGCGACAGCGGCCCGAACACCGGCGGCATGGGTGCCTACTCCCCTGCCCCGGTCGTCACCGCCGACGTGCACAAGCGCGTGATGGACCTGGTGATCTGGCCAACCGTGCGTGGCATGGCCGATGAGGGCAATGTCTACACCGGCTTCCTGTACGCCGGTTTGATGATCGACAAAGCCGGCAACCCGAAAGTCATCGAGTTCAACTGCCGCTTTGGCGACCCGGAAACCCAACCGGTGATGCTGCGCCTGCAATCGAGCCTGGTGCTGTTGGTGGAAGCCGCCCTGGCCCAGGCCCTGGACAAGGTTGAAGCGCAGTGGGACCCACGTCCGAGCGTTGGCATTGTGCTGGCGGCCGGTGGTTACCCTGCCGACTACGCCAAGGGCGACGTCATCGAAGGCCTCGACGCTGCAGCTACGCTGGAAGGCAAGGTGTTCCATGCGGGCACCGCGCTGAAGGATGGCCAGGTCGTGACCGCCGGTGGCCGTGTGTTGTGCGCCACCGCCATGGGCGCCAGTGTCGACGCCGCGCAGCAGCAAGCGTATAAGCTGGCCGCGAAAATCGATTGGAAAGGCTGCTTCTACCGCAAGGACATCGGCTACCGCGCCATCGCCCGCGAACGTGGCGAAAACAGCTAAGCAGCCGACGTCAGTAGCTATCCGTTCGGCTAGGCAAGGGCCTCAGGCCCTTGCCGTATACAGGCCTCCCCGCGCATAGTTACGACGTGCCTCAACCTACGAAGGGATTTCGCCGTGCGCTGGCTCAGGATCGCCATAGGTTTTACTGTCAGCCTGCTGACGCTGCTCTGCCTGTTCCCGGCCCAGGCCGCCGCGCAAGGCAGTGGCTGGGCAGTATTGCTTGATGAACAGGCCGACCTGCAGCTCAGCGACATCCGCTCCCCACGCTACACCAATCAATTCAGCCCCATCGAACTGGACCGCATTAGCGCCGCGCAACCGAACGGCGCGCTGTGGATACGTTTTAAGTTGCAACCCGGCAAGCACGAGCAAGTGCTGCGGGTATTTGCCCCGGATTTGTCCCACCTGAACCTCTATGTACTGGACGGCGATACCCTGGTGGAACAACAGAGCACCGGCACGCGCCAGCCCCAGACTGAGCGGCCGTTGCCCAGCAGCGACTTCATGCTGCCGATGCCCCAGAGCCAGAAACCGTTAGAGGTTTACCTGCGCCTGGTCTCGGAGCACGAACTGCGCCCGTATATCACCCTGGAACCGGCTGTGCTCGCCGCCGCCGACCAGACCCAGACGCTGATCTACGGGCTATTGTTCGGCTGCCTGCTGATGCTGATCCTGCACAACCTCACGCGCTTCGCCTACCACCGATCGCGCAGCAGCCTGTGGCTGGCGGCCTGCGAAGCGCTGTTGATGCTCAGCCTGGCGCTATTGCTGAACCTGTTGGGCCCATGGCTGCCGAACTGGCATGCAATCCAGACACCGGGCGCCTACCTGGCGTTGCTACTGACCGCGCCCTGCGGGCTGATGTTCGCCTACCGTTTCTTCATGCCTCTGGGCCCACATCCACTGAACAAGCTGTTGATGGCCGATATCCTGATCATCGTGCTGTGCGGCCTGCTGCTGTTGTTCGTCAACACCCTGCCGCTGAACATCATCACGTACGCGCTGGTGGCCCTGGCTGGCTTGAGCATGCTGTTTATCTCGGCCTATCACTGGCAGAAAGGCTACCGCCCGGCACGCTTGTTCGTGGCGGCAATGGTGGTATTCAACATCGGTACGCTGATCATCCTGCCGGCGCTGCTTGGCCTGACGATGATTTCGCCCCAGGGCCTGATAGTCACGCTGCTGGCGTTCATCTGCCTCAGCGGCTTGTTGATGAGCCTGGCGTTAGGCGAACGCCAGCGCGCGATTGTCGAGGCACGTTTCAGCCTCAGTCGCGACCTGGCAGCGAGCAATGCCGAGATCGCCGCCAAGGCCGAGTTCCTGGCCAAGATCAGCCACGAAATCCGTACACCCATGAACGGCGTGCTAGGCATGACCGAGCTGCTGCTGGGCACGCCGCTGTCGGTGAAACAGCGCGACTACGTGCAAACCATCCACAGCGCGGGCAATGAACTGCTTACCCTGATCAACGAAATCCTCGACATCTCCAAGCTGGAGTCCGGCCAGATCGAACTGGACGACGTGCAGTTCGACCTCAACGCGCTGATCGAAGATTGCCTGAGCATCTTCCGCGCCAAGGCCGAACAGCAGAACGTCGAACTGATCAGCTTTATCCAGCCCCAGGTGCCCCGCGTGATCAGCGGCGACCCGACGCGCTTGCGTCAGGCCATGTTGAGCCTGCTGGAAAATGCCCTGAAAAAAACCGACGAAGGCGAAGTGCTGATCGTGGTTGCCCTGGACGACCGCAGCACCACGCCACGCCTGCGCATTGCCGTCCAGGACAGCGGCCTGCCGATGGAAGCGGCCGAGCGCGACGCCCTTCTGCACAGCGAACTGCACAGCAAGAATTTCTTCTCGGCCACCCGCTTGAACGGCCACTTGGGCCTGGTTATCGCCCGTCAGTTGATCCTGCTGATGAACGGCGAGTTCGGCATCAAGAGCGGCAGCCATCAGGGCAGCACCCTGTGGCTGACCTTGCCGCTGGACCCGGAACGCCTGGAACACCCGACCTCCGACCTAGACGGCCCGCTCAAAGGCGCGCGGGTGCTGGTGGTGGACGACAACGACACCTGCCGCAAAGTGCTGGTGCAGCAATGCTCGGCCTGGGGCCTTAACGTCAGCGCCGTGCCATCGGGCAAGGAAGCCCTGGCGTTACTGCGCACCAAGGCGCACCTGCGTGACTACTTCGACGTGGTGCTGCTGGACCAGAACATGCCCGGCATGACCGGCATGCAACTGGCGGCAAAGATCAAGGAAGACCCAAGCCTGAACCACGACATCCTGCTGATCATGCTCACAGGCATCAGCAATGCGCCAAGCAAGATCATCGCGCGCAATTGCGGGATCAAACGTATCCTCGCCAAGCCAGTCGCCGGTTACACACTCAAGACGACCTTGGCGGATGAACTGACCCAGCGCAGCAAGGGCAACGTGCAACCGCGCGCGGTGCTCAGCGCACCAGCCGCCGTCACCGTACCCAGCGATTTCCGCATCCTGGTGGCCGAAGACAACAGCATTTCCACTAAAGTGATCCGTGGCATGCTCGGCAAGCTCAACCTCAACCCGGACACCGCCAGCAACGGCGAGGAAGCGCTGGAGGCGATGAAAGCCCAGCGTTATGACCTAGTGTTGATGGACTGCGAAATGCCAATCCTCGATGGCTTCTCGGCGACTCAGCAACTGCGTGCGTGGGAAGTCAGCCACCAGCGCATTCGCACACCCGTGGTGGCGCTGACGGCGCATATCCTTTCGGAACATAAAGAGCGCGCACGCCAGGCTGGTATGGACGGGCACATGGCCAAGCCGGTGGAGTTGTCGCAGTTGCGTGAGTTGGTGGAGTTTTGGGTGGCGCAGCGTCAGCAGCGTCTAGAGCACGCGCCCTCCTGACGTGTAATGCAGAACCCATGTAGGAGCGGGCTTGCTCACTCCCACATTTGGTCTCTGTCGCCTGATAGACTCTCAACACTTTTTCCGCCCGCGAGCCACTCACATGCTCCACGTGTTATTCAGCGTCTACCTGAAAATGCTGGTGCTTTACAGCCCTTTCTTCGTGCTGTCCTGCTTTATCAGCCTCACTCGCGGGTACTCCAGCAAAGAGCGGCGGCGCCTGGCCTGGAAAGTGGCGCTGGCGACCCTGGTCTCGAGCGTGTTGCTCTACCTGTTCGGCCGGGTGATTTTCAGCGTGTTCGGCATCACCGTCGACGCCTTCCGCATCGGCGCCGGCAGTGTGCTGTTTATCTCGGCCCTGGGCATGGCCCAAGGCAAATCGGCTGTGCAGACCGACAACGTGCAGCAGGACGTGACCATCGTACCGCTGACCATTCCCCTCACCGTCGGCCCCGGCACCATTGGCGCACTGTTGGTGATGGGTGTGAGCCAGCCGCACTGGGATGACAAGCTCACCGCCATCCTCAGCATCGCCCTGGCCAGCCTCACGGTCGGCGTGGTGCTGTACCTGTCCAACCGTATCGAACGCATCCTCGGTGACCAGGGCTTGCAGATTGTCAGTCGGTTGATGGGGTTGTTTGTGTGCGCCTTGGCCGCGCAAATCATCTTTACCGGGGTGCGCGGCTACCTGGTGCCCTAGATCCGGTACTTGGCGATCGCCAGTTGCACCTTGTCACCCGCGCTCTCGCGCATCAATTGGAGAGTCTTTTCGTTGACCACCGAGGTATTCAGCACCAGGCACGTCTGCCCGCTGAAGGCCTCGAACGAAGAACTGTCCCACTCCAGGAATGGCAGCCCTACCTGTTTACTCACGCTGTGGGTGCTGTAGGTCACCAGCACCATCATCAATTCACCCTCTGTTTCGGCACAGGACGCCAGGCCGAAATCACCGCCCTGGTGTACCGCGCTGTTGCGTTTGAACAGCTCGAAATTCGCAGGCGTCTGCTTCAATGCCTCCAATGCATCGGCGGCCAATTTAGGCAAAGCCGCGAGCAACGCTGCCGACAATGACGTCGACGCCAGCATGGCGCCGATGATATTCAACACCGCCAACTGCACGGTCAGCCCCTTGCCCGAACGTGAGACCCGCTCGAAACGGCTGCGCACCGGCAGCCAGCCCAAACCGACCATCACCTTGATAAATTCCTCGTACCAGACCTCGGTACCGCGCTGGATTTTCAACACATCGCTGACGTAGCTGCTGGCCAGCAGATAGCTCTTGCGAATGTATTCCCGGTTCAGGCCCGACAGGCCATCGGCAAACGAAATCACGCTGTTGTTGACCACCGCCGCGTTGAAATCGTCCCTAGTGTCCAGCGGCAATGCCTTCAGCGTTCCTGGCGCTCCCGGCAGTTTGTAGGCAGCAATCAATTTGCGCCTTTTTGTACTGTTGATCCTTCTGTGATGTCGCTCCATTTTGATTCTCCACAAGCACCCCAATTCGGGGCTTATGTCCACCCTAGTCCACCCACCGACGGGCTTGCCAGACGACAAACATCCCTTGACGCACCTCGTCAAACCACCGCGTCCAGCAATCGCGCGGCGTAACGGGTGAGTTTCCAGACGTCGTCGCAAAAAAAAGAAAAAGCCCCGAACAACGCCAGGAAAATCCCTGGATCATTCGGAGCTTTCCGGCAACCTGCGGGCCGTTTTCAGCAGGCAGTTTTCTCGCCGTACCAGCGCGGTGTGTATACCCATTCACCGCCACCGGCACGGGGGAATGTGCAGGTGGTGGACGAGCCGATCAGCACCATGGTGCGCATGTCCACTTGGTCCGGCGTCAGTTGCCCCAACGTGGTGACACGCAAAGTCTGCCCCGGACGGCCAATATCGCGGCCCAGCACCACCGGCGTGTGCGGCGTGCGATGCAGCGCGACGATTTCCAGGGCACGCCCCAGTTGCCACGGCCGCGAACGGGAAATCGGGTTGTAGAACGCCAGGGCGAGATCGGCCTGGGACGCCAGGTCCAGGCGCTTTTCGATGATCCACCAGGGTTTTAGGTTGTCCGACAACGACATCACGCAGAAGTCATGGCCCAACGGCGCACCGGCCTGGGCGGCGGTGGCCAGGGAGGCCGAGACACCGGGCAGGATTTCCAGGTCGACCTGATGCCAGGCCGGGTCGCTGGACTCGTGCAAGGCCTCGATAACCGCGGCGGCCATGGCAAATACGCCAGGGTCGCCGGACGACACCACCACCACCGAACGGCCCTGCGCGGCCAGCTCGAAGGCGTGGCGCGCACGCTGCATTTCTTCGCGGTTGTCGGTGCAGTGCTGCACCTGATCGTCGCGGAACGGCCCGGCCATGCGCACGTAGGTTTCGTAGCCAAGCACGTCGCTGCAACGCGCCAGTTCGGCTTTCACCGCCGGCACCATCAATTCGGCAGCCCCAGGGCCCAGGCCGATCACGGCCAGTCGGCCACGGGGGCGACCGATTTGCGCCAAGTCCAGCGGTTGCTCGGCAACGTTGATGAGGATATCGGCGTTCTGGGTAACGCTGGCAAACCGCAGCGGTACGCCGAGTTCCAGAGCCGCTTCATGCAACGATGCTTCGGCCATCTGCGTATCACTGGCCAGCAAGCAGGCCAGGGATTGCACGGCGATACCCGCCTCATGCAATGCCCTGCGCACACGCTCACCCAACTGAGCGCCTGGTTTGCAGGTCACACATACATTCTTCGGATAGATCAGCAACTCATTGGCCGCCGGCGTGCGCTCGGCGCTGCCCACAAGAATCGCCAGGCGCGCCTGTTGATCCTGCGGCAAGTTGGCCTGCGCCAGCCACGGCGCCGCGCCTTCGATGCGCACGCTTTCGCCGGCCAGCAGGTCCGAGACAAAACGCTTACCCAGCTCCAGATCCGCCAGTTCATACCCCGCGGGCGGATTGAGCAGGCAGGTGCCGAAACGCAACTCACCACTGGTGGTGATTGCAGCGGCAACGTTCAAGGCAGCGGCGATTTCGCGGGCCATGACATTCACCCCGCCAAGGCCACCGAGCAACGGCACTACAGCACTGCCGTCTTCGGCCACGGCCAGCACGGCGGGTTCTTCGCCTTTTTCCAGCAGTAATGGCGCCAGGGTGCGAATGACGATGCCGGCGGCGCACAGGGCAATCAGCGGCGTGCCTTGTTGATAGAGCTGGCGCAGGGTCGCGCCGAACTCGCTATAGGCCTGGTCAGCCCCTTCAACACGTGCGGCCAAGCCGTGGATCACTGCGCCAGGGTAAACCTGCTGGATCTGG
Organism: Pseudomonas sp. RA_15y_Pfl1_P11; assembly: GCF_963970975.1. NCBI lineage: Bacteria > Pseudomonadati > Pseudomonadota > Gammaproteobacteria > Pseudomonadales > Pseudomonadaceae > Pseudomonas > Pseudomonas sp. RA_15y_Pfl1_P11. The sequence goes on from NZ_CAXAOY010000002.1 coordinate 76,003, forward strand.
CGCGCAGTGGCCAGGCTGCCCTGCCCCAGGATGACAATCGCCGGGCGCATCAACCTTGCCACCGTTCGCCAGGCACGATGATCAGCGAAAAGTACGGCGACGACATCGGCTCCACCTGGTCCAACGGCACGATTTTCTGGTTCGCCATGGTCGCGCGCTCCACATACAGCGCACGCCCGGCCAGGCCGAGCTCTGCGAGCACCTGACGCACTTTGGGGAAGTTACGGCCCAGCTTCATGATCACCGCCGCGTCGGCATCCGCCAGGCGACGCTTGAGGTCGTCATGTGGCAACACGCCTGACAACACCGACAGGCTCTGGTTGCGATACACCAACGGCGCCCCCAGCACCGAGGCGCCACCTAGCATCGAGCACACCCCTGGGATGACTTGCGCTTCGTAGCGTTCGGCGAGACGGTCGTGCAGGTACATGTAGGAGCCGTAGAAGAACGGGTCGCCTTCGCAGATCACCGCCACATCGCGGCCAGCGTCCAAATGCGCGGCGACGTCGGCACTGGCGGCGTCGTAGAAATCGCTGATCACTTGCTCGTAGGACATCGGCGCCGGCAGCGCTTCGGTGGTCACCGGGTACACCAGCGGCATCAGGGTCTGCTGCGGCACCAGGTGATCTTCGATTATGCCGAAGGCGTTGCCCTTCTTGCCCTTGGCCACGAAGTACGCCACGACAGGCGATTCGCGCAGCAGGCGCAGCGCCTTGAGGGTGATCAGTTCGGGATCACCGGGGCCAACGCCCAAGCCGATCAAACGTCCGCGTGCCTGCATTATTCGACCTCCGTGGCCAGGGCATTCACCGCTGCGGCGGCCATCGCACTGCCGCCCAGGCGGCCCTGCATGATCACAAATGGCGCGCCGCGGCTGTCGGCGGCCAGCATCGCCTTGGATTCAGCGGCGCCCACAAAACCTACCGGGAAGCCGAGGATCAACGCCGGTTTCGGTGCGCCGGCATCGAGCATTTCCAGCAGGTAGAACAACGCGGTCGGCGCGTTGCCGATCACCACCACGCTGCCTTCAAGGTGCGGGCGCCAGAGTTCCAGGGCGGCAGCGGAACGGGTGTTGCCCAACGCCCGTGCCAGCTCCGGCACGCTGTCGTCGCGCAGGGTGCAGATCACTTGGTTATTGGCCGGCAGGCGCGTGCGGGTCACGCCTTCGGACACCATCCGCGCATCACACAGAATCGGCGCGCCAGCGGCCAACGCATCGCGCCCGGCCTTGCCTGCGCCTTCGGAGAACTGCAGGCCGTCGATGGCATCGACCATGCCGCAGGCATGAATCACGCGCACCGCGAGTTTTTCCAGGTCGGCCGGGATGCGGTCCAACTTGGCTTCCGCGCGAATAATGGCGAAGGAGTTGCGATAGATCTCCTGACCGTCGCGGATGTAATCAATCATCGGTGTTGCTCCGTGGGCGAGCGCGCAGCAAGGCGCCCGTCGCTTCAATGGAAAGGTTGCGCGCGTGCAGCCGGCCGAAACCGGGATGGGCTGCTTCGCGGAAATAGAGGTCGTAGTGGCCGGGGCTCACGGCCAGCAAAGTCACCGGCGCGACGTGCGCAGCGGCGCAGGAACGTGGGCAGCCGGACAGGTGCACGTCGTGATCGGGTTTCAGCGCGGCGAGTTGCACCGCATCAGCCTTGGTGTCGGCCAGGGCTTTGCCGCACCCCCTGGAACCGGTGCAGGCTTTCATGCGCGCCAGGGGTTGGTCGATGGAGCAGAGAAAGCCCAACTGCGCCAGGCGTTCGGTCACGGCGTGAGGTTTTTCGACGGAGGGCAGTAGCACGCCCTGCCAGGGGGTGAAGCGCAAGGTGCCGTCGCCGTACTCGCTGGCGAGTTGCGCGGCGCCGTTGAGCATCGTCGAGTCCAGGCGACCCAGAGGTGCGATGGCGGCGACGTAGAACTGATTTTTTTGATCTTGTGGATAAGTGCCGAGGTGCAGCAAAGCGCCGCTGGGCGGGCGATGGAAGCTGTCGACTGGCAGCAGCGGCAGAGTTAGACGGCTCAGCAAAGTATCCACAGGCAGATGGCGCATTCGGGTCTGCTCTGGGGTAGCAAGGTCTAAAAATACTTCCAGCACGGCCACCACCAGCGCGTGGCCTTGCGTCAGAGGCACTGCCGCCAGCGGCGCATCCAGCCCCGGGCAACCGGCCAGGCCGAACGCGAGCAGCGTCTCACCCTCGCGTACAAACGCCGAAAGCCACAGGTCATGGTGATGTTCGAGCATCGCCAGGGCCTCTGCGCCATCCAACTGCACAGCGAACTTGGCCGACAGCTCATGGAAACGTGGGTGGTTTTGCAGGGTGGCGAGGATCTGATCGGCCAGCGGGCGGGTGTCGAACAGCATCTGCGGGTCGATACCGGCGCTGGGGCTGAGCATCAGGTTGCGCACATCGTCGCCGGCGGCGTTGCTCGGGCCGAGATCGGCGGACAGCAGCATGGCAATCAACGCGTCCTGCTCGGCGCCGATCCCGCGAATCTGCAGGTTGGCGCGGTTGGTCGCCTCGATCACCCCACCCGCATAGGCCTGGGCCGCGTCGGCGACCGCGTGGGCTTGCGCGGCGGTGATTGATCCGCCAGCCAATTTGATCCGGCAAATGCCGCCGTCCAGCGCCTGGACAATACGCAGCAACCCCGGACAAGCCGAGGGGCGCAAGGTATTCACAGCGGGCGTCTGGTTCACGGGGCTACCGGTTCGCGGGTAAAGGCGCGGTATTATGCCTGCTTTGTCCGGCGGCATGAAAAGCCTGCCCGTCGGATGTCGTTCAAGGAATTCATATGTCGCCCTGGCTGACGGTTGTAGGCATCGGTGAAGACGGCTTCAAAGGGCTGGGCAGGAATGCCCGGCATGCCCTGTTGCGCGCCTCGCGGATTATAGGGGGTCAACGCCAGTTGGACCTGTTGCCGGTGTGCATTCGTGGCGAGCGCGAAATGTGGCCGAGTCCGTTTTCGCTGGAGCCTGTGCTGGCGCGGCGAGGCGAGCCTGTGTGTGTGCTGGCCAGTGGCGACCCGATGTTTTACGGCGTGGGGGCGAGTTTGGCGCGACAGGTGACGGCGGATGAGCTGCTGATTTTGCCAGCGCCTTCGTCGGTATCGTTGGCGGCGGCGCGGTTGGGTTGGCCGTTGCAGGAGGTGGTGACGCTATCCGTGGTGGCGCGGCCGTTGGCGGCGTTGAAGGCGCATCTGGCCAGTGGTGTGCGCGTGTTGGTGTTGAGCAATGACGGGCGTAGCCCTGCGTTGATTGCCTCGTTGCTGAGTGAGTCCGGATTCGGCCCTAGCCGTTTGTCTGTGTTTGAACACCTGGGCGGCGCGAATGAGCGGCGTATCGACGGGCTGGCGCAGTCGTGGGAGCACACCTCGGTCGCCGATTTGAATCTCGTCGCCATCGACTGCCTGGTGTCTGACGACACACACCGCCTGTCGCGCCTCGCCGGCCTGCCGGATTCGGCGTTCAAACACGACGGCCAACTGACCAAACGCGATGTCCGCGCCATGACCCTCGCCCGCCTTGCGCCGATGCCCGGCGAATTACTGTGGGATGTGGGCGCGGGCAGCGGCTCCATCGGGATTGAATGGATGCGTGCACACCCGAGTTGCCGTGCGCTGGCGATTGAAGCCGACGAGGGTCGCCAAGGCCTGATCGAACACAACCGCGACGCCCTTGGCGTGCCCGGCCTGCAACTGATTCGCGGCAAGGCCCCCGATGCGTTGCTCGACCTGGAAGCACCGGACGCCATCTTCATCGGCGGCGGCGTTACTCGCGAAGGCGTGCTCGACACCTGCTGGCAACACCTGCGTCCTGGCGGCCGGTTGGTCGCCAACGCAGTGACCCTGCAAAGTGAAATGACCTTGATGAACTGGCGCGTCCAGCATGGCGGCGAACTGACGCGCATCCATGTCGCTCAGGCTCAGCCGCTGGGGGAATTCGATACGTGGCGCCAGGCGTTGCCGATCACCTTGCTGGAAGTGGTCAAGCCGCGATGAAACGCATCCTGCTGCTGGGCGGCGTGACTGAAGCGCTGGCCATTGCACGGACCTTGGGCCCGGAACATATCTACAGTTTGGCCGGCGTTGGCCGCGTGCCTACTGACCTGACCTGCCAAGTGCGGGTCGGCGGTTACGGTGGCGCTGAGGGTTTGGCGCAGTTTGTTCGGGATGAGGGGATTAGCCTGATGCTCGATGCGACCCATCCGTATGCCGCGCAGATCAGCCGCAATGCCGCCGAGGCTGCAAAGGTGTGCGGTGTACCGTGTTGGGCCCTGCGCCGACCGGCGTGGCGGCCGCAGGCGGGGGATGATTGGCGTGAGGTCAGTGATTGGGCTCAATTGATCGAAGCGTTGAAGCCCTTCAAGCGCCCCCTTTTCACCTTGGGTCGCGAACCGCTGCAACACCTCGATGAAATCCCGCAGGACCAGTTCTGGACGCTGCGCGCGCTGGAGGTGTATCCGGGGAATGAGCGGTGTGAAGTGATCGGGGCGCGTGGGCCGTTTTTGATCGAAGACGAACGGGCGTTGTTTGAGCGACGGCAGATTGATGTGCTGATCAGCAAGAACAGCGGCAGCACCGCGACCGAGCCGAAGCTGGAAGTGGCACGGGAGCGCGGAGTACCGGTACTGGTGTTGAAGCGGCCCGTGCTGGCTCAAGTAGATCGGGAATTCTTGTCGCCTGATGAAACACTCACCGCGTTGGCAAATTTCATTCGGTAAGTCAGGATCGCTCGCTTGCTTGACTAGTAACCTATTTGTTACCTTCAGGACGGCTAATGATTGAGATTGAAGAATACCGACGCGATAACCAGTCCAGCCCGTTCAATGAGTGGTTTTCATCCTTGAGTGTGCCGGCAGCCACCAGAGTTTCCACCGCTTTGGTTCGACTTGAAATGGGCAACACCAGCAACATCAAGTGGTTCGATGGGTTGGGCGAATACCGCATCGACTGGGGACCAGGCCTGCGAATCTATCTGATACAAGAAGCCCACCGATTAATCATCCTTTTCGGTGGTGGCGACAAGTCCAGTCAAAAACGCGATATCAAAGTCGTGAAGTCGCTGATCAATGAACATCAGCGTGACAAGAAATTGAAACAACAGAGGTAACCGACATGGCGCTCACCCGCAGCTACAAACACACCATCGCCGAACGTGCTCAGCGCGACCCTGAATTTGCCCAGGCTCTCCTTGATGAGGCTGCTACGTTGTTTCTCAATGGTGAGCCGGAAGTTTCACGTGTCATTCTGCGTGATCTGGTCAACGCCACAGTAGGCTTTGAAGGCCTTGCGAAAGAAACGGCCAAACCGAGTAAAAGCCTGCACCGAATGCTGTCGGCCAGTGGCAATCCAAGCATGGATAACCTCGCGGCAATTTTTGCGGTGATTAGAAAAGCACTGGGTGTTGATATGCAGGTCCACGGAGTTCCCACTGCATAATTTGCGACTCTACGTCACCCATTGTGTCGACGCTGTCGACACAATGTAGTGAGCGGGCTTGTCCCGCGCTGGGCTGCGAAGCGGCCCCAATAAGGCCACCGCGTTTTTTCAGGTAACACGCGATGCCAGGTTTTAGGGCCGCTTCGCAGTCCCCAGCGCGGGACAAGCCCGCTCACTACAAATTGCTCTTAAGCCATTAAAAAATGCGCAGATCCCGATGCCATCGCAGGCAAGCAAGCTCCCACAGGTTTGCGCAGCGCCTTGAGCATCGCGCCTAATCTGCAAAAATTGGCAATCCGTGGTTCCCGTCTATCCTGTAACCAGTCACTGCGACACCAAACCACACCCACACTTTTTACTTATCCCCACCGATCAGGCTAAATATCCCCCTGATCGTTTAACCCTACGGATTATCCGCCATGGCCCGTCAACGCTTTGCAATCGCTTGGATCGCCTGCCTGGCAGCGCTGTTCAACGCCTTTGCCATGCCGATGGCCAGCGCGATGCAGCAATCAGACGATCCGATCAAACGCTTGATGTGGGGCAGTTTCTGCTCCTCCAATGGTGCCAGCCTGAAGACCATCGCCCTGGGCAAGCTGGAAATTCCGGCGCCGCAACAGGACGATCACTCCGCCATGCAGCATTGCTGGTGTTGCTCGGGCTCGGCGCCGTTGGTGGCGTTGCCGGGGCATATGCCGCAGTTGTATGTCACGCGGTTCGAGGCGGTGCAAAGCCTGCCGCCGCCCCAGCTGCAAAACCCTACCCCGCGCCAGCAATGGCCGAGTCTCAACCCGCGCGCGTCTCCAACGGTCTGATCCTTCGCAAGTGAACTGCGTTTAGAACCGTTCTGGAGAACTGCCATGCTTAAATCTTCCCTGCTTCTGGCCGCGTTGTTGCTGCCGGTGTTCAGTGCTGCCAATGCCGATGACTACAAGGCCGGCGACTTGCTGGTCAGCGACCCCTGGTCCCAGGAGTTGCCGCCCAACGCGCCGACTGTCGCGGCGTATTTCGTGATTCATAACACCGGAGTGACCCCGGACCGTCTGCTCAGCGTCGAGACGCCGGTGGCCGACAAGGCCGAGCTGCATGAGCATGTGATGCAGGGCGACTTGATGAAGATGCAGCAGGTGCCCAGCGTCGCCGTCCCCGCCAAGGGCGAGCTGACCTTTGCGCCGATGGCGTATCACGTGATGCTACTGGGCCTTAAGGATCGCAGCCTGTTGGCCGACGGCAAGCAATTCCCGCTGACCCTGACCTTCGAAAAGGCCGGCAAGGTCGAGGTGCAAGTGTCGGTACAGAAAGTGCCGCCAATGGCCACACACGCGCATAAACACGCCCAATAGGCAGACTCCAGATGGGCGCCCCTCGCGCCAGGCTGTCTCCACGCCACCGCGTAATGCGCGGCAGTTGGATCAGCCTGTTCGCCATGCTGATGATCTTTATCGGTCCGCTGATTTCCCAAGCGATGCCGATGGATCATCACGCCGGTATGTCGATGAGCATGTCGATGGAGATGCCAGGCGACCATGGCGATTCCCATCACAAAAAGGCCCCTGACGAACACCACGCACTCTGGGCAAAGTGCGGCTATTGCGACCTGCTCTTCAGCTGCCCCGCCCTGCCCGGCAGCGTTTCCCACGTCACCCTAGGCACCCCGCCGCCAGCCAACGCCCTTGTCCCCGCAACGCGCCTGGGCCACGCCCGGCAGAGCATCTTCCCCGGCGCCCGCAGCCGCGCGCCGCCCATCGCTTCGTAAGCACTTCACACCGTTACTTCACCCCGGCCGACTTTAGACAGACAGCCGCAGGCTGCTGGCCGTGTTGTTTACGATTGATTGATGGAATTTGTCATGTCCAGGTTTTCTGCTGACACCCGTTTGGGAAGCACGCCTGTGTTCGCCGTTCTATGCGGCGCACTCCTGGCTCCACAGGCGTATGCCGATGAGCATGCTGAGCACGAGCTCAGCCCCACCGTGATCACCGCAATCGCTCCCAGCTCACCGTTGACCGTGGTCACCAACCCCAAGGACCCGCGCCAACCCGTGCCCGCCAGTGACGGCGGTGACTACCTCAAGACCATCCCAGGCTTCGCGCTGGTGCGCAACGGCGGCACCAATGGCGACCCGGTGCTACGCGGGATGTTCGGCTCACGCCTGAATATCCTCACCAATGGCAGCATGATGCTCGGCGCCTGCCCCGGCCGCATGGATGCGCCGACCTCGTACATCTCGCCGGAAACCTACGACAAGCTCACCGTGATCAAAGGCCCGCAAACCGTACTCTGGGGGCCCGGCGCATCCGCCGGCACGGTGTTGTTCGAGCGCGAGCCGGAGACATTCGGCGAGCTGGGCACGCGCCTCAATGCCAGTGTGCTGGCCGGCGCCAACGGACGCTTCGACAAGGTCATCGATGCCGCTGCCGGCGGGCCTTTGGGCTATGTGCGCGTGGTCGGCAACCAGGCGCATGCCGATGACTACAAGGACGGCAATAACGACACCGTCGCCTCGCGCTATGACAAGTGGAACGGTGATGTAGCGGTCGGTTTCACCCCCGGCGCCGACACGCTGCTCGAACTCACCGCCGGCCGTGGCGATGGCGAGGCACGCTACGCCGGGCGCGGCATGGACGGCTCGCAGTTCCTGCGCGAAAGCCTGGGGCTGCGTTTCGAAAAATCCAACATCGGCGAGGTGCTGGATAAGGTCGAGGCCCAGGTCTACTACAACTACGCTGACCACGTGATGGACAACTACAGCCTGCGCACACCGTCGGGCACCGGCATGATGGCCGGGCCGATGGCCTCCAACGTCGACCGGCGTACCCTCGGCGCGCGGATCAAGGCCACCTGGCGCTGGGCCGATGTGCAACTGATCAGCGGCCTGGACGCGCAGACCAACGAACACCGCCAGCGCAGCAGCATGGGCATCGACACCTACAAGGAGTTGCCCAAGGTCAAGGATGCCAACTTCCACAACTACGGCGTGTTCGGCGAACTCACGTGGTACGCCGCCGACCGCGACCGCCTGATCACTGGCGCACGCCTGGATCGTGCCTCGGCCAAGGACTTCCGGCAAACCACAGGCTCCGGCATGAGCACTCGCGCCAATCCGACCGCCGACGACACCCGCGCTGACACCTTGCCATCGGGCTTCGTGCGTTATGAACACGACCTGGCCGACAGCCCCACCACCCTCTACGCGGGCCTGGGCCACTCGGAGCGTTTTGCGGATTATTGGGAGCTGTTTTCCCCCAACACCGGCGCGGCTGGTTCGGCGAATGCCTTTGACGGTGTGAAGCCGGAGAAAACCACCCAGCTCGACTTCGGCGCGCAATACAAAGCCGAGGCGCTTGAAGCCTGGGCCTCGGGCTACATCGGCCGGGTGCAGGACTTCATCCTGTTCGACTACCGGCCAGGGATGATGGGCACGACTTCCCAGGCCCGCAACGTCGACGCCCGCATCATGGGCGGCGAACTGGGCGCGGCGTACAAGCTGACACGCAACTGGAAAGCCGACGCCACCCTCGCCTACGCCTGGGGCAAGAACAGCAGCGACGGCAAGGCGCTGCCGCAAATGCCGCCGCTGGACGCACGTCTGGGCCTCACCTACAGCGAGGATGACTGGAGTGCCGGCGCCTTGTGGCGCGTGGTCGCCGCGCAAAATCGCATCGACCAGAACAAGGGCAACGTGGTCGGTAAGGACTTCGACAAGAGCGGCGGTTTCGGCGTGTTCTCGTTGAACGCGACGTACCGCATCAACAAGCACTTCAAGGTCAGCACCGGCGTCGACAACCTGTTTGGCAAGGCCTACGCCGAGCACTTGAACCTGGCCGGCAACGCCGGGTTCGGCTACCCGGCCAATGACCCGCAGGCCATCAAGGAGCCTGGTCGTACCCTGTGGACCAAGGTGGACATGAGCTTCTAAAAGCCTCGCGAGCAAGCCCGCTCCCACAGTTGGAATGCATTTCAAATGTAGGAGCGGGCTTGCTCGCGAAGGCGGCACAACTGACAAAAACTTTTAAAGCCTTTGCGGAGCACCTGATGAGCACTCAAAAAATCTCCTTTTACAACCTGGCCTGGCGCTGGCACTTCTACGCCGGCCTCTTCGTCGCCCCTTTCATGGTGCTGCTGGCCCTCACCGGCATCATCTACCTGTTCAAACCCCAGCTCGACCCGCTGATGTACGGCAACCTGCTCACCGTGCCAGCCGCCGAACATGCCCTGAGCGCCGACGAACAACTGCAACGCGCCAAGGCCGCTTACCCTCAGGGCTCAATCAGCAAATACCTGCCGCCGGCCAACGCCACCAGCAGCGCGCAGTTCGTGATGCATAACGGCGGCCGCGAAGTAACGGTCTTCGTCGACCCGTATCGCGGCACCGTGCTCGGTGAGCAGGACTCGAAATACAACCTGCAAGCCATCGCCCGTGCGCTGCATGGCGAGCTGATGATCGGTACCGTCGGCGACCGTCTGGTGGAACTCGCCGCAGGCTGGGGGGTGATGCTGGTGGTATCGGGCCTGTACCTGTGGTGGCCGCGCGGCAAGTCTTCGGCAGGCGTTTTGTGGCCGCGTTTCAGCCGTCGTGGCCGGGTGTTCTGGCGCGACATGCATGCGGTCACCGGCTTCTGGGGCGCGTCACTGTTGCTGGTGATGCTGCTCAGCGGCATGACCTGGACCGGCTTCTGGGGCAAGCAATACGCTGACCTGTGGAACACATTCCCGGCGGCCATGTGGAACGACGTGCCGCAGTCCGATCAACAGGCGCGCGTGCTCAACACCGCCACTCAACAGACCGTGCCCTGGGCCCTGGAAAACACCCCGATGCCCATGTCCGGCGACCACGCCGAGCACATGAACCACGGCGCGATGCACTCAGCGCCGGCAGCGCCGACCCTGCGCCTGCAACAGGTGGTCGACCTGGCCACCGCGCGCAAGGTCGAGCCCGGCTACAGCATCACCTTCCCTACCACCGCCGAAGGCGTGTTCACCCTTGCGGTGTTCGCCAACGACCCGCGCAACGACGCCACCCTGCATGTGGACCAGTACACCGGCAAGGTACTCGCCGATGTGCGTTGGGCGCACTACAACCTGGTCGCCCGCGCCACCGAAACCGGCGTGATGCTGCACGAAGGCAAGATGTTCGGCCCGATCAACCAGATCATCGTGTTGCTGATCTGCCTGATGATCCTGCTCAGCGCCGTCAGCGGTGTGGTGATCTGGTGGAAGCGTCGGCCACAGGGTGGCCTGGGAGTTCCGCCGTTACGCCATGACCTGCCGAAATGGAAAACCGCGATGGTGATCATGCTCGGGCTGGCGATCATTTTTCCGCTGGTGGGTGCATCGCTGATCGTCGTGTGGGCGCTGGACCGCCTGGTGCTGTCACGCTTTTTTGGCCAGCATCAACCGGTCTCAGGTTCACGATGAAGCGCACAAACGCCGTCATCAAAGCTCATCTTTTTGATGGCCATACCAGAGCTCGCCTGCATCCGGATCTATCGCTGCCCATTCATCACCCAACGGCCCACGCTTTCTCCAGAAAGCATCAGTGACCAGCACCGACAGGCTGCCCAGTCGCCTCAAACGACTGACCAGCGCACTCGGGGAAGGCGCGGGCCGGGCGCTGAGCATCATCGACTCGGCCGCCGTCAGCGCCGGTATGTACTTGAGTAGGGCCCCCCCCTGGCAGGACAGGTAAATACGCCCGGCGTCGGGCTGGTTACTCAGCACCACAGACAGGTAGCTGTTCAGTACGTCGTGGGAGATAAAATTAGGTAACAGGACGAGGTCAAGCGGCTTGAGGTTGGGCCTCGACGGGATTGACTTGTAGAAGGCATGCACCGCCGCAACTTTGTAATTACGCAGCACATTCTCAGCCGGCACGTCGAACCCGGCATGCCCCTTCCAGAACAGCAACTCCAGCGTACTGTTACCAAAACCGGACCGGTCCTCCACGGGATCGATCGCGACAAACCCGGTCATTTTCGCAGGCATCAACACCGCGCCTAAATACGATTTACCGGCAAAGGGCGCGATCAATCGCTGAGCGTAACGGGCTGCGTCATCGGCATAAAAAAACAACGGCCCGCAGAATGAATGGAAATGGGGGTCGGCAGTGAACGAATGCGGCGACCGCTTGGGCCACCATCGCGTCGTGACCCGCTCCTTGCGGCCCCATATTTCACTGGTGAGCCGGATACGCAACTCCCCCATGGCTGCCAGCCGGCGCACATAGTCGCGTACGGTTAATGAGCCATCGCGCAGTCGCGCCGAATCGTGGCTCACATTCCTTGCCCATTCGGACACGGGCGCGGTCTTGGGCACGGTATACCAAAGCAGTGCACGGTCAGCGCATAGCAGGTACAGCGGCAATGCCTCGCCGTTGCGTGGCGTCGTCATGAATGACAACGCTTTGGAGATGACCGGAGGGGCAAAGAAGTGCTGAGCCATTTCATCGTCGGCGGCAGCGATGGTTTCGGTCGACGCACACAGGTACAAACCCGCCAACACATAGCCTTGGGGGAGTTGGCCCTTGACAAAGACCGGTTTCAAATCGTCATAACGGTCTCTGACAAGCGGCAGGGTCGTCATGTACAACTCCTTGCCAAACGCCTTGAGCACATAACCGACGGCAACCTGAGCCTGTGCGTTCCAATTACGGTAGACATGCCGAACCGCATCGAGTGCGCGAGTAAAGATCGGGCCGCACGGTGAGTCGGCTCCAGCATCGCGCACCTCCAATGGGGCAGCGCGGTACTGATTCGGCACAAACCCGATTTGTATCCGCCTGGGACTGCCCCACACTGCATTGCCTTCCACCACACGCAAATCGCCGGCCCGTGCCGCCTGATCGATAAATGCCTGCGGTAGCAGTGCTCCACTGCGCAGTTGTCGTTCGATAGGGTTATCACTCAAGTCGCCAGCGCCAGGGGATGTAGCGGCCAACTTGTTTCTCAACAGCGTTTCCTCGACATCGTTCGTCAACTGGTAACTGAGGATCGTGCCATTTGGCCCGAACACATACTGGCGTTTAACGTGCGCTTCACGGGTCAGCAGCCTGCACAAAACCGCCGTGGGGATCATGCTTTGATAAAGGGCTTTTTGAGACGCCGACAACAGTATCTGCACCTCCTGTTCCATCCGGGACTGATAGAAAGCCGCAAGGGTCGCGCCCCCTGGATAGAGCCCAGTCGCAATCACAGGGTCAGGGTAGATCCAGTCAAGTGTTGGGCCTTGAGCCGGGACCACCAACGGTTCAGTCGCCACAAACAGGCCATTGGTCAGCCTGAGGATGACGCCGCCGTAGGTCCGGCGTTGCCTGCTGCCAACCGCAACCGCGGCATGGCGTGCCGCATCATCCGCTGAGGCAAACGCCGGGCTCAGGCGTCGAGGCGCCAGCGTTTCATAGCCGCTCCACGTCGGCTTGACCTGCCCGCTCGTATCCCAGAGCTGACTGCCGCGCACCACGTAAAGCATGCCCTTGGCGATCCATTCCCGGACAAACTCCAACGCCGTTTTCTTGCCGGACTCCAACTGCATGCTTGCGAGCCCCAGCAGGTTGTCCGCCAGGCCACCGACTTTCACGTCGATCAATGATGGCTGATAGCGCAAAAGCGCACCGTCCAAGTTGGAAAAGTAAACCGGCAGACTCTGCGCTCTATCGCGCAGGCCTTCGGTCAACGCGGCCAGCAATACTCCCGGCCTTACAAAATACAGCGTCAACCACGCATTCGCCCCCTTCAGCCACGGCGGCGACCAATGCTGCGACCGGAACAAGGCGTGCATCTCATAGCCCTCGGGCAATATCGGCTCATTACGTAGGTTGCGAGAGAACAAGCGATTGAACTTAAACAGCTCACCTGCGTTGACGGCGCCTACCGCTTCGGTCGCAATGTACTGCGGCAGGTCTTTATGCTTAAGGATGTACGCATAGCAGGCCGGCTCGGGAACTGTGCGTCCCTGCAAACGCGCATGCAGGTTACGCGCAGCATCATCGCCACTGGAGAACACGGCACTGTAGAGGACGTAATCGAGTGGTCCGAACCTGGCTGCATAGGTGAAGTTGGGCGACCAATCACTGTAGACGGCCCCACGTGGGCCCCACAACTTGTTGCCCTGGATGATTTTGAACTCCCCTGCAACCGCCAGTCTCCGCACCCAATCGGCCGGCCTGATATCACCGCGATCGAGTCGCCGCCCGAGTCGGTTCTCCCCAGCCAGCGGGCCAATATTGGCCAGCAGCAACTTTTCCTGAGGCGAATGATTCGGGGCGAACTCCAACAAACAATCTTGCGCCCCGGACAGGTAGGCCACCCTTTCATCCGAGATGATCGAGTACATCTCGTCATCGGAAAACACTTGCAGGTTGATCAGCGCTTCTTCCTGCGTCCAGCCACGTCGCATAACCCAGTTCGGATGGACCATCGACAGCGCCACATGCGAGCCGTAGCGGGCGTGCAGCTCATAACCCTCCATCGGGATCAGCGCCCCTTGGTCACCCGCGGGAAAAAACAGCGTGGACGAAAACGGATGTCCCATGCTTTCCAGGGGCGGCGTGACCACGAAACGGCCGTCTACCCCCTTGAGCACATACCCGCCGTAATAGAGGCTGCGTCGGCTGCCGATTTGTTCATGGGCGTGCAGAGCCGCATCACGAGCACTGAGAAACGAGCGGCCAAAGGCCGGCGGATACTCCGGGGCCAACAGCGGCGAGTGCGTATCCACGCGCCCGACATCACGCCATAACTTACCCGCCTGCACCACCCACAGTTCAGTGGCTTCGATCACCCTGCGTAAATAGTTGCGCGGTGTCAGCGTACCGGCGACCAGTGCAGCCTGGGCGCCGTTGTCACTGATTACGCCGTCGCTATCTGACTTGAACAGTTCGGTAACCCGTGCTGTCGACGGCACCTTGAGTTTAAGCAACGCGTCGTCATGGGCACGCATGTAGAGGTCAAGACCGCGACTGGGGTTTTGCAGGGCCAGCGTACTGTGCCCCTGACGAATAGCGGCCACCACCTGTGCAGGAGAAAAGAACGCGCTGGCCAGCCAGCGCTCTTTCGCCGCCACGGCATCCTTCTCGTACCAGTCATTGAAGTAAATGGCCTCCAGACGATACTGGGCAGGCAACACCAACGCTCCGCCAGGCCCCTTTGGAAACAACGCATCCAGCGCAAACAAAGGCTCACGCTTGGGCGACGCGAGGGTCGCGATATAACGGTCCTTGCTGATGTGCTTGAGCACAACGCCAACGTGCGGCTCCGCAGGCTGTGCCGACGGTGTAGAGAGCGCCGCCGCCAGCGCCAACGGCACCTGGTCGAAGACGGCAGTGAACAACGGCTGCTCGGTCAGCGCTGATGACGTAAAGGGTTCGAAAACCACCCAATCGGCCGGCACTCGGCCCACGGAGCCACCCCACAATGCGGTAGGCACAACCAGGCTTAACGAGCCGAAGCTGGAAACTTTTTTGACGAACTGATCAAAGCTGCCATACACCCCAACCGGGTTGTTGGGCGGTTTTCCAGCCTGCACCCACAACGCAAAGCTGAACTCCGCCGGTGAACCGGCGGGGGTATGGCAAATCAATGAACCATCCGGGCCGGACAAGTAGGATGACGGGAAAAAATCGCGGTCATGCACATCCCGGTAAAAGTCCACTCCAGACAAGAACCCCAGGAAAGCCTTGGCCATGCGCTCATCAAAACTGGGGTTTTTCTGCAGAATCGCAGCGTGCTGCGCGGGGTGCGAATGGTAGCTGGCGACACAGGTATAGCCCGCTGGCTGAAGATAGTAGCCATCGGCACCGATGCCCAATACCGCGCGCAGATCAAACTGCATCCCCCCACCCGGCACCGGCTGAGTCGCGAAATAGTCACCGGCGGGGTTGCGCACAATCACCCCGCCGTATTCGACGTCGCGCCGGTCGCCGATTGCCTGGTGTGCCCAGTAGGCGGCGTCCGCCTCATTCACAAACGCAGGGCTCAGCGGCGGCAACGTGGCCGCCCCCCGGTTCGAACTCGCAGCGCGTTCTTCACGTGACAATCTGATAGCCATTTCAACTCCTTGAAAGAATGCCTGGGCATAGCGCCCGGCCCCTCATTCTTGCGGCGGGGGGCGTCTTCCAATCGGTAGATAAGTAGCCACCGGGATCAGCGCTCACCGTTGTCCGGGCGTTGGCAGCGCACCATTACGGCACAGACGCGTGCCCAACCGCTGCAACCGGGAGCCACATTGGTGCGCTACGCACCCTTGCGCTACCCCTCCACGCCGTCTGTTCAAGGCTTTTGCGACTTCGGCACACCCCTTGCTATCACCTGTGCAACGTCCCTCATCTGCCACCCATAAAAATATCGGTCACGGAGATCGCACCATGAAGCGTCGCAGCTTGATCAAGGCTTTCACTCTTTCGGCATCCATTGCCGCCATGGGCATGACCTGGACGATCCAGGCTGCCGAGACCATCAAGGTCGGCATCCTGCATTCGCTGTCCGGCACCATGGCGATCTCCGAAACGTCGCTCAAAGACATGGCGTTGATGACCATCGACGAGATCAACGCCAAGGGCGGGGTAAACGGCAAAATGCTCGAACCTGTGGTCGTCGACCCGGCGTCGAACTGGCCGCTGTTCGCCGAGAAAGGCCGCCAGTTGCTGACTCAGGACAAGGTCGCCGTGGTGTTCGGTTGCTGGACATCGGTGTCGCGTAAGTCGGTATTGCCGGTGTTCGAAGAACTCAATGGCCTGCTGTTCTACCCGGTTCAATACGAGGGCGAAGAGATGTCGCCAAACGTGTTCTATACCGGTGCGGCGCCGAACCAGCAGGCGATTCCGGCAGTGGAATACCTGATGAGCGAAGAAGGCGGCAGCGCCAAACGCTTCTTCCTGCTGGGCACCGACTACGTGTACCCACGCACCACCAATAAAATCCTGCGCTCGTTCCTGCATTCCAAAGGCGTAGCGGATAAAGATATCGAAGAGGTCTACACCCCGTTCGGCCATGCCGATTACCAAACCATCGTGGCCAACATCAAAAAATTCTCGGCGGGCGGCAAGACCGCGGTGATCTCCACCGTAAACGGCGACTCCAACGTGCCGTTCTATAAGGAGCTGGCCAACCAGGGCTTGAAAGCGACCGACGTACCGGTGGTGGCGTTCTCCGTGGGTGAAGAAGAACTGCGCGGCATCGACACCAAGCCGCTGGTGGGCAACCTCGCTGCCTGGAACTACTTCCAGTCGGTGGAGAACCCGGTCAACAAGAAATTCGTCGCCGACTGGAAAGCCTACGCGAAGAAACACAACCTGCCGGGCGCCGACAAAGCCGTGACCAACGACCCGATGGAAGCCACTTACGTGGGCATCCACATGTGGGCGCAGGCGGCTGAAAAAGCCAAGTCCACCGACGTCGACAAAGTGCGTGAAGCACTGGCCGGGCAGACCTTTGCTGCGCCGTCCGGCTTCACGCTGACCATGGACAAGACTAACCATCACCTGCACAAACCCGTGATGATCGGCGAGATCCAGGCTGACGGGCAGTTCTCGGTGGTGTGGCAGACCCAGGAGCCGATCCGGGCGCAGCCGTGGAGCCCGTATATCCCTGGCAATGACAAGAAGCCGGATTATGCGGTGAAAAGTAACTAAGCCCGACCCGGTCTAACTGTGGGAGCGAGCAAGCTGGCTCCCACAGTTAGACCGCGCATGATCAGGACACTTTGTTATGCCCACTGCCCTCTACCGCTTCATTCTCGCCGCGCTGCTGTTGCTGCCCTTGGCCGCACACGCCAGCGACGCCGAAGACTTCCTGTCTGCCAACCCGACCCAACAAGCCAAGCTCCTGAAGGACTGGGCTGCGCAGCCTGACCCGGCGCGTATCGAGTTGGTGGACGCCTTGCAACAAGGCCAACTCACCGTCAACGGCGAGATCAAAACCGTCCGCCTGAACAACCGTCTGCGCGGCTTGATCGACAACGTACGGGCCAGCCAGCAACTGCTCGCCGCCGACCCCAAGGTGCGCCTCGCCGCCGCGCAAACCCTGCAAAAAAGCGCGCAACCTGCGCAGCTGAAATTCCTCGACAAGCAGGTCGCCGCCGAAACAGACGAGGACGTGCACACGGCACTCAGCCTGGCGTTGGCCAATCTGCAACTGGTCGACCCCGATCCCGTGGTGCGCCTTGCCGCCGTGCGCTTACTCGGCAACACCGGCGACCCGCTGGCCCGCACCCGCCTTGAGGCGCTGCTGGCCCCAGGCGTCGAAACCGATGCCGCCGTGCACACCGCCGCCGAAACCAGCCTGGCCCAGGTCAAACGCAAGTTGATGGTCGGCGAGCTCCTCGGCCAGGCCTTCAGCGGCATGTCCCTGGGCTCGATTCTGTTGCTGGCGGCCCTGGGCCTGGCGATCACCTTCGGCCTGCTCGGCGTGATCAATATGGCCCACGGCGAGATGCTGATGCTCGGCGCCTACTCCACTTACGTTGTGCAAATGCTGATGCAGCGCTACGTGCCGCAAGCCATCGAGTTCTACCCGCTGATCGCGCTGCCGGTGGCGTTTTTTGTCACCGCTGCCATCGGCATGGCGCTGGAGCGCACGGTGATTCGTCACCTGTACGGTCGACCGCTGGAAACCCTGCTGGCCACCTGGGGCATCAGCCTGATGCTGATCCAGTTGGTGCGCCTGGTGTTCGGCGCGCAGAACGTCGAAGTGTCCAACCCCGAATGGCTGTCGGGCGGGATTCAAGTGCTGCCCAACCTCGTGCTGCCGTACAACCGCATTGTGATCATCGCTTTCGCCTTGTGCGTGGTGCTGCTGACCTGGCTGCTGCTGAACAAAACCCGCCTGGGCCTCAACGTGCGTGCCGTGACCCAGAACCGCAGCATGGCCGCGTGCTGCGGCGTACCGACAGGCCGCGTGGACATGCTTGCGTTTGGCCTGGGTTCCGGCATTGCCGGGTTGGGCGGTGTGGCGCTGAGTCAGATCGGCAACGTCGGCCCGGACCTGGGCCAGAGCTACATCATCGACTCGTTCCTCGTCGTGGTGCTCGGCGGCGTCGGCCAGTTGGCCGGGAGTGTCATGGCCGCCTTCGGGCTGGGCATCGCCAACAAGATCCTGGAACCCCAGATCGGTGCCGTGCTCGGCAAAATCCTGATCCTCGCGCTGATCATTCTGTTTATCCAGAAACGCCCGCAGGGACTCTTCGCACTGAAAGGACGGGTGATCGACTGATGAACCAGCCATTGATGCTTACGGCCGCGCAAAAGGCCGGCCCCAAGGTGACGGTTGCCGTCGGCGCAGTGATCCTGACCCTGCTGCTGGCGCTGCCGTTGTGTTCCTTGCTGTCGCCGGAACACCCGCTGCATGTGTCGGCCTACACGCTGACGCTGGTGGGCAAGATTCTCTGCTACGCCATCGTCGCCCTCGCGCTGGACCTGGTGTGGGGCTATGCCGGTATGTTGTCTCTCGGCCACGGTTTGTTCTTTGCCCTGGGCGGCTATGCGATGGGCATGTACTTGATGCGCCAGGCGTCCGGCGATGAATTGCCGGCGTTCATGACCTTCCTCTCGTGGACCGAATTGCCCTGGTACTGGGTCGGCACCGAGCACTTCCTCTGGGCCATGTGCCTGGTGGTGCTGGCGCCCGGTCTGCTGGCACTGGTCTTTGGTTTCTTCGCCTTCCGCTCGCGGATCAAGGGCGTGTATTTCTCGATCATGACCCAGGCCCTGACCTTCGCCGGGATGCTGCTGTTTTTCCGCAACGAGACCGGTTTTGGCGGCAACAACGGCTTCACCAATTTCCGCAGCATTCTCGGCTTTGGGATTACAGAGCCGGGCACGCGGGCGGTGTTGTTTGTGGCAACGGTGCTGCTGCTGGTGGCGAGCCTGTACATCGGCTGGCGCCTGGCCAAGAGCAAGTTCGGTCGGGTGCTGACCGCCCTGCGCGACGCCGAGAACCGCCTGATGTTCTGCGGCTACGACCCACGTGGCTTCAAGCTGTTCGTGTGGGTGTTGAGCGCGGTGTTGTGTGGGTTGGCCGGGGCGTTGTATGTGCCGCAAGTGGGCATCATCAACCCCAGTGAAATGTCGCCGACCAACTCGATCGAAGCGGCGGTGTGGGTGGCCTTGGGCGGGCGCGGGACGTTGATCGGCCCGCTGCTGGGCGCAGGGGTGGTCAATGGCATGAAGAGTTGGTTCACCGTGGCCTTCCCGGAATATTGGCTGTTCTTCCTCGGGGCGCTGTTCATCATCGTCACCCTGTACCTGCCCAAGGGCGTTATCGGTCTGCTGAAGAAATGAGGAACGTCATGCTTGAACCTATTTTCGACGCAGGCAGCGGCCGCGATGCCATCGGCATTGGCCAGGCCGCCGGCAAGGGCCTGAACACCCGCCACGGCACCATCCTGACCCTGGAAGACATCAGCGTCAGCTTCGATGGCTTCAAGGCACTCAACGATTTGAACCTGTACATCGGCGTCGGCGAATTGCGCTGCATCATCGGCCCCAACGGCGCGGGCAAGACCACGCTGATGGACGTGATCACCGGCAAGACCCGCCCCAGCCATGGCACCGCCTGGTTTGGCGAAAACCTCGATCTCACCGGTATGAGCGAAGTGCAGATCGCCCAGGCTGGCATTGGGCGCAAGTTCCAGAAGCCCACGGTATTCGAAGCCCTGAGCGTGTTTGAAAACCTGGAGCTGGCGCAGAAGACCGATAAATCGGTGTGGGCCAGCCTGCGCGCACGCCTGAGCGGCGAGCAGAAGGACCGTATCGATGAAGTGCTCGACACCATCCGTCTCACCGCGTCGGCACAGCGCCCGGCCGGCTTGCTGTCCCACGGCCAGAAGCAGTTCCTGGAGATCGGCATGCTGCTGATGCAAGACCCGCAACTGTTGCTGCTGGACGAGCCGGTAGCGGGCATGACCGACGCCGAAACCGAATTCACCGCCGAACTGTTCAAGCGCCTGGCGGGTAAGCACTCGCTGATGGTGGTGGAACATGACATGGGCTTTGTCGGTTCGATTGCCGACCACGTGACCGTGTTGCACCAAGGCAGCGTGCTGGCCGAAGGGTCGCTGGAGCAGGTGCAGGCCGATGAGCGGGTTATTGAGGTGTATTTGGGCAGATAAATCGGCCAGCTTTGAGTCGCAAGCCGCTTGAAGCCTAACTAACGGAGTTCCAATGCTACAAGTACAACACCTGCACCAATACTACGGCGGTAGCCACATCCTGCGCGGGCTGTCTTTTGACGTGAAGATCGGCGAAGTCACCTGCCTGCTGGGCCGTAACGGCGTAGGCAAGACCACTCTGCTCAAATGCCTGATGGGTCTGCTGCCCTCCAAGGAAGGCGTGGTGAATTGGGAAGGCAAGGTCATCACCGGGGTCAAGCCGCATCAGCGTGTGCATGCCGGGATTGCCTACGTGCCCCAGGGCCGGGAGATTTTTGGCCGGCTGACAGTGGAAGAAAACCTGCTGATGGGGCTCTCGCGTTTTCCGGGCTCAGAAGCCAAGGAAGTGCCCGCCTTCATCTACGAATTGTTCCCGGTGTTGCTGCAAATGAAGCATCGCCGTGGCGGTGACCTGTCCGGCGGCCAGCAACAACAGCTGGCCATCGGCCGGGCGCTGGCCAGCCGTCCGCGCCTGTTGATCCTCGATGAGCCCACCGAAGGCATCCAGCCGTCGGTGATCAAGGAGATCGGCGCGGTGATCAAGAAACTCGCTGAGCGTGGCGATATGGCAATCCTGCTGGTCGAGCAGTTCTACGACTTTGCCGCGGAACTGGCCGACCAGTATCTGGTGATGTCCCGGGGTGAAATCGTGCAGCAGGGCCGTGGTGAAAATATGGAAAACGAGGGTGTACGCGGCCTGGTTACGATCTAACCTGTAGCGTCCTGACGATAAGCACACACCATGAACCTGCCCCTTACTTGCGCCCTGTTCACCCCCAGCTGGCACGCCGAGCTGGAACTCGGCTACGCGCGTTTCGGCGACACCACGCGCCCGGTGATGCGTCGCCACCTCGGCCCGCTGCGCGTGCAAAAACACCTGTACGCCGAAGGCCCCGAGGTGTGCCAGCACATCATCGTGCACCCGCCGGGCGGGATTGCCGGTGGCGATCGCCTGGACATCAGCGCCCACGTCGGTGCCGGTGCCTGGGCGCAGCTGACCAGCCCCGGCGCGGCCAAGTGGTACCGCGCCAACGGGCCGGCGTTTCAGCAGCTCGACCTCAGGGTCGAAGCCGGCGCGACGCTGGAGTGGCTGCCCCAGGAAACCATTGTATTCAGCGCCGCCCAGGCCGAACTCACCACGCGCATTGAGCTGCAAGGCGATGCGCGGCTGTTCTACTGGGACGTGGTCGCCCTCGGTCGCCCGGCCAGTGGCGAGCGTTTTGACCTGGGCCACTTCCAGTCGCACCTGGATATACGCCGCGACGGCCAGTTGCTCTGGCATGAGCGCCAGCGCATTGTGGGCGCCGACGGTTTGCTCGATTCACCTATCGGCCTGGACGGGCAACCGGTGTTTGCCACGCTGTTGCTGACCGCCGATATTGACCCTCAATTACTGGAAACCTGCCGCGCCCTGCCCAACGCGGTACGCGGCGACCTCACCCAATTGCCCGGCTTGCTGGTGGCCCGTTGTTTGGCCAGCGAAGCGCTGCTGGCACGGGGGTGGCTGATCGATTTATGGCGCGTGTTGCGCCCGGCCGTATTAGGCAGGGAAGCGGTATCACCGAGAATCTGGAGCACATGAAGATCAAACATGTGGGAGCGGGCTTGCTCGCCCCCACACGGGATCTCCATTGTTGATAAGAATGCTGCCTAAGAGAGACCTTGAACCATGGACCTGACCCCACGGGAAAAAGACAAACTGCTGATTTTCACCGCCGGCCTGGTAGCCGAGCGCCGCCTGGCGCGCGGGGTGAAGCTCAACTACCCGGAAACCATCGCCTACATCTGCGCCGCCTTGATGGAAGGCGCCCGCGACGGCCGCACCGTGGCCGAGCTGATGCACTACGGTACCACCCTGCTCAGCCGCGAGCAGGTGATGGAAGGCATCCCGGAAATGATCCCGGATGTCCAGGTCGAAGCCACCTTCCCCGACGGCACCAAGCTGGTCACCGTCCACCAACCCATTGCGTAAGAGGCCGGCCATGATTCGTGATGCAACCGAGCAGGACCTGCCTGCGATTCGCGACATCTACAACGATGCGGTGCTGAATACGACGGCGATCTGGAACGAACAACCGGTGGACCTGGCCAACCGTAAAGCCTGGTTCAGCGCGCGCCAGGCTCTGGGATATCCGGTCCTGGTGGCGGTGGAAAACGGCGAAGTCACGGGCTACGCCGCGTTTGGCGACTGGCGCCCGTTCGAGGGCTTCCGCTACAGCGTCGAACACTCGGTGTATGTGCGCAGCGACCAACGCGGCAAGGGCCTGGGCCCGCGCCTGATGGAAGGCTTGATCGAACGCGCGCGCACCTGCGGCAAACACGTGATGGTCGCCGCCATCGAAAGCAGCAACCAGGCCTCGATCCGCCTGCATGAACGCCTGGGGTTCATCACCACCGGGCAGATGCCGCAAGTGGGTATCAAGTTTGGCCGCTGGCTCGACCTCACCTTTATGCAGCTTGCCTTGAATCCGGGCGCAGAACCGCCCCAGGAGTGACATCGATGAACGCGGCTCAACTGCGTCGAGTCCATACTGAAAGTTTTGCCCACTACCGCCTGGGCTTGATCGAGCTGTTGCTGGACGCGGTCAAGCATGGCGCTTCAGTGGGTTTCATGGCCGATTTCGATGAGGCTCAAGCGCGTGCGTATCTGAACGGCGTGCAGGCGAGTATTGAAGACGCCAGCCTGCTGCTGTGGGTGGTGGTGCGCGACGAGCAGGTCATCGCCAGCGTGCAGTTGGCGCTGTGCCAGAAAGCCAACGGCCTGAACCGCGCCGAAGTACAAAAACTGCTGGTGCACAGCCGCGCACGGCGCCATGGCCTGGGCCAGCAACTGATGAACACCCTGGAACTCGCTGCCCGCCAGCACAAACGTGGCCTGCTGTACCTGGACACCGAGGCTGGCTCCGGCGCCGAAGCCTTCTACCAGTCGCTGCGCTACACCAAGATCGGCGAACTGCCCGACTACTGCCAACGCCCGGACGGGCGCTACAGCCCGACCGCTATCTACTTCAAGACCCTGGGGCAACCTGCATGATTCCTGGCGAATATCAGATCCAGCCTGGCGACATCGAACTCAACGTGGGCCGGCGCACCGTCACCCTCAGTGTGGCCAACAGCGGCGACCGGCCTATCCAGGTGGGTTCGCACTACCATTTTTTCGAGACCAATGACGCGCTGACGTTTGACCGCGCGGCAAGCCGTGGCATGCGCTTGAATATTCCGGCGGGAACGGCGGTGCGGTTTGAGCCGGGGCAGGCGAGGACTGTCGAACTCGTCGACCTGAGCGGAATGCGGCGAGTTTATGGGTTTGCGGGAAGAGTCATGGGCGAGCTTTAGGTCGACTGCAAGCATCAAGCTGCAAGCTGCAAGAAAGAGCAGCTTGTGGCGCCACACCTGCTTTTTCTTGAAGCTCGCAGCTTAAAGCTCGCAGCTCATATCCGAGGACCGAGGCTATGAAAATCATCCGTCAGGCATATGCCGACATGTACGGCCCCACCGTCGGTGACAAGGTCCGCCTGGCCGACACTGACCTGTTCGTGGAAGTCGAACAGGACTTCACCGTCTACGGCGAAGAAGTCAAATTCGGCGGCGGCAAGGTCATCCGCGACGGTCAGGGTCAAAGCCAATTACTCGCCCATGAAGTCGTCGACACACTGATCACCAACGCGTTGATCATCGACCACTGGGGCATCGTCAAGGCCGATGTGGGCCTGAAGAACGGGCGCATCCACGCCATCGGCAAGGCCGGCAACCCGGACATCCAGCCCGGCGTGACCATGGCCATCGGCGCCAGTACCGAAGTGATCGCCGGTGAGGGCATGATCCTCACCGCCGGCGGCATCGACAGCCATGTGCATTTCATCTGCCCGCAGCAGATCGAAGAAGCACTGACCAGCGGCGTCACTACCATGATCGGCGGCGGCACCGGCCCGGCCACCGGCACCAACGCGACCACTTGCACCTCCGGGCCCTGGCACCTGGCGCGCATGCTCCAGGCCAGCGATTCGTTTGCGATGAACATCGGCTTTACCGGCAAGGGCAACGCCAGCCTGCCGGAGCCGTTGATCGAACAGGTCAAGGCCGGCGCCATCGGTTTGAAGCTGCACGAAGACTGGGGCACCACGCCCGCGAGCATCGACAACTGCCTGAGCGTCGCCGACCAATACGATGTGCAGGTGGCGATCCACAGCGACACCCTCAACGAGTCCGGCTTTGTCGAAACCACATTGGCCGCGCTCAAGGGCCGCACCATCCACACCTACCACACCGAGGGTGCCGGTGGGGGGCACGCGCCGGATATCATCAAGGCCTGCGGCTTCCCCAACGTGCTCCCCAGTTCCACCAACCCGACGCGGCCGTTCACACGCAATACCATCGACGAACACCTGGACATGCTGATGGTCTGCCATCACCTCGACCCGAGCATTGCCGAAGACGTGGCCTTCGCCGAAAGCCGCATCCGCCGCGAGACCATCGCCGCCGAAGACATCCTGCACGACCTCGGCGCATTCTCGATGATCAGCTCCGACAGCCAGGCCATGGGCCGCGTGGGCGAGGTGATCACGCGCACCTGGCAGACCGCCGACAAGATGAAAAAACAGCGCGGCGCCCTGCCCGGCGACGGCCCCGGCAACGACAACTTCCGCGCCAAGCGCTACATCGCCAAGTACACCATCAACCCGGCGATCACCCACGGCCTCAGCCATATCGTCGGTTCCATCGAAGTCGGCAAATGGGCCGACCTGGTGCTGTGGCGCCCGGCATTCTTTGGCATCAAGCCGACCCTGATCCTCAAGGGCGGCGCGATTGCCTCAAGCCTGATGGGCGATGCCAACGCCTCGATCCCCACGCCGCAGCCGGTGCACTACCGCCCGATGTTCGCCAGCTTCGGCAGTTCGTTGCACGCCACCAGCCTGACCTTTATCAGCCAGGCCGCGCAGGACGCCGGATTGCCCGAAGCCCTGGGTTTGAAAAAGCAGATCGCCGTGGTCAAGGGCTGCCGCGACGTGCAGAAAACCGACTTGATCCACAACGATTACCTGCCGGATATTGAAGTGGACCCGCAAACTTATCAGGTCAAGGCCGACGGCGTGCTGCTGTGGTGTGAACCGGCGGACGTGCTGCCGATGGCCCAGCGGTATTTCCTGTTTTGAACGTCAGCCCAGCGGCTGCACTTCAGCCCGCGATGGGCCGGGCTGGTCCCCGGCCTGGGCCACCACCTCACGTTGCGACAAGTCGAGCAGGGTTTGATAGCGCTCCTCCTCCACCTGACTGTAGAGCGCGTTCAAGGCATTCGTGTAATCCTGATCGAACTGTGGATGGGCGCTTTCCAGTGCATCCAGCCTCGAGTCACGGCTGCGCTGCCACTGCGCGAACGTCTCGGGGTATTTCTGCTGTAAGTAATCAACCCAGTAGCCACGCGCGACCAGTTCGTGGAAAAACGCCTGGGTGCTCTCCGCGGCCAATACGCTCTGGACCGCAGCCTCCAGCTGCTGCCTCGGGAGCGGCATGCCATAGTTCATATGCGCGGGCTGGGCCGGCAGGTCCAGTCTGGACTGCAATCCCACACGGTATTCCAGGCGAATCTCGGCCTCGTCAGGGTGGGCACGCCGTGCAATTTCTGCGGACGCCAACGCTTCAACCTGCCCTAGACGAAACAATTGCCGGGACAGCTTCAACAGCGCCGGCCCCTTGAGATCCAGCCGCGACGGGTCGATCCCAAACAGAGTGTCGTGCTCGTAAACCTTCACCTCCAGCCCGCTGAAGGTAAGAATACGTCCGTCGACGCAGGTGCCATGAGTATTAGAGATGCCGAATAGGGTTTGCCGCAGCTCAGTGTCAGCGCCCGCGGCCTTGAGTACCCGCCATACGCGTCGTGTCAGGTCGGCGCGAGCCACCCTGAATTCCTTGGTGTCCTGCAACATCTTCAGCAGATTAAAAAACGCCGCGCTGTCCGGCTCCGCCTCTAACTGATCCCAAAGCCCGCGATGTTCTTGCAGCGTTTCAGATTCCAGTGTTTCAAACCACGGATCGCGCTCTGCTGGCGTGGCTTGCACCGGTTCAAGCACTTCATCGGGTTCGGCCGGCGCGTCCTCGTCTTCGCTGCTCGTCGGGCTGTCAAGTTGCTCAAGCATTTGCCGCAACTCGCGCCTGGAAAAGCCCAGCGCATGAGTGCGCTCGGTGCGCTCGGCATAGTTTTGCAGCCGCTCCAGCGCCTCGCGCGGCAGTTGCATGTTGCCGGAAAGATCGGTACCGAACATCAATGCGTCATGGCCACCCTCAAGCGCCAGGGGCGGAATTACATCGATTTCGTTGAGGCTCAGATTCAGTCGGTTCAAGGCCGCATGCTGCAAGACGCCTGCGGGCCAGTCTGTCAGTCGGTTACTGGCAATATCGAGTGTTTGCAGATGCGGGAACGCCTGCATATCGAACGTTTCCAGGTTGCAATGGCTGAGATCCAGCCACCGCAGTTGTGGCATCGTGGCCAATGCGCGGTACAGGCGCGCGGGGTCTATCAGTGGGTTGGTCGACAGTTCCAGGCGCTGCAGATGTTCCATGCGGCTGACAGCCTCGGGCACCTCCACCAGCAGGTTGCCGTTGAGCATCAACGTACGCAGCTGAGGAAATGCGTGCAGAAAACCGTTGGAGCCGTCCTCGGTCAACCTGACGCCCGTCAGGTTCAAGCTTTCAACGTGGGTGAAGCCGGTGGGCAATCCAGGCAAATCGCCGACCTGGACGCCCTCCAGTACCAGCGCGCGCTCAACGGCCTCGCCCGGCAACAGGCTGCTGCGCCAGGACTCAAGAATGCGTTGCGCCGCCCATCGGCGTGTCTGGGACGAAACCCGCCAGCCGTGACCGTGGGCTTCGCGGATAAACATCCAATCATTCAGTTCACGGGTCAACGTCTGCGACGAACGCTCCCACTCCAGAACACGCAAGTGAATGCTCAGCTCGGTGGCGCCATCGGCCTGCAGATGCTGTGCCCAGGCGTGCAAGGCGTCAGGTTGCAGCGCAGGGTTAAGGCGTTGCAGGCGCTGCTCAACCGATAGCGCGCGGCCTGCGGCGTCCGATGGCAGAGGCAGTAACCGCTGGATAACCGTCATACCGGTCTCGATCGGTGGAAACGCGTCCGGAACGTCCTCCAAGGCAAACCGGCCCAGGGCGCCATGCGCCAGACCGTAAGCGTCCTCAACCCGCTGCTGCGCCGCCGCGAATGCCGACTGGGTGGCGGGGTCCAGCGGCGCCCCGGTCAGGTTGCTGGCAATGACCAATCCATCGCGGTCCAGAGCGACCTGCGGCACGTGGGTGAGCTGGCTATCACGCAAATCCAGCCAAGACAGTTGCGTCAGGTTTTGCGCCCCGATCGGCCAACTCTGCAGTTTTGTGCGGCTAAGATTAAGCGCTTGTAAACCCGGCATGGCGCTCACATCCAGCGCGATGATCGGGTTATCTGCCAGGTTGAGGTGCGCAAGCGACGGCAGCGCACCCGGCGTCAGCGGCGACTCGACGAGGGCGCAATTGCTGAGGTCCAGTGTGCGCACGTTGGCAAAATTCTGAATGAAACGGGCCAACTGTGCAGGCGGCACGCGTGCACCGATCAGTTGCAACGTCTCGACATGGGCAAAGCCCTCGGGCGCCAACTCGGGCAGTTCGCTCACGGCCAACGCGCGCACGACCAATTTTGATGACCGTTGCGCGGTACCGAAGCGCTTGAGCAGGCCGTTGTACCAGCACGCCCGCAAAGTGAAGCGCAAATTGGAGCGCCGCATGCCTTCGCCCGAGGTGTCGAGGGTGTGGCTCCAGTCATCCAGTGTGCGGTTCAATTCGGCGTATTCGGTGCTCAAGGCTTCCATGGCATTAAACCGCGCCTGAAAGCCGCTCACCTGTGCCTTGAACGCTTCGAACAATGCCTGACGCTGCTCCATCAGACCCATATAGCTCAGTTCGTCGTGGCCCTGCCATTGCAGCCGGCTCAGTTCGCCCTCGCAGTAACTGCGGACCATTTGCTCCAGGTCCAACAGGTGTTCGGCGTGACGGGTCACGTAGGCGAACGCCGGTAGGAACTGCTCTCGGCTGATGTGCGACCAATTCATGGTCAGCCCCGACCACAGCCGCTCACGCCCCGGCTGGAACATCTCGGGCGGCAGCGTACTGATCGATGAGCTGGAAAAGTCCAGACGTTCCAGCAGAGGCAATTGAAATACGCCGGTCGGGAACCTCCACTGGAAGGCCCTGCCGAGTTTTAACCTGCGCAGTTGGCTCAGACGGCTGACATCCAGCACCTGCCCGGACGTCAACGCACACTCCAGGCTGAGTTCCCGCAAACCGGTGAGATTGCCCAGGCGCATTACCTGCATCTGTTCCAACGGAAAATTCGAGGCGGTGCTCAAATTCGTCAGGTGCGGCATGTGCTCCAGCGCCGCGGGAACCGCACTCAGATCGGGAGTGTTGGCCACCAGCCTGAGGGTTTCAATCTGCGGAAAATAGCCGAGCACCTGCTCAACCGTGGCATTGGTGATCCCGCGACCGCTAAGGGTCAAGGTGCGTACATGGGAAAAGTCTGCGGTTAACGCCGGTAAGGGCTCATCGGTAAATATCTCCAGTTCGGCAAAACGCGCTCGTTCGGCCAGGGGCGAACGCCGCCAGCAGGCTTTGATCGCCTGAACGACCTGTCGCTTGCCGCCCATTGCCGCGAAAAATCCCTGCATCAATTCGGCCGAAGGCGCGCCGGCCCATTGGTCGAGGGTACTCTCCAGCGTTTGCCATTCGCGCATACGATTATTGAGCAGGTTGTAGATTTGCGATTCGTCGTCTCCTGCGGTCATGCGCCTGAGGATGAATCCATTGGCTTCGTCCTCCGTGAGTTGTGGATAAACCGCCCGCACCCGGCTGGCCAACGACGCCATCATGCCCTCGCCGCGACCGCTGGCGGGGTAGCCGATCAGCCTCGGCGAAATCCGCTGCGGCGGTTTGAACCAAGGTTGACCTCGCACATGGCCTTCAACGATCTGCGCCGACGCCTGGCGATGCTCCACCGCGTAGTCGATGATTGCTCGACGTAACGCCAGGCTTTGGCTGACCTGCGGCATACCCAGCGCCTGACGCGCATCATCCGGCAAGGCGTGCATGATCGAATCGTAAAAACTATCACCGTGCTGCGTGAGGCTGTTAAGGGCCTCACCGCGCGCGTTGAATGCTTGGTAGCGCGGCCCTTTCTTGACCAAGTATTTGCGTTGCGCGGCGGTCTCGCTGCCGATGCTGTCAAGCAAAGCGCCGTCGATGCTGCCTTCGCGCACCTCAAGTCGCAGTTGGCCCGACCAGCCCGGCAAGTGTCCCAGGGTGTGCAAGGCCAAGCGCTTGCTGTCGGCCGAGGTCAGGTTTTCCATGTGCAGGCCAGCAAACGCGTGGCCGACCCGGCCCTGGCGCACATACCAGCGCGCGCGCTCTTGCATCTCCAACGGCACGCGCCCGGTGTCGTGCAGGCGGATCAATTGTTCGGTGTCGGTTTCGTCGAGCAGGGTATGCGCGGCGGATTCGCTCAGGCCAGGGTAAAGCCGTTGCAGTTTGGCCACCCTCGGCGGCGTGCGCCGGGTGCCGGTGTACAAGCTGTCGAATATTGCCGGTTGGCGGGTGCGGGCGTAGTCAGCCAGTTGTTTGCTGAACTCCAATGCGCGGTTATCGCGCACCCGCGCCGGCTCGCTGCCAAGCAGGTCGACCACTTCCGACTCATCCAGCGCCGCCAGGATATGCGACGGTAATTGACCGTTCAGTACGTCGGCACGGCTGATGCGAATCGTCGGTCGCTGCTTCAAGGCATTGTTGATGCGTTCTACACCATAGGTCTGTGAGCGTCCGCTCAGGCCCGGCCCGTCAAACACGCGCAGCGTCCTGCCCGCAGGCCAGCGCGGCAACTCGGTGACCAGTGGCAATACATACAGATAACGGCCATCGACCGCCCGACCGCTGCTCACTTGCTCGATCACTTGTGCCACATCCCGCTCCACGCTGAACAACCGCAAGGCGTCTGCCACTTCAGGCGGCGGCGGTTGGTTGTCCAAGTGCATTTTGCGCAACGTGTGATCGCCGGCCCCAGCGATGTCGGCGATGGCCAACAATTGGTCATCGGTGAAACCGTCCGTCACCGGCCCCATGCGGCGCAACAGCGTGACCCGGTTCCAGCTCGACGGCTGTTCATGGGTCAGGCGCCAGGCCCCGGCGCCATTGTGCGTGAGTGGCGGTTGATAGGCGTCGGGGTCGGCAGGGTGCTTGATCCGCCAGCGTTGCAGGCTTTCGTCGTAGGTTTTTTCGTAGACCTTACCCGACTGACGGATGTAGGTCTTGCCCGCCTGATGATACTGGCCCGCCGCGTTGGGCGCGGCATCCGCGAGCAATACGTCAGGGCTTTCGTAGCCGTCGAATGCAGGTTTCCACAGCCGCCCCTGCCCCCCAGGCAAGGTCACCGGTGCCAGCGCTTCGATCACCGGTTCGGGTTTGGCCGCAAGCAGTTTGCCCGCGACTTTACCGCCTGCCGCCATCGCCCCGAGCAGTGCCAGGTTTTCGGCCACGTCCACCAGGTGGACCTTGGCAGCCTGGCGATCCCCCTCACTCCATTCCAACGAACCTTCAAGCGTTTCGTACAACAACTGGCCCGCCATCACCCCCATCATCACTTCGCCCAGCACCGGGACGAACATCGAGACCGTGTTCAACACCAGCATGCCGATGTTGAGCAAGCGCGCCAGCTTCTCCGAGCGCACCCGCGCGTCCACGTCTGCCGTGGGGACGGCATGGCTGCGCGCGTCGCCGATCATTTTGTCGCGGTGTTGCTCGAAGAGGTAGTGCCACAGGTCGACGTTGGCCGCCCAAATGCCGTGGCCCGCGCGCGTCAACGCGGTGGGCGCGAGAAAGGGGTCAGGGTTGGCTTCCCTGACAGGCGGTGGGCCGGGTGGCAGTTCCTTGATATCGGTGAATACGCGAAAGGGATTGAAGCCCTGGGCCAACTCCGTCAACAACGATACATGAGGTAACAGGGCCTCGCCAAAAGAGCGGGCCGGTGCGTCTTCCGTGAATTGGCTGAAATACGCAGGTCGGTCGCTGTAAGCCACGAACTGGCTGAAAAACCGCTGGTAGGCCGTCGGGCTACCGTCATCTGGGGCTGTGGCGTCGCGCGCAGTAAAGCGCTGCTTGAAGGTGGCCGTCAGTTGCGCCCAGGTAAAGCGCTTGAGCGGGTGCTGCGGGTCGTTGGGGATGTAGAGAATGACGTCGTCGCTGTAACGATATTTTTCGCAGATGACAAAGGCGAGGCAGCCGGTCATGCGCTTATTCATCAAGCCAAGGTCGCGAAACCACACGGGCTTGCCGTTGACTTTGGGGTTGAGCGACCCTTCGATCACGCTCTGCATCAAGCGGTAATCGGCAGGCTCGATATCGTTGCTCAGCAGTGCCTGCTCGGCTGCGGCAGCCAGGGCCGCTTTTTGGGCGCTGATGAATGTGTCGCGCAACGCTTGCTCCGCGCCCGGCTCGGCAGGTTGCAGGTAGTTTTTCAGGTAGCGCTGATATTTCGCACCCACGTCCAACGTGCGGCACAGACGGATGAACTGCGTCACCGTCAGCGGGGTGGCAAGTGTTTCGAAGTGGCCCGGCGTCGCCCCCGGCACCAGAAACCCCGACGAATGATGAAAGGCGCCCGCTTCGCATTCACGGGCTTCAAAACTGTGCAGCGCCGCCTGCAACAAGGGCAGGCGCGACACCTCGAAACGGCTGATCTCGATAGCGAGTATGCCGACCTCGATCGGTTTATTGAGGCACAACAAGGTGGTGTTGAGGTCCAGTTCGACCTTGTAGGTGTCTTTCAAGGCCTTGGCCAATAAGGGGGCGGCAAAGGTGTCGATGTCTTGCAGGGTCGACATGGCTTTGTCGAGCGCGGTCTGTGCAGCAAAGCGCTGAGTGAAACACGCGCGCACGGTCTTGCGCTGGGACGCCGATGCCTGGCGATAGAAGTCGGGCAGTGCGGCCGGGGCTGCTTTTAGGGCAGTGCGACGTTCGGGGGTGGCGTTGATCAACCAGGCGGGGCTTGATTGCTCAAGAAAGGTGCGGTGCAGGCTCTGAGTAGCCGGCTGCGTCGCCGAGAGGTCGGGCATGATGTCGCTCCTGTGAAATGGAGCGTCAGCACATCATGCCCACTCGGGCGTTCGACGGTAGATAAATGTAGCGATGAAGGTTTAGAAGTGTTCTCGTGGATTGAACGCAGCTTTTTTCGCCAATTCCTGCCACAGGGCGATGGTCTCGTCATCCGCCTGCTTGGGCATCACGGCCTTGAGCTGTATGTACAGGAAGCCGCGCTCCCCGGCCTTGTTCAACAAGCCATGCCCCTTGGCGCGCACGCGCTGACCATTTTGGCTGCCGGCTGGAACCTTGAGGTTGATCTTGCCGGTGAGGGTCGGGACTGCCACTTCCGTGCCCAGCGCCAGCTCCCAAGGTGCCAGCGGCAAGTTGATGATCAGGTTTTCACCTTCCACTTCAAACTTCGGGTGCGGCGCAAACTTGATGATCAGGTACAGGTCGCCATTGGCCCCACCGCCAATACCCGGCGCGCCTTGCGCCTTGAGGCGGATGCGCTCACCGTCGGCCACGCCGGCGGGGATCTTCACGTTCAGGCTCTTGGTGGTATTGCTCACATGCCGGCCCGAGGCGTCGTATTGCGGCACCTGGAAGCTGATCGGCTTGGACTCGGTCGACAGCGTCTCTTCAAGCGACACCGTGAGCTGCATCTCCACATCCTGGCCCTTGCGCCCGGCAGGGCGACGCTGGCCGCCACCAAAGGCATCGCCGCGGGAGCCGAAGATGGAGCTGAAGAAGTCCGAAAAATCCTCACCGCCACCACCACCGCCATAGCCACCACGGCTCTGCCAGCCTGGTGGCCCCTGGAATGGCTGGCCATGCTGGCCGTATTTGCGCAGCTCGTCGTACTCGGCGCGCTTGTCGGCGCTTTTAAGCGCTTCATAGGCTTCGGACGCGTCCTTGAACTTGGCTTCGGCGTCTTTCTCCTTGCTCACATCCGGGTGATATTTGCGCGCGAGTTTGCGATACGCGGCCTTGATTTCTTTGTCATCGGCCGTCGGCTCGACACCCAGAATCTTGTAGTAGTCTTTGAAATCCATCGGCGGTTCACCCTCCTAAATCGAGATCGCACAGCCCGGGGCACAACGTGCGCTGTATTGCACCTGTAGAGTCTTGTGGCCTGGGGGTGCGTCAAAATGTTTTCGGCACTTGCCGTATGCAGCAGATATTGGGGCAAATCCCCAGGTTTCAAGCTTGATTAAACGGATGGCCGGCCTACGCATCCGCCTTCGACTCGCATACACTGCGCGGCCGTTTTTCGACCGGAACCTGATAGACATGAAAAACCCATCCCCAGCCCGTGCCTGCGGTATCGACTTTGGCACGTCCAACTCCACCGTCGGCTGGATCCGTCCCGGCATGGAAACGCTTATCGCGCTGGAGGACGACAAAATCACCCTGCCGTCGGTGGTGTTCTTCAACTTCGAGGAGCGTCGTCCGGTCTACGGCCGCCTGGCCCTGCATGAGTACCTGGAAAACTACGAAGGCCGGCTGATGCGCTCGCTCAAGAGCCTGCTGGGTTCCAAGTTGATCAAGCACGACACCAGCGTGCTCGGCACCGCAATGCCCTTCACCGACTTGCTGGCGCTGTTTATCGGCCAACTCAAGAGCCGCGCCGAAGCAAACGCCGGCCGTGAGTTCGAAGAAGTGGTGCTGGGCCGCCCGGTGTTTTTCGTCGATGACGACCCGATGGCCGACCAGGAAGCGGAAAACACCCTGGTCGACGTTGCGCGCAAGATCGGCTTCAAGGACATCTCGTTCCAGTACGAACCGATTGCCGCCGCCTTCGACTACGAGTCCACCATCGAGAAGGAAGAGCTGGTACTGATCGTCGACATCGGCGGGGGTACGTCAGACTTCTCGCTGGTGCGCCTGTCGCCGGACCGTCGTCACAACGACAACCGCCACGACGACATCCTCGCCACCGGCGGCGTGCACATCGGCGGTACCGACTTCGATAAACAACTGAGCCTGCAAGGCATGATGCCGTTGTTTGGCTACGGCAGCCGCATGAAAAGTGGCGCCTACATGCCCACCAGCCATCACATGAACCTCGCCACCTGGCACACCATCAACTCGGTGTACTCGCAGAAATCCCAGCTGGCGTTGGGCAGCATGCGCTATGACATCGAGGACACCGGTGGTATCGATCGCCTGTTCAAGCTGATCGAACAGCGCGCCGGGCACTGGTTGGCGATGGAAGTGGAAGAAACCAAGATCCAGCTGACCCATGAAGACAGCCGCCATGTGGCGCTGGACCGGGTTGAGCCGGGGCTGAGCGTGGAGCTGAGCCGGGCGCTGTTCGAGTCGGCCATCGACGGCTTGCTGGAGCGCGTGCGCGGCAGTGTGACGCAGTTGCTCAACGATGCATCGGTCAGTGTGGCGCAGGTAGACACGGTGTTCTTTACCGGCGGTTCCAGCGGGATTCCGGCACTGCGTCACAGCATCTCGGCCATGCTGCCAAATGCGCGGCATGTGGAAGGGAATATCTTTGGCAGCATCGGCAGCGGGCTGGCGATTGAGGCGAGCAAGCGATACGGCTGCTGAAACACTGCGGTTCAAATGTGTGAAGCGGGCTTGCTCGCGAATAGGGAAGTGTCAGTCAAAGCTGCTCTGACTGATCCACCGCATTCACGAGCAAGCCCGCTCCCACATTTTGACCTGCGTACATCTTCCCCCCTACTCAGTAGTGACGCCGTAGCGCTCCACGACTTCGCACAACTGTTGCGGGATGGGTGCGATTGGCCCCAAGCAAACGCAAACCCGCTTTTACTTGCCGCTTGCCGCTTGCCGCTTGCCGCTTGCCGCTTGCAACTCGCCACTCGCAACTGCCCCTAAACCATCCCGCCCAGCTTCAGCTCACTCTTCAAATACGCATAATAAATCGGCCCCGCTACCACCCCCGGCAAACCAAACGCGGCTTCAAACACCAGCATCGCCAGCAACAACTCCCACGATTTGGCACTGATCTGCCCACCCACGATCCGCGCGTTGAGGAAGTACTCGACCTTGTGGATAACAATCAGATACCCCAACGCCGCCACCGCCACCCAGATCGACAGCGACAGCGCGACGATGGTGATCAGGGTGTTGGACATCAGGTTGCCGATCACCGGCAGCAAGCCGAGCAGGAAGGTGAGCACGATCAGGGTTTTGGTCAGCGGCAGGTGAATCCCGCACAGCGGCAGCACCACGGCTAGGAATACAGCGGTGAATGCGGTGTTGAGTGCGGCGATTTTGATCTGGGCGAAAACAATGTTGCGAAAGGCCTGGACCAGCAAGTGCAGGCGATCAAACAGGGCGGCGGCCAAGGGTTTGCGTTTGGTCAGGTCGGGCACGCGCTGCAAGGCGATGATCGCGCCGAGCACCATGCCGATCAGCAGGGTGACGAACATATGCGCGGCATCCTTACCAACAAGCTGCAGTTCGCTCAGGTGTTTACTCAGCCAATCGCCGATGGCCACGCGGAATTCGGCAGCGCTGGCGGGCAGGTAAGCATCGAGAAACGGCGGCAGTTGGCCGCGCGCGCGGTCGACCACGCCCATGAATTTGTCGAGGGAAGCTCCGGGATTTTCCGCTTCGTGGAGCAGGAAGCTGATGGCGCCGGCAAAGATCAGCGTCAGTACGCTGACGATCAGGGTGCCAAGCAGAGCCACCGCCAGCCAACGCGCGCGCCGACCTTCGATCAGCCGTTGCAGTTGGGGGGTGAGCATGTTGACCAGCTCATAGACCAGCAGGCCGGCCAGCAGGCTGGGCAGCAATTTGAGCGGCAGTACCAGCAGCAATCCGCCGAAAATGATGATGTAGCTGGCCTGCAACAACACATGACGCTGAGAAAACGTTGGCATACAGCCTCAAAACGAACGGCGTTAAAGGATGGGCAGTCTGCCAGCCTTGGGGAAATCAAGCGAGAGGTCTTAGTGTTGTGAACACGGCCAGTGTGGGAGCGGGCTTGCTCGCGAAGGCGGTGGTTCAGTCACTGATGTGTTGAACGAAAAACGGCTTTCGAAAGCAAGCCCACAGGAGATTCGCGTACTCAGCTGCCTTTCAGGCAAGTGCTCATAAAGGTTTTGCGCGCATCGCCCGTCAGCGTCTTGGTTTTCGCCGATGCATTGCAATCCTTCATCTTCTGCTGCTGCGGGGTCAGGGTCTTGGCGTCGTTGGCCGCCGGGGCGGACAGGCAGGTTTTCATGAAGGCCTTGCGCTCGTCGCCCTTGAGCGTCTTGGTGGAGGCTTCAGCGTTGCAGGTGGTCATTTTGTTTTGCTGGGCGGTGGCGGCAAAGCCCTGGGAACACAACAGCAGGCCCATCATCAACAGCGGAATTCGCAGCATCTTCATGGAGTTTTCTCCCTGTTACCGTGCCGGAGAGCACGGCCTTCCAGCAGTGTAGTCAAAACCTGCTACATCTTCACCGACTGCGTATATGCGTGCGCCGATAATGCTCCGGGGTACAACCCGCCTGGCGTTGGAACATGGCGATAAAAGCCGAGGCGGTGCTGTAGCCCAAGTCGAATGCCACATGTTGCACGCTGCGCTCGCTGTCGAGGGCTTCGATGGCCGCCAGGTAGCGCAGGCGCTGGCGCCATTCACCAAAGCTCATGCCGAGTTCGCGCACAAACTGACGCGCCAGGGTGCGTTCGCTCACGTGTATCTGCTCGGCCCAATGTGCCAGGGGGCGGTTGTCTGCGGGGTCGGTCTGCATGCCTTCCAATACTGCGAGCAACCCGGGGTGGCGGGCGTAGGGCAGGAAGCACTCGTGGATCGGCGCCTGTTTGAGCTGGTCCACCAGCACTTGGGCCAGGCGGATATCGGATGCGGTCTGCGGCATATGCACGTCGCGCTGTGCGAAGTCGCGAAGGATGGCCTTGAGGATATCGCTGATGGCCAGGGTGCAAGGCTGTTGCGGCAGCTCCTCGCAGAGTTCCGGGGCAAGGCCCACCGAGTGGTAGACAATCGCCTCGGCGTTGTAGGAGCTGTGTTCGGTGTGCGGCGGCACCCACACCGCGTATTGCGGCGGTGACATGAAGCGGCTGCCGCCCACTTCCATGCGCATCACGCCGCTGGCGGAGTAATCCAGCGAGCCCCAGAAATGCTGGTGCGGGGTGCATTCAGTGTCCGGGGCGAAATCAGAATAGCGCAAGTACACCGGGCTCGGCAGCTGGGGGAAATCCTGAAGGCGTACGTTGTGCTTGGCCATTTTGTCTGGATACAGCGGTCACTTGTCTGGATCGAAGTATAAGCTTCAATCCAGACAAGGGATAATCCTGCCTCATCAACACGCCTGGTTTCTTTCGATGCAATACGCTTATCCCCTGCTGGCCATTTTTATCTGGGCCGGCAACACCGTGGTCAACAAACTGGCGGTGGGTTCGATCTTTCCCGCTGAAATCGGTTTTTACCGCTGGTTGCTGGCCGCGCTGCTGTTTACGCCGTTCATGCTCAAGCCGGTGATTGCCAACTGGCCGTTGATCCGCCCGAACCTGGGCAAGATCTTCATCCTCGGCGTGCTGGGCATGGCGGTGTACCAGAGCCTGGCGTATTACGCCGCTACGCTGACCAGCGCCACCAACATGGGCATTATCCTGTCGCTGATGCCGTTGATGGCACTGACGGCGGCCATCATCAGCCTTGGCCAGCGCCTGACCTACGGCGCACTGA
The DNA here is from genome assembly GCF_963970975.1 of Pseudomonas sp. RA_15y_Pfl1_P11. Taxonomy (NCBI): domain Bacteria; kingdom Pseudomonadati; phylum Pseudomonadota; class Gammaproteobacteria; order Pseudomonadales; family Pseudomonadaceae; genus Pseudomonas; species Pseudomonas sp. RA_15y_Pfl1_P11. The sequence goes on from NZ_CAXAOY010000002.1 coordinate 114,353, forward strand.
CCGGTGCTGTGCTGTCGTTTGCCGGCGTAGTCGTGGTGGTGTCGGCGGGCAGCCTGGGCGTACTGCTGCAACACGGGGTCAACCTGGGTGACGGCATGATGCTGGTCGCCACCCTGGCCTACGCGGTCTACAGCACCCTGCTGAAAAAATGGCAACTGCGCTTGCCACCCTTGGTGTTGCTGTATTTGCAGGTGCTGGTGGCCGTGGTGGTGCTGTTTCCGCTGTTCCTGTTCTCGGCAAAAGCCGGCCTTGGCTGGGCGAATATTCCACTGGTGCTGTATGCGTGCCTGCTGGCCTCGATGCTGGCGCCGCTGGCGTGGATGCATTCAGTGAAGACCTTGGGCCCGAGCCGCACCACGCTGTTTTTCAACCTGCTGCCGTTGATCACCGCGCTGATTGCGGCGGCGGTGTTGAAGGAAAAGTTGGCGCTGTACCACCTGGTGGGCGGTTTGCTGACGTTGGGCGGGGTGATTTTGTCGGAGCGATGGACTACCCCCGTCAGTAATGCCTGAACACAGCCTGCTCTCACAGCTACACCCCAGCAGCCTTGAGCCTTTGTGCATGCTCGACAAACAACCGAATAGGCTCGGCCCCCTTTCCCACTAGGCCCAGCGATTGGTTGACGATATCGAAATGGTCCAAGGGGTAGTCATCACCGATCACCAACCCCAGGTGTGAGCTATAGCGCCCTACCATGCCATCGCACTGACCCTTTTCCCGCACAAAGCTGCGGGCGAACAAACGGCAACTGCGGTGCGTACCGTCGAACAGGTTACGACCACGGTCAGTGATGCCCGGCTGCAAGGTGCCGGACCACGAGTAATAGCGCACCCCATTGACCTCTTCGGCGCCCTGCCCGCCCCAGGTCTCGGGCAATCCTTGTGGATATTGCTGATTGAACAGCGCCACACCCGCGCTGGTCAGGGACCTATGGGACGCCTGCAGATCCGTCTTGAAGCGCGGACCGCGATAGCCGGTTTCCAGCACGCCCATCACCCAGGCAACCAGGTGAAACAGCGCGCTCATGATCCGGCCCTTGGCGCCGTCGACGGGATAATGGGTGTGGATATGGTCGGCCAGCTCCGAACCATGATTAGGCCCAGCCACCGACGTCACCGACGCCACCCACTCCGGTCGCTTGGCCGCCGCATATCGCGCGGTGAGCGAGCCCTGGCTGTGGCCGATCAGGTTGACCTTGGCGGCTCCGGTTTCGCGGCGGATGCGCTCGATCTGCACCAGCAATTGCTCGCCGCGCACTTCGCTGGAATCGAGCGGCGCCACCTGCACTGGATACACTTGGGCGCCCCCCGCGCGTAGTGCAGGAACAATGCCGTACCAATAGGGAAACAGTCCCAGGCGCACAAAACCGAGCATGCCGGGTACTAGCACCAACGGGTAACACGTGGCTAACGACTTCGGCATGGTGCGAACGGCCTCGAAAATGCGCAGTTGCCCTGCAGCGTAGGCCAACCTCAAGTCATGTAGATGAAGCCCAGGGTAAATTCGATAAAACTTTTTGCTTCAGCCAACACTCACAACGTGGAGCGATCACGCCGGTAGAGCGTGGCGTAAAACCGGATTAGCACCAGGAGATTGAGATGACTGAAGCAAACTTGACTGACGTAGCAACCCTGCGCCAACGCGCCCGCCAGAACGTCGAAAACGGTGCCGTGACCGAAGGCTACGACGCCGACCGCGAAGAAATCATCCGCTTGCTCAACGGCTCGCTCGCCACTGAATTGGTCTGCGTACTGCGCTACAAGCGCCATTACTTCATGGCCAGCGGCGTCAAAGCCCATGTAGCCGCAGAAGAATTCCTCGAGCACGCCACTCAGGAAGCCGAGCACGCCGACAAACTCGCCGAGCGCATCGTGCAGTTGGGCGGCGAACCGGAGTTCAACCCGGATCTGCTGTCGAAAAACTCCCACGCTCAATACGTGGCAGGTAACAGCTTGAAGGAAATGGTCTACGAAGACCTGGTGGCCGAACGGATCGCGGTGGACAGCTACCGTGAAATCATCCAGTACATCGGTGACAAAGATCCGACCACGCGCCGTCTCTTCGAGGAGATCCTGGCCCAGGAAGAAGAGCACGCCGACGACATGGCGGATATTCTCGAAAGCCTGTAATACCAAAAAACCGGAATACCAAAAAGGGCGCGCTGGATAACCAGCGCGCCCTTTTTGTCTGTGTGGGCGGCGGTGAGTCAGCGTTGGTTTTTTTCAAAATGACTCACCGGCGTCCAATGTGTCTAGCAACCACTGGCCACGCTGCCAAAGTGCCTGCTGTTTGGATTCAGCCATACGGTCGAGATTTTTATAAATCATGCTCATGCGTTGATTGCCGCGTAAGCGGTCACCGTGACGCATCAGAAAGTGCCAATACAGCGCGTTGAAAGGGCAAGCATCGTCGGTGGTGCTTTCGCTCACCTTGTAGGCGCAGCCCCGGCAATAGTCGGACATCCGCTTGATGTATTGGCCACTTGCGCAATAGGGTTTGGAGCCCAGGTAACCGCCATCGGCGTGCATCACCATGCCTAAGGTATTGGGCAATTCCACCCAGTCGAAGGCGTCCATGTAGATGGCCAAGTACCATTCGCAAATCTGACTCGGTGCGATGCCGGCGAGCAGAGCGAAATTGCCGGTGACCATCAGCCGCTGGATATGGTGAGCGTAGGCATGCTCAAGGCTTTGGCTGATTGCTTGGCGCATGCAGTTCATCTGTGTCTCGCCTGTCCAGTAGAACGCTGGAAGCGAGCGTGTGTTGCCGAACACATTGCCATCGGCATAGTCAGGCATCTTCAGCCAGTAGACGCCTCGGACATATTCTCGCCAGCCGATCAGTTGTCGAATAAAGCCTTCGGCAGCGTTAAGTGCAATGCTGCCCGACTCGTAGGCTGACGCCACATCGCCGCACAACTGACGCAGATCGAGCAGGCCAATATTCAGCGCAGCGCTGATACGGGCATGAAACAGAAAAGGCTCGTCGCTGGCCATGGCGTCTTGATAGTCGCCGAAGGCTGCCAAGCCCCAGTCGAGAAAGTATTCCCACAGGGCCTGGGCGTCGGCGTGGGTGACCGGGTAGTCGAATGCGTCGAGGGAGCCGTAGTGACTGGCGAAATGTTTGCCCACCAACGCCATCACTTCCTGGGTGATCGGGTCGGGCGCAAATCGGGCGGGTGAGGGAGGCCTAACCCCCTTCGGTAGCGCCTTGCGGTTTTCTGCATCAAAGTTCCAGGCACCTCCGACCGGGCTGCCATCACCCTTGAGCAACAATCCACTCTTGCGCCGCATTTCTCTGTAGAAGAATTCCATGCGCAGCTGCTTTTTGCCGTGTGCCCAATTGGAGAACTCGGTGCGTGTGCAGAGAAAACGACTGTCGCAATGCCACGTTATGCCTAAGCCACAGTCCCTGAGCGATTGCTCCAAGCGCCAGTCGCCGCATTCGGTGATGTGTATTTCGTCTGCTTGCATCAGCGCCTGCCACCGCTGTAACTCGCTCGGCACTGACCCCGTGTTGTCTGGATCATCGAGCGCAACGTACTGCACGCGAACGCCCCGCTGCTGCAGCGCCTCGGCGAAATGGCGCATGGCGCTGAAGATCAGGGTGATTTTTTGCGGATGATGAGGGACATGGCTGGCTTCCTCCATCACCTCGACAAGCAGCACGGTATCGCTTTGGGCATCCAAGCCCTGCAATGAGGCGAGATCGAACGATAGCTGATCACCCAAGATCAGGCACAAACGGTTAGCGTTCTTCATCAATAACTCTGACCGGCGGCGTCCGGCTGCCAGGTGGGGGTTGGGGGGCTGGCACTGCACAGCGCCCACTGCGACAGCGAACGCTGCCATCCGGATGAGGCAGCCAGGCCAAATGCGGACGCCAGCGGCAAAAAAGACGATAGCCCACGTTAAAAAATGGCCGGGTCAACCGCCACGATAACGGTGCTGCCCAGATACCGAGCCCCGCTGCTCGCCAGCTCCAGAGCGTAGCGTCCAGCCCGGTGACCCAGGTTCCATCGTCAAACCTGGCGTGCAGTGATGCCTCCATTTGTGCACGCGTGAACCCCAGCGCGTTGGCGTCGAAGGCAGCATCGCTGATATCCACAAATAGAAGGCGTTCGGGTGTAGCGCGCGCACTCAGAAGCTTGATTTCTCGAGCGCAAAGTGGGCACTCGCCCTCAAAATAAAGCGTCAGTGGCCACCGCGAATTCTTGTACAATGAGTCGCTTCCTGTATAAGTTTTATAGCACGATATGCTCAAAATCCATCGCTGACAACGGGCACCCACACCGCTGCGAATTTAGTTTTTTGATGGAGCCAGCTCGGCGGCCTCGCCTGATAGCACATAGCTATCAATGCAGTGAGTATTGCTAACTGGATGGACCCTATTGCGTCGACGTATCGTCAATGAACTCAACGTGAGTGGCTAATAGTGCCACTCGCATCAACTCAGCCCAGTGCAGGGCGAATTTCCGAGCTAGCCATGAAAAAAACGCTTTCGTTGGCCACACGTATAGGGCTGAGCTTCGCGGCCATACTGGCGCTTCTCGTAGTGATCACTGCCATCGGCATTCAGCGCGTGGCGTTTATTGATTCCACGTTGGGCGACGTCAGCGAAAACGCCGCGAAGGTACAGCGCTACGCAATCAATTTCCGTGGCAGCGTGCATAACCGTGCCATTGCGATCCGGGATGCGGTGCTGGTGGCGAACAAAGCGGACCTGGAAAAACACTTGGATGAGATTCGAGCCCTGGAAAAGGCCTACTCCGACTCGGCGGCCCCTATGGACCAGCTGTTCAAAGGCACCAGCGTGACCGCCGAAGAGGTTCGATTGCTGAGCGCCATCAAGGCCATCGAACAACAAACCCTGACATCTACCCAGGCGATAATCTCCCTGCGCCAAGCGGGCGATATTCCGGGAGCCCAAGCGCTGCTGATGCGTCAAACGTCTTTGGAATACAGCGAGTGGCTCAAGCGCGTGAATGCGCTGATCGACTATGAAGAGGCGTCGATCAAGGCGAAGCTTGGCGCGGTGCAAGCCACTGCCAGCCAGTTCAGTACGCTGATGATCATCGCGACCGGCATTGCCCTGTTGTTGAGCATTATGTTGTCGGCGGTGATTATTCGCTTCGTCAACTCCACGCTGGGCGCAGAGCCTACGGAAGTTGCATTAGCCATCGCGCGGTTGGCTGCGGGTGATCTGAATCAGACGATTGCCACGAAGTACCCCAATAGCGTGATGGGCGTATTAAAAGACGCACTTAGCCACCTGGCAGAGACTATCCAGCAAGTGCGCAGGGCGGCCCAAGAGGTCAATCACTCGTCGACTCAATTGTCTGCCACCTCATCGGCCAACAATGACCAGATCAGCCTGCAAACCCGTGAAGCCGAGCAGGTGGCCACCGCCATCACGCAAATGGCGGCAACGGTGAATGAAGTCTCAGGGTATGCCGCGCAGGCAGCTGAGGCGTCCCGGTTGGCTGATATAGAAGTGGAAAGCGGCAATCGATTGGTGGCTAGCACCACACAGGCCATCGAACAACTGGCCGTCACGCTGGAGCAGACCACAGGCACCGTGAACCAGGTGTCCAAACACAGCGAAAAGATCGAGTCAGTGATCGATGTTATCAACGCCATCGCTGCGCAAACCAACTTGCTGGCCCTGAACGCCGCCATTGAGGCTGCGCGGGCTGGAGAACATGGGCGCGGGTTTGCGGTAGTCGCCGATGAGGTGCGCTCGCTGGCCAACCGGACTCAGCGGTCGACCGAGGAAATTCGGGAGATGATCAGCACGCTGCAAGTGGGCACTGAAACCGCCTCGCGAACCATGCGTGACAGCTGCGAGCTGGCAAGCCAAACCGTGGCGCAAACCCGCAGGGCGCAGAGTGCGTTAGCCAAGATCAGCGAGCAGGTGGGTGCGATCAGGGACATGAACGCCCAAATCGCCAGTGCCTCCTCGCAGCAGAACAGCGTGGCCGAAGACGTGGCGCAAAACATCAACCGTATTCACGGCTCCACCGTGCAGTCCGCCACCGGCTCACGCCAAGTGGCAACGGCGAGCATGGCACTCGCGCAGTTGGCGGATCGCCTTACTGCGAAAGTTGCGTTTTTCAGCGCTGCTTAGGCGTCACAAAGGACTCAACAAGCTGCTGACTTTGCCGATAGCCTTATCAAGACCCAACAGGCGGTTTCCCCATGTTCAATACCAAAATCAAGAACCAGCTTCAATCTCAGACAGCCGAGCTGGCGCAGCTGCGACAACTGCGTGATGGACTCAGCCATGAAATGCTGACGTTGAGTATCGATTCGACATTTAAAATTACCGCCTGCAACGACAACTTCGCACAGGCCTTGGGCTATACCCAGAATCAGCTTCTGGGCCGTGCCATGGCCGATATCGTCCCCCAGTACGTCTCCAAGCTGCCGTGCTTTCACAACTTTCGAGCCGCCATCGCCGCAGGTAAATCGATCTCTGACGAATACCGTTACCTGCATGCTGACGGTTCGTTAGTGTGGATTCATGCTCATTGGCAGCCGATAACCGATGCGACTGGCCTGTTAAGTCATATCGCTTGCTATGCGACCAACATTACGTCCCGCGTAGAAAAAGCCTCGGAAAACGCCTCGTTCATTGACGCGCTGCTGCGTTCGACGGCGGTGATCGAGTTCGATCTATCCGGGCATGTGCTCACCGCGAATGATCAGTTCTTAAAAGCCATGGGCTACAACTTGAGCCAAGCGAAAGGCAGTCACCACCGTATTTTTTGCAAGCCAGAAGAAATCTCGTCGCAGAACTACAAGGATTTTTGGTCAACGTTGAACAAGGGTGAATTTGTTGCTGGCCGCTTCGAACGAATTGACAGTCGCGGTCAGACTGTATGGCTGGAGGCGACTTATAACCCGGTGTACGACACCGAAGGCACACTCTGCAAGGTCGTTAAGTTTGCGACGGTTGTCACCGACCAAGTGGCCCGTGAACAAGCCGTCAGTGAAGCCGCCCAAACTGCATTTGAAATCTCCCAGCAGACTGACGTGACGGCTCAGCGCGGCGCCGTCGTGGTGAACGACACGATGCACACCATGCGCAAAGTCGCTGTTGATATGCAGGCGGCCTCTGGCGGCGTTGAAGCGCTCGGCAAGCAGTCATTGTTGATCAGCTCGATCATTCAGACGATCAGTAGTATTGCCCAGCAAACCAACTTGCTGGCATTGAACGCTGCGATTGAAGCTGCGCGCGCAGGTGAGCAGGGGCGCGGTTTTGCGGTCGTGGCGGATGAAGTTCGGCAATTGGCTGGGCGCACCAGCACGGCTACCGAAGAAATTGCATCGGTTGTCTTGCAGAACCAGAAGCTGGTGGATGAGACCGTCGCCGAGATGGCAAACAGCAAATCCCAAGCAGAGCAAGGCCTTGAACTCGCCACCCAGGCTGGCCACGTCATTGTTGAGATTCAGGATGGCGCCAAACGAGTGGTCGATGCGGTGGGCAGGTTTGCGACCCAGGTTGCCTAGGGTCGCAACAGCGCTGGCGCAGAATGTTCGCTAGCGCTGTTGCGACACATCGTTTGATTAATGGGCAAGCGGGTGATTTTCAGCAATCACCCTTTGACTGTTTTCGGTGCTTTGCCTTCGCGCATCTGTTGCAGCAAAGGTGCGCACTGGTTAGGCGCGTCGGCGCTGGGTGCGATCAGTGCCAGCAAACCGGCCGCAGGCCCCGCGATCACACCCAGCGCCACCATGCCCGCGCCACGCAGCGCCAGAGGAATGGCTTTCACACCGGCATTCGGCTTGATAAACGGCCCGTTGACGTACAGCGGTGAACGCAGGGAGAACAGTCGAAAACCTTTCGATTCGGGGTTGATGGTCAAGTCCAGTTGCTCCGTGGCCATGTTCGCCGTGCCATCGATATAGATAATGGCGTTCTCGGTATCAAACACAAACAACCGCGTCGTCGCCAGGCCAGTCTTGATGCCGAAGTCCGCCGCGGCGCAATTGATCTTCACTTCCTTGTCGCCAAACAATCGGCCCACCACGTAGTTGCCCACGTTGAGCCCGGCGATTTCCATCAGGCCCCGGCTGATGGCGCCGTCGTTGATCAGCATCTTCAGGTCACCGTTGGAGGTGCCCAGCAATGCCGCCACGGAGTTGCCGCGACCGGAAATCTCGGCGTCGCCGTTGAGTTCACCAAAGCTGGTTTTCATCGGTTCGAATGTCGGGAACAGCTGCTTGAGCTTGAAGTTACGCGCAGTCAGTTTGGCACGACCTTCCATCGGTGCGGTGCGCCCGTTCAGGCGAATCTGTGCATCCAGCTTGCCGCCGGCCACGCCGAAACGCAGGGGCTCCAGGCTCAGTTCGCCGTCATTGAGCACCAAATGGGTGTAGAGGTCGGTGAAGGGTAGATCGGCACTGTGCACGATGCGCTTGCCGGTGAACGCCACATCGGCATCCATGACACGCCAGCGCTCAGTGCGGAACTCTTCCACCGGCAGCACTTTGGTCGCGGGTTGTTTGCTATCGCCGCCACGGGCTTTTTGCTTGGCATTCGAGTCGGCGCCGATCAGGGGGGCGAGGTCGGTCATCAGCAGTTGGTTGGACACCAACGCGCCGCTGAGTTTGGGGCGCGGCTGGCTGGCAACGTAGCCAAGGCTGCCGTGAATATCGCTGTTACCGATCTTGCCGTTGAAGTTTTCGTAGCGGAACGACGCGCCGTTGGCTTCGTGCAGCTTGGCGATCAGATGGCCATCGGTGGAATAGGCCGGCGAATCCGGCAAGGTCACGCCGGTCAGTGGGTAGAGGTTGCCCAGGCTGGAACCTGCGAGTTTCAGGCGCAGGTCCAGGGCCCCCAGATTCAGCGGATCCGTGAGGGTGCCGGCCAGGGCGATGCTGGTGTCCGCAATCTTGACTTGAGCCTGCAAAGGAAACGGCTTGGCCGCGTCTTGCAACGCCAGCAGGCCGCCGATCTTTCCGGTGCCGTCGAGTTTCTGGCCGTGGTACTGGCCTTTGACCTTGAGGCCGAACGCATAGTCCTGCGGCGCCGAGCCCTTTTCCAAAGCCTTCTTGGCATCGGCGTCGCCGACGATTTCACCAAAGGGCACGGGTTTGCCCAGCGGGTCGATGATGACATCCAGCTGGGTCTTGAGGGTCTGGTCGTCGAGGGTCACGTGGCCCTTGTCGAAGCCGATGGCGCCAATGTCCACCACCCAGTTGGAGGGTTCGGCGTTCGGGTCCTTAGGGTCGAACTTGAAGGTCCAGTTGGCGCGGCCGTCGGCCAGGCGCTGCAATTGCGCACTCGGCTCAGTGAGGTCAATGCGCGGGATCACCACGCGCTGCACCAGCAACGCCAGCGGCGAAATGCGCAGTTCGACCTTTTTAAGCGTGACCATCTGCGGGGTTTTCGACCAGTCGGGGTTGCCCAGGGTCAGGTCTTCGGCAATCACATGGGGCCACGGCACCCAGGCGCGCCAACCACCTTCATCGGGCTCACGTGCCCACACCACCGCGAGGTTGCCGTTGATGGCAAAAGGTCGATGCAGCTCTTCGGAAACCTTGGCATTGAGGGGCGGCTTGATGCGGTTCCAGTCAAAGAACACCAGAACCAATACCACCCCGGCAATTAACAGAACGACGCTGGCGCAGCTCCAAGCGACGATTTTACGAGTGCGCGTCATTGCACGGGACTCCTGAATACGACTGGCTGGTTCACAGCCTTTATGGACAGCTTATACGACTACGACTGGCAAACCGTCTGGGGGTTTAACCCAATCGGTCACTTGCCGGGAAAAACATCAATTTCTGACCACTTCGACAGAATCCACCTACGACAGCGCACCATTGTTACCCACGGGCGTGTCGAAAATACCCACACCGGTGCAAAACCGCGGGCTTGAGAGGCCCGGCCTAGAGCCTCCGCTCAGAACAATCAATTCTGTTGATTATTACCATTGCGTTTATGAACTTTTATATCGACTTATCGAGAGTAGCATTAGCCCTGTACCCAGTTTATCGCCCTCCCAAGGAGCAACCCATCATGAAACGCCAAGTACTCGCTACCGTCCTGTTATCCATCCTGGCTTCCAGTGCCTTTGCCCTGCCAGCCGTTGAACAGGCCACCCCACAAGTCAAAGCCGATGCCGTTCATTTCAGCCAGACCGTCGCTCGCAGCGGCTCGCAAGAAGAAGAGAACCGTGACTACGCCAAAGGCGCTGTTGCTGAAAATGGTTCGGAGCAAGCCAACAAACGCGCTTACACCGAAGGCCTGACCGAAAACGGCCGCGACCGCCTGGAAGAGAAAGGCCTGGTTGAAGGTGGTGCTGATCGCCTGCTGGAACGTAATGCTGTCGCCGAAGGTGGCCGTGATCGCCTGGAACAGAAAGGCCTGGTTGAAGGCGGTGCTGACCGTTTGCAAGAACTGCATCAAGCACAGAGCTGACCCTGTGGTGGCCCAGAAAAAAGCCCGATCTGTCGATCGGGCTTTTGCTTTCCTGTAGATCGCGTCACGTACTTCCCGCGCCAAGTTCGACGCCGGCAAAGCTGTTTTGCTAGAGTGCGTCGCTGTACTTGCCAACAAAGTCTGCCCGCCCATGCTGCCCCGCGCCGAACAGAAGCAACAGACCCGCCTCGCCTTGATGGACGCAGCCCGCCATCTGATGGAATGTGGCCGTGGGTTTGGCAGCCTGAGCCTGCGCGAAGTGGCGAAGACAGCTGGCATCGTGCCCACCGGTTTTTATCGCCACTTTGCCGATATGGACCAGCTTGGGCTTGTGTTGGTGAGTGAGGTCGGCCAGACCTTTCGCGCTACGATCCGCCTGGTGCGCCACAACGAATTCGTGATGGGCGGCATTATCGATGCCTCCGTGCGGATCTTTCTCGATGTGGTTTCGGCCAACCGTTCGCAATTCCTGTTCCTGGCCCGCGAGCAATACGGCGGCTGCCTGGCCGTGCGCCAAGCCATCGCGGCGTTGCGCGAAGACATCACTCGCGACCTGGCGGCTGACCTCACCTTCATGCCCAAACTGCAGCACCTGGACGCCGAAGGCTTGCACGTGATGGCCGACCTGATCGTCAAAAGTGTGTTCGCCACCCTTCCCGACATCATCGACCCGCCAGCCCAAGCCCTGCCCGCCCACCTCACGCCGCAGGCGAAAATCACACAACAATTGCGCTTTATCTTTATCGGTTTGAAGCACTGGCAAGGCCTGGGCAGCACCGAATAACGCAATCAGCCTGCCGAATGGAAACGCTTGGCCATGGTGTAGTGCTTGTTCCAATAGCGGTTGCTCAGTGAATCGATACGGATGTTTTTGCCGCTGCGCGGTGAATGGATAAATTTACCCTCGCCTATATAAAGGCCCACATGGCTGACCTGGCCGCTTCCGTTTCCTCTGAAAAACACCGCGTCGCCGGGCTGGAGCGCGTTGCGCTTGACCGTCGCAGCCGTCGAACGTTGCATTGCCGTTGTGGTGCGCGGTATTCGGATGTTGGCTTGAGTCTTGAACAGATACACCAGCAGGCTGCTGCAATCGAAGCCCTGCTCTGCCGAGGTGCCACCCCATTTGTAAGGCGTACCCAGCAGTTCGTGGGCGCGGTCGACCACATCGTCGATAGTCGCTTTTTTGTGTGAAGCGCTGAAAGGGGGATGGCCTTTCAGGTTGGCCGAAGCCGATGAAAGGGCGAAAGACAGACTGACAATAACCAGGCAACAAAATGACTTGAACATGATGAACGTCGCAGTGGAGTAAACACGGCGCACAGACTAATGATCTCGCAGGTAACCGGATGAATGCCGAATCCTCATGCCCTGTAGGGAAAATCTGAAAACGCCCATCGCGCGTGCAATCAGTAAAATCGCGCACCACTTTGGCGCACGCAGAGAATCCTTCCTCGCTCCATTTAGTGGCGCTACCGCCCTTGCCTACAGGCAATTCCTACTCTCTATCGACATTGGCAAGGCCCTTGCTCTAGCTGTGCTATCGCTCATAGCTGGAAGCTTCCTGATGCTGGTGATCCACCGCCGAATAGCCCCTCAAGCCCTCTGGGCCGCCGAGTTGCTGCTGAATTTCGAAGCACGCAGCAAAAGTCGCCTGCGCTGTTTCAGTGCCGACGGTGAAGACGTTGGCCTTTTCCTGGAGCGCGGCCAGCCGCCGCTGCACGATGGCGAATTCCTACAGGCTGAAGACGGACGCGTCGTACGCGTATGCGCCCGACCTGAACATCTGCTGCACGTCACCTGCAGCAGCGCATTTGAACTGACTCGCGCGGCGTATCACCTGGGTAACCGCCATGTGGCGTTGCAGGTAGGGGACGGCTGGTTGCGCCTGCTAGACGACTACGTGCTCAAGGCCATGCTCGAACAGCTGGGTGCGCAGACCGAAACCATTGAAGCGCCCTTCCAGCCGGAGCACGGTGCTTACGGCGGCGGCCACCATCACTCGCGCCATGGCGATGAAGATTTCAACTACCCACCCAAGCTGCATCAGTTCGGCGTGCGTCTATGAACCCAGCCTGGGCGCTGTTGCGTCTGGCCAGTCCGCAATTGCCGATTGGCGGCTACAGCTATTCCCAGGGCCTGGAAATGGCGGTGGAGAACGGTCGTGTCAATGATGCGGCCACTGCACGACGCTGGATCAGCGATCAGTTGCTGCTCAACCTTGCGCGTTTCGAAGCACCGTTGCTGCTCGCACATTGCCAAGCGGCCTTTGATGAGGATTGGCCGCGCCTGGCGCAATGGTGTGATGAGCATCGCGCCAGCCGCGAGACCCGCGAGCTGTATCAGGAGAGCCGGCAGATGGGCTACTCGCTGCAGCAATTACTCAGCGGCTTGCCGGAACTGGACGACGCCGCCCGCGCATTTCTTGAGCGGTGCGCCGAGCCGCATCTGGCCCTGGGCTGGGCCCTGGCCGCTCGCGCCTGGAGCATCAGCCCCGCTGATGCCCTGGCGGCGTGGTTGTGGAGCTGGCTGGAAAACCAATTGGCCGTGCTGATGAAAACCCTGCCCCTCGGCCAGCAAGCCGCCCAGCGCCTGACCAGCGAACTGCTGCCGCTGCTGCAACAAGCCCAGCAGGACGCCAGCCGCATCGACCCTACCCATTTCGGCAGCGCCGCTTTCGGCCTGTCCCTGGCGTGCATGGCCCACGAGCGCCAGTACAGCCGCCTGTTCCGTTCCTAGGAGAACACAGACATGAACTCACAACCTTTACGTGTTGGCATCGGCGGCCCGGTGGGCTCCGGCAAGACGGCCCTGACCCTGGCGCTGTGCCTTGCGCTGCGTGATCGCTACAACCTGGCAGTGGTCACCAACGACATCTATACCCGCGAAGACGCCGATTTCCTGGTGCGTAACCAAGCCCTGGCGCCGGAGCGCATTATCGGCGTGGAAACCGGCGGCTGCCCGCACACGGCGATCCGTGAAGACGCCTCGATCAACCTCGAAGCCGTGGATCAGCTCAACCGCCGTTTCCCCGGCCTGGACCTGATCCTGGTGGAGTCCGGCGGCGACAACCTTTCGGCCACCTTCAGCCCCGAGCTGTCGGACCTGACCATCTATGTGATCGATGTGTCTGCCGGCGACAAGCTGCCACGCAAGGGCGGGCCTGGTATTTGCAAATCCGACCTGCTGGTGATCAACAAGATCGACCTGGCACCGCTGGTGGGCGCCTCGCTGGAGCTGATGAACAGCGACACCCAGCGCATGCGCAACGGTAAACCCTTTGTGTTCAGCAACCAGAAAACCGGTGTCGGCCTGGATGACATCGTCGCCTTTATCGAACGCCAAGGCCTGCTGACCGCCGCCTGACCAACCCTCAAGGAGCCTGTTTATGAGCCTCAAGAAACTCTTCACCGCCGCCGCCCTGCTGCTGGCCCCTGCCCTCGCCTTCGCTCACCCGGGCCACGGCGACAACGGCCTGGTGGCCGGCATCAGCCATCCCTTGGGTGGCATTGACCACTTGTTGGCCATGGTGGCCGTCGGTTTGTGGGCCGCCCAACAAAAAGGCGCCGCCCGCTGGGCATTGCCGTGCACCTTCGTGGGCACCATGCTGATTGGCGGCGTGCTGGGTTTTGAAGGCTTGGCACTGCCAGCGCTGGAAAGCGGGATTGCTGCATCGGTGCTGGCCCTGGGCCTGGCGGTGGCGCTGGCGGTGCGGCTGCCGTTGTTTGTGGCGGTGGGGGCGACAGCATTGTTCGCGCTGTTCCACGGCGTAGCGCACGGATTGGAGCTGCCGGACATGTCCAACCCTTGGGCGTATGCGGCTGGGTTTGTGGGCGCAACGGCAGTGTTGCACGCGGCGGGTTATGCGGTAGTGCGTTTCCTGCCGGCGGCTGCGGCGCCGTTGGTACGGGTTGCGGGGGCGGCGTCGGCGGCGACTGGGGTTTGGTTGCTTGCCAGTTAAAAGCCGCAAGCTACAAGCTGCAAGTAGACGCCGATTTGCGCCAACTTGCAGCTTGTAGCTCACAACTTACAACTGCCCCTCTGCTACCATGCGCGCCTACACCCCTGCCGTGACGACGCCAGCCAATGCCCAGCGCTTCCCAACCCTCCTTGAACACCGTGCTCACGCACTTCCACAGCCTGATCGTCCCGCTCTGGCAAGGCCCGGGCTGGAACGCCGAGCTGGCGCTGCCCTATGAGGCGCTGGATGCCGATCACCGGCCGCTGCCCCCACAACGCTACCGCGCCATGGCCTGCGCGCGGCAGCTGTACCTGTTTGCCAGTCTGATCGACGAGCCTGGCGCAGCCTTCGCCGAGGAGCGCGCAGCTGTTCTGTTCCGTTCGCTGCAACAGCACTTCCACGACGCCGAGCACGGTGGCTGGTTCTACAGCATCGATCCCACCGGCCAGCCGCTCGATAAGCGCAAAGACCTGTACACCCACGCCTTCATCATCTTCGCCTGCGCCCATTACTGGGCCAAGGTGCGTGCGCCGCTGGTGGAATCGGTGCTCAATGCGGCCCTGGAAGTGGTCGCCGAGCGGTTTTCCACAGGCGACGGCCTGTATGAAGCCGTGCTGGAGCGCAACTGGTCATCGCTTAAATCCGGCCCGCTGCAAAACCCGTTGATGCACTTGGCCGAAGGTTTCCTCGCCACCCTCGCGGTGCGTGAAGATGCCCACGTGCAGGCAGCCCTGCTGGCACTGGCGACAGCCATGCAACAGCGTTTCATCGACCGCCAGCACGGCGTGATGATGGAAAAACCGCTGGGCGCTGTGGATAACTGGTTCGAACCGGGACACCAGTTCGAGTGGTTCTTCTTGCTGGAATCTTCAGATGTACTGCGCGGTACGCCGCTGCATGCGTCGCTGACCCGGGCTTTCGCCTACGCCGAGCAACAGGGTGTGGATAACGTCAGCGGCGCAGTCAGCGGCATGCTGGCGCTGGACGGCACGATGCGTGACGGCACCCAACGTATCTGGGCCCAGGCCGAATACCTGCGGGCACTGACCTTGCGGCCGGACAGCGAAGCGGTGCTACAGCGCCAATTGCTGGCGCTGCAACAGCATTTTCTGCATGAGAAGGGTTGGAATGAATGCCTGGATGCCGAGGGCGTCGTGAGTCGACGGGATATGCCGTCGACTACGCCTTATCATTTGGCAACGTGCTATCAGGGTCTGACCCGGTATCTGGCCTGACTTTCAGGGCCTCTTCGCGAGCAAGCCCGCTCCGACATTTGACCGCGTCCTACCTTTGGAATGCAGGCGAATGTGAGAGCGGGCTTGCTCGCAAAGCAGGCGGCGCTATCTAGAGCTTTACTTGGCCCCGCGCTCAATCGCAAACCCAGCCCAAGTCTGGCTCACCGGCATCAACTCCAACCGGTTGATATTCACATGCGCCGGCGTATTCATGACCCAAAAAATCGTGTCAGCAATATCCTGCGGCTGAATCGGCTCGGCACCAGCATAAGTCGCGTCATACCGCGCCTGGTCACCACCAAAGCGCACCAACGAAAACTCGCTCTCGCACAGGCCGGGCTCGATGTTGGTCACGCGCACGCCGGTACCTTGCAGGTCGCAACGCAGGTTCAACGAGAACTGCTTAACAAACGCCTTGGAGCCGCCATACACATGGCTGCCTGGGTACGGGTAGCTGCCGGCGATGGAGCCCAGGTTGATGATCCCGGCGCCACGGCCATGCGCGATCAGGCGCGGCAGCAGCAGGCTGGTGGTGGTCAACAAGCCCTTGATGTTGGTGTCGACCATGGTTTCCCAATCGTCGAGGCTGCACTTGGGCGCCGGGTCAGTGCCCACGGCCAGGCCGGCGTTGTTGATCAGCCCGCGCAGCTTGGCGAACGACGGCGGCAGGTTGGCGATGGCGTCTTCCATGCCCTTGCGGTCACGCACGTCCACCACCAGGCCATGCACTTCGGTCTGCTTTGAAAGCTCTTCGACCAGCGCATTCAGGCGGTCGGCACGCCGGCCAGTCAGCACCAGTTTCCAGCCGGCGTCTGCAAAACGACGAGCACAGGCTTCGCCGAAACCTGAGGTTGCGCCAGTAATAAACAGCGTGTCGGACATGGTGTTCTCCTTGCGGGCATCGGGAAAAAATCAGCCAGCAGAATGCCCTGACGCCGCAGTGGCGGCAACCGCTAAGCGCATAACTTCATGCGCGACTGATCACTTTTTAACCATTGCGCGCAAAGCCTCATGAACCGTGGCTTGCAGCCATATACGCGCAGGTTATCCACAACTGCGCCCACAGTCTTTGGGGGCAAGTGCAAAAAGCCCCAGGCCTCTATACACAAGGGTTACAAGGGGGTTTAGAAAGTTTTTTGCTTGACCTTAGACGGGGCGTATGTAGACCCACCGACAGGCCGGAAAGCAGAACGATGGCTCCAGGCCAGTCATTCCGGCCTCTGCGGCCGTCTTTCCAGAGTTTAGTCACAGACTTATCCACAGGCTGGCGGGACATATTTCGGTCATATACCTGTGTCTATAAACAGGTTGACAAAGCCCTCGGGCGGTTGAGAAAAAGCCGCTGATCAAAAAACAAGCGACTCGCTGCAAGTCACGGTTTTAAAGGCTTTCAGCCAGCTACTACCACGTTACCCACAGCCGGTTCCACAGTGGGTGGGGACAAGTCAAAACTGTGACAAAACAGGGATTTGTGGCGGCTATATGTCGCGCTTTAGAGGGCGGCTGGATTTGTTTTCCACAATTTCCAGAACCGTCTGTGGATAGCACTAAAAAGACTGCGGGAGCCGCTTTTATGTGGGCTCCCACAGTGGGTGCTGCGTCGTTATTTAGATTAGTGCCCGCCGAGGTAGGCGTTGCGCACTTCCTCGTTTTCCAACAATTCCTTACCAGTACCCGTCAGGCGAATCTCACCGTTAACCATCACATACGCCCGATCCGACAGACGCAACGCATGGTTGGCGTTCTGCTCCACCAGGAAAATAGTCATCCCGGTCGCCGCCAACTCGCGCAGGGTCGAGAAGATCTGCTTCACCACAATCGGCGCCAGCCCCAGGCTTGGCTCGTCCAGCAGCAACAACTTTGGGCGGCTCATCAACGCGCGGGCGATGGCGAGCATTTGCTGTTCGCCACCCGACATGGTCATAGCGCGCTGGTTGCGCCGCTCCTTGAGACGTGGGAACAGCTCGAACATGCGCTGCATGTCTTCCTGCGCGAACTTGTCGCCAATCGGGATGGTGCCCATCAGCAGGTTTTCCTCGACGGTCATGTCGGGGAACACCCGCCGCCCTTCCGGCGACTGCGCAATGCCGTTGGAGGCGATGTAGTGCGATGACTTGTGGGTAATGTCGACGCCGTTGTAGAGGATCTGCCCCGACTCGGCCCGTGGCTGGCCAAAGATCGACATCAGCAGCGTGGACTTGCCCGCGCCGTTGGAGCCGATCAGGCTGACGGTTTCGCCTTCGTTGATATGCAGCGAGACTTTTTTGAGGGCCTGGATCGGACCGTAGTACACGTCCAGGTCCTTCATTTCGAGGATAGGTCCGCTCATACCAGCTCCTCTTCGTCGGCGCCCAGGTAGGCGGCAATCACTTTCGGGTCGTTTCGGATCGCTTCCGGCCCGCCTTCGGCGATCACGTTGCCGTGATCCAGCACCACGATGTGGTCGGAAATACTCATCACCATGCCCATGTCGTGTTCGATCAGCACTACCGTGAGGTCGTGTTCGTCGCGCAGCAGGCGAATCATCGCGCTGAGGGCTTCGGTTTCCTGGGGGTTGAGGCCTGCTGCCGGTTCGTCGAGGCAGATGATCTGCGGCCGCGTGCACATGGCACGTGCGATCTCCAGGCGGCGCTGCTGGCCGTAGGAGAGTTCGCCGGCCAGGCGATTGGCACAGTCCACCAGGTCCACCACCTCCAGCCAGTAGAAGGCGTGGTCAAGGGCATCGCTTTCGGCTTTGCGGTAGCCCTTGGTGTTGAGAATACCGGCGAGCATGCTGCGGTTGACCCACATGTGCTGGGCGACCAGCAGATTTTCCACCACCGACATTTCCTTGAAAAGGCGAATGTTCTGGAAGGTTCGCGCCAGGCCAGCACGGTTCACCAGATGGGTGCCGCCGAACATCTTGTAGTAGACCCGACTGAGGAAGCTCTTCGGCGAGACAAAGTCGACGGCTTTGAAGCGCTCCCCGAGCAGTTGGATCACGTTTGTCTGCTTGCCACGCACATTGAGTTCAATCTTGCCGCCGCTGGCTTTGTAGAAGCCGGTGAGGCAATTGAACACCGTGGTCTTGCCTGCGCCGTTGGGGCCGATCAGGGCGAAGATCGAGTTGCGTTCGACCTTGAGGCTCACATCACTCAAAGCCTTGATGCCACCGAAGTGCATCATCAGGTGTTCCACCTGGAGGACGACTTCCTTGCTCATGGCGCTACCCCCTTACGTGGCGTCACACCGGAACGGCTGATCCGCATCAGGCCGCGTGGTCGCCAGATCATCATCACCACCATCAACACGCCAAACAGCAGCACGCGGTATTCGGAGAAGCTGCGCAGCAGTTCAGGCGCGACGGTCAATACGAAGGCCGCAATCACCACGCCGACCGTCGAACCCATGCCACCCAAGACCACGATGGCCAAAATCAACGCCGACTCAAAGAAGGTAAATGACGACGGGTTGACGAAGCCCTGGTAGCTGGCAAAGAACACCCCGGCCAGGCCCGCGGTAGACGCGCCGATGGTGAACGCCGAGAGCTTGACCAGTACGTGGTTCAGGCCCATGGAGCGGCAGGCGATTTCATCTTCGCGCAGCGCTTCCCAGGCACGGCCGACCGGCATGCGGGTCAGACGATGCTTGATGTACAGCACCAGCATCACCACGATGAACAACACGATGTAGATAAAAATGAACTTGAAATTAGGGCTGTAATCGATGCCGAAAAACTCATGAAAGGGCACCCCACCATCCTTGGCCTTGCGCACGAACTCCAACCCCATGAAGGTCGGTGACGGCACGGGCATGCCATTCGGACCGCCGGTAAACGACAGCCAGTTGTTAAGCACCAAGCGGATGATCTCACCGAAGCCCAGGGTCACGATAGCCAGGTAGTCACCGTGCATTCGTAATACCGGAAACCCGAGGATGCACCCCGCCAGCGCCGCCGCGATGGCCGCCAGTGGCAGCACCGTCCAGAAACCCAGGCCCAGGTATTGATAACCCAGCGCCAGGCCGTAGGCACCGATGGCGTAGAACGCCACGTAGCCCAAGTCGAGCAAGCCAGCCAGGCCTACCACGATGTTCAAGCCCAACCCGAGCAACACGTAGATCAGCCCGAGGATCACCACGGTCAGCAGGTACTTGTTGGCGAAGATCGGGAACACGATGGCGATCACGATCAGTGCCGGAATGATCCAGCGCAGCCGCGATTTATAGTCCGGTTTCTGCACGTGCACGCCGGAGCCGCTGCTCTCTAATCCCTGCAGGATTCTTATACCCTTGGGCGTTTGCAGGAACAGGCTCATGGCGAACCGGCCGAGCATTACAATCGCGACCATCACGCCGACGCGGGCCGGTTCCAGGTTGAAGCTGTAGCCATCGAGGACAACACCGACGATGGGCCCGAAGATGATCAGCGAAATCAGCCCGGCAAGGACTGCATCGACCACACTTTTCTTGATATCGATTGGTTTGGCAGCAGACATGTTTACACCTTAGCCACGAGTGGGCGACCAAGCAGGCCCTGAGGACGGAAAATCAGAATCACCACCAGCAGGGAGAAACTGAACACGTCTTTGTAGTCAGAGTTGATCAACCCCGAGAACAGCGACTCGGAGATACCCAGGATAATCCCGCCCAACATCGCCCCTGGCAGGGAGCCGATGCCGCCGAGTACCGCTGCGGTAAACGCCTTGATGCCGATGATGAAGCCGGCATAGAAATCGAAGGTGCCGTAGTTGAGGGTGATCAGCACGCCGGCCAGGGCCGCCATGGCGGCACCGATGACGAACACATAGGAGATCACCCGGTCGGTGTTGATGCCGAGGATCGAGGCCATCTTGCGGTCTTGCTGGGTCGCGCGGCACATGCGGCCGAGCTTGGTGTACTTGATGATGTAGGTCAGCAACGCCATCCCGGCAAACGCCGCCACGAGAATGAACACCTTGGTGTACGTGAGCTGCACGAACCCGGTGCCGATGTCGACACGCCAGGCGCCTGCCAGCAAGGTTGGAATACCTTGTTGCTTGGCGCCCTGTGCGATCTGCGCGTAGTTCTGCAGGATCAGGGAGATCCCGATGGCGCTGATCAGCGGTGCCAGGCGGGTGGAGTTACGCAGCGGTTTGTAGGCGACACGCTCGATGACCCAACCGTAAACGCCGGTGACGACGACGGTGAAGACCAAGGTGCCAAGAATGAGCAGCGGAAAGGATTCGATGCCGAAGTAAGCCAGCAGTGCCAGACTGATCGCCGCGAGGTAAGCGGAAATCATATAAACCTCGCCGTGGGCGAAGTTGATCATGCCAATGATGCCATAGACCATTGTGTAGCCGATGGCGATCAGGCCATAGACCGACCCGAGGGTCAGGCCATTGACCAGTTGCTGCAGGAAAATACCATCCATAACGCAATCTCACGCGGTGAGCACCTGCACACCGGTGGGTGTGCGGCGCTTCTGGAGGAAAAGACAGATATCGATCACGACACCACTCCCCTGTGGAAGCGGCGGTTCGACGCTTCGACTTGCTCGCGAATGCGGTGTATCAGTCAGCACATTTGCTACCTGACAGACCGCTTTCGCGAGCGAGCCCGCTCCCACATTGGTTAGGTGCTGACTAGCCTTACTTCTGCTTTTCCAACTGGTGGTATTTACCTTCCTTGTCCCACTGGTAAACCACATAGTCGGAGACTTTCAGGTCGCCCTTGGCGTCCCAGGTCTTCTCGCCCATCACGGTTTTCACAGGGTTGGCCTTGAGCCACTTGGCGGCGTCTTCGCCTTTGTCGGACTTGGCGCCGTTGAAGCCGGCGGCCAGGGCCTGGAGCGAAGCGTAGGCGTACAGGGTGTAGCCTTCAGGCTCGTAGCCGGCTTTGCGGAACTCTTCCACCACGGCCTTGCTTTCGGGCAACAGGCGCGGGTCGGCGCCAAAGGTCATGTAGACGCCGTCCACGTATTGCTTGCCGCCTGCGGTGGTGACCAATTCGTCGGTCACTACGCCGTCATCGGACATGAACTTCACATCTTTCAGGCCGGCTTCACGCAGTTGGCGAACCAGCGGACCGGCTTCCGGGTGCAGGCCGCCGAAGTACACGACATCAGCGCCGGTAGAACGGATTTTGGTGACCAGCGCACTGAAGTCTTTCTCGCCACGGGTCAGGCCTTCTTCCAGCACCGGCTTGACGCCGCGCTTGGTCAACTGGGCAGCAGTGGCGTCAGCCAGGCCTTTGCCGTAGGTGTCCTTGTCATTGATCACGGCAATTTTCTTGCCCTTGAGCACGTCGACGATGTAATCGCCGGCGACGATGCCTTGCTGGTCGTCACGCCCGCACATACGGAACATTGCGCTCATGCCGCGCTCGGTCACTTGTGGGTTGGTGGAACCTGGGGTGATGGCGATCACGCCCGCGTCGTTATACACCTCGGACGCCGGGATGGTGTTCGACGAGCAGAAGTGCCCGACCACGCCGATCACTTTGTCCTGGTCGACCAGCCGGTTGGCGACGGCTACGGCCTGCTTGGGTTCGCAGGCATCGTCGCCGGCAACCAGCTTGATCTGTTCACCGTTAATGCCGCCGGCCTTGTTGATCGCATCGGCTGCCGCTTGGGCACCCTTCATGTACTGCTCACCGAATGAGGCGTTGGCGCCAGTCATCGGCCCCGCAACGCCAATCTTCACATCAGCTTGAACAAACGTAGAAACACCCAGCGCCGCTGCAACGGCGAGGGCCAGGAAACCTTTCTTGTAAAACGTCTGGGACATGAGTAGTGCTCCGATATTTTTGATTTTTGGCACGACAACTTGCGTTCAAACTTTTCACTGAAAGCTCAGAGCAAGGCGCGTGCCACTACGTTTTTATTCTTCAAAAAGACACGGTGTCATTGTTATTGCAGGTGTTTCAGCGCCATTCGCAAGGACGTGCAACCGTCTAGCATCACAAGGTGCAACCAGCGGATCGAAAAAGTACAACCTCGGCAGGTCGCACCTGCAACCAACCCGATAAACGACAGTTCCTACAGCTGTAACAAATGACGTAACGGAACTGCACATTTACAGTGCGTGACTGCTACGACTTGCACCAATACAGATTAGTAGCCGACTAAGAAAATGCAGGCTTTTGAGCGGTACTTCGCTGATCAGATCACGATCCTCAGACATTGGCCTGCGTGATACAGCGAAAAACCGGCCTCATAAAGACAGCTGCGCAGACCGACCCCGGCCAGCGGTTGCATGGGCGCGAAGGGAATCGGCAATGCCTGTGGATTCTGGTGACACAAGTAGTCGGCAAACGCTTTGCCGACCACGCTGCCGGTGGTCACGCCGCGTCCGTTATAGCCCGTTACTGCCACCAGGCCAGGGGCGGGTTCGAATAGGCGCATCAAGTGGTCCGGTGTGAAGGCAATGCAGCCGGTCCAGGTATAGTCCCACTGCACCGATTTGAGGTACGGGAAGTAATGCCGCTGCACCCGATCGGCCCACGCCTCGAGGAACCAAGCCGGTTTCTGGTTTCCGTTGCCCAGGCTACCGAGCAACAGGCGGCCATCGGCATCGCGGCGAATGCTGCTCAGCACTTGGCGCGTATCCCACGAGCCTTGGCCGCCGGGAAGGATTTGCTGGGCGGCGTCCCCCGTCAGCGGGACCGACGCGACCTGGTAGTAGTAACCGGGGAAGAAATTGCGCCGCAGTTCGGTCCATTCGCCTTCGGTATAGGCATTTGAGGCGATGACCACCTGTCCAGCCTGCACTGAGCCTTGGGCCGTCTGCACCGACCAGTGCGCACCTTGGCGCTCGAGTTGGGTGACCGGGGAATGGTCGAACAACTGTCCGCCTAGGCCGACAGCCGCATTCGCCAAACCACTGGTGTAAGCCATTGGATTCAAGGTGCCGGCGCGCCGATCCAGCAAGGCTGCCGCGATTTTCTGAGTGCCAGTGGCTTGCTCGCATGCCTGGCCGGTGAGCAATTCCACCGGCGCGCCCCGGCGCTTCCATTGTTCTTCACGACTGCGCAAATCCGCTTCGCCACGGGCGTTGTGCGCCATGTGCAACGTGCCCTCGCGGCGCAATTGGCAATCGATGTTGTATGTGTCGATCAGGCTGAACACCAGCGACGGCGCCGCGCCCAGCATGCGGTTAAGCTGGCTGCCCACCGCCTCGCCGAAACCGGCTTCGATCTCGTCCGGCGGGATCCACAGGCCGGCGTTGACCAGCCCGACGTTACGCCCCGAGCCGCCATGGCCGGTGCGGTGGGCTTCCAGCACGGCAACGCTTTTACCCTGCTCCAGCAAGTGAACGGCCGCCGACAGCCCTGTGATCCCGGCGCCGATCACGCACACATCCACGTTGACCTCGCCCTTGAGCGCGACGCGATCCGGCCTGCCAGGGGTGAGGTGTTCCCACAAACATGTTTCGCGCAGTGCCATTGCCAGACTCCGATGAGACCTAACAAACAACCATTTCAGGGTTGTAAACCCAATCAACTGTGGGAGCAGGCAAGCCAGCTCCCACATTTTGACCTCACTCCGACTGAGAGATCAGTCGAAGGTAATACCCTGGGCCAATGGCAGCTCCAGCGAGTAATTCACCGTATTGGTCTGCCGCCGCATATACCCGCGCCACGCATCCGAGCCCGATTCACGCCCACCGCCCGTCTCTTTCTCACCGCCAAACGCACCGCCGATTTCCGCGCCGCTCGGGCCGATGTTGACGTTGGCGATGCCGCAGTCACTGCCCACGGCCGACATGAACTGCTCGGCTTCGCGCACATCGGTAGTGAAGATGCATGACGACAAACCTTGCGGCACGGCGTTGTTCAGACGCAGGGCTTCAGCGAAATCGGTGTAGCCAATCACGTAAAGAATCGGCGCAAACGTTTCAGTGCACACCACGTCGCTTTGCTCGGGCATTTCGACGATGGCCGGCGACACGTAGTAGGCGTTAGGGAATGTGTCTTGCAGTTGGCGCTTGCCGCCGAACACCTTGCCGCCTTCGCTCAAGGCTTGCTCCAGGGCATCCTGCATGTTCTCGAAGCCGTGTTTGTCGATCAGTGGGCCGATCAGGTTGCCTTCCAGCGGGTGGCCGATGCGCACCTTGGAATAGGCGGCCTTGAGGCGGGTGACGATTTCCTGCTTCACCGATTCGTGGGCGATCAGTCGGCGCAGCGTGGTGCAACGCTGACCGGCGGTGCCGACGGCGCTGAACAGGATGGCGCGCACGGCCATGTCCAGGTCGGCGCTTGGGCCGAGGATCATTGCATTGTTGCCGCCCAGCTCCAGGATGCTGCGGGCAAAACGTGCGGCGACTTTCGGTGCCACTTCGCGGCCCATGCGGGTGCTGCCGGTGGCGCTGATCAACCCGACGCGCGGGTCATCCACCAGAACGGCGCCGGCGTCGCGGCCGCCGATGATCACTTGGCTGAGGTACTCGGGAGCGCCGTCGAATTTCTTCAGCACACGCTCGAACAGCGCCTGGCAGGCCAAGGCGGTAAGCGGGGTCTTTTCCGAGGGTTTCCAGATCACCGCGTTGCCACACACCAGCGCCAGGGTGGTGTTCCACGCCCACACGGCGACCGGGAAGTTGAAGGCGCTGATCACGCCGACCACGCCCAGTGGGTGCCAGGTTTCACGCATATGGTGGCCCGGGCGTTCGGAGGCGATCGTCAAACCGTACAGCTGGCGCGACAGGCCGACGGCGAAGTCACAGATGTCGATCATTTCCTGCACTTCGCCCAGGCCTTCCTGGGTGATCTTGCCGGCTTCCCAGGACACCAGTTCGCCGAGATCGGCCTTGTACTCGCGCAACACATCACCGAACTGACGCACCAGTTCGCCGCGGCGCGGTGCGGGCACGTTGCGCCAGGCCTGGAATGCATGCTCAGCGCGACTGACCTGTTGCTCTACCTCGGCGGCGCCTTCCCAGTTCACGCTGCCGATACGGCTGCCATCGATCGGCGAATGCACGGGTTGTTTCCCAGACTGGTACAGCGCCGGGTTTACCCCGAGACGATCAAGCAATGCGGCAACCATGGGTCACTCCTTCAATGTTCAAAACAGAAAATAGCGCCGCCGACAGACACGGCGATCCAGAGCTTATTTGTAGCTGGCCCAAGACGTGCCAACAAACGACGATTAGGCGAGATATCATTCCGTTTATTCATGCAAAGAATAAAAAGAGGCGTGCCGTGCTCAATAAAAGACATTTGCCCTCGATCACTGCCTTGCAGTGCTTCGAAGCCGCCACCCGCCACCTGAGTTTCACCCGCGCCGCCGAGGAACTGAACCTCACGCAGAGCGCGGTGAGTAAGCAGGTGGCGCAGTTGGAAGAGTTGTTACAACACCTGCTGTTTCGCCGGGTGCGCCGCCGCTTGCAGATGACGCCAGCGGGCGACCTGTACCTGGTGGAAGTGCGCAAGATCCTCACGCAGGTGGAGATGTCCACCCACTACCTGCGTTCCTACGGCGGCGAGACCGAAGTGTTGCGGGTGTCTACGCCCTACACCTTCGGCGCGCGCTGGCTGGTACCGCGCCTCAAGGGATGGCGGCTGCGTCACCCGCAGATCCATCTAGACCTGTGTAATGAGCAGGCGCCGGACGAGCTTTTGCAAGGCAAGGCCGACATGGCCTTCTACTTTGGCCAGGGCTCACGCCCCGGCACCGAGAGCCTGAAGCTGTTCAGCGAAGAGCTTGTACCTGTCTGTGCACCGGAAAGCCTGCCCGCGCAGCCGTTCACCGATCCCACGCAACTCAGCGATCTGGTCCTGCTGCAAAACGCCTCACGGCCGCAGGGCTGGCATGACTGGTTCGCCAGCCAGGGCTATCAGACAGAGCACAGTTACCACGGGCCACGATTCGACACGTTCTATATGTGTATTCGTGCAGCGCAGGTGGGCTGTGGCGTGGCGTTGTTGCCGCGCTTTCTGGTGGAAGAAGAGTTGGCCGAAGGCAAGCTGGTGATCCCCTGGCAGCATGCGCTGCCGAGCCAGGATGCGTATTACTTGGCCTACCCCGAACATTCGGCGGAAGTGCCCAAGGTGCGTGAGTTTGTGAAGTGGATGATGGAGCAGGTGCTATAGCGCCTGCGATGGCGCCAGTGGCCTTACCGAAAAAATCACTGGCAAAACAACACAGGTCTATGCGCCACTAGCCCTCTTCCCTAATTGTGCGTAAAGGTCGGCGCCCATTGCCGACCCGTCTGGAGATTCCCGCTATGAGCGAGAGTGTGTTTGCCGATCGCATCGTGCAGAACTTGCTCGACACCGACTTCTACAAGCTGACCATGATGCAGGCGGTGCTGCACAACTACCCCAACGTGGAAGTTGAATGGGAGTTTCGTTGCCGAAACAGCGAAGACCTGCGCCCGTACCTGGCGGAGATCCGCTACCAGATCGAACGCCTCGCCGAACTGAGCCTGAGCCCGGACCAGCTGGGTTTCCTGGAACGCATCAGCTTCATGAAGCCGGATTTTTTGCGCTTCCTCGGCCTGTTCCGTTTCAACCTGCGCTACGTGCAAACCGGCATCGAGAACGGCGAGTTGTTCATCCGCCTGCGTGGGCCGTGGCTGCATGTGATCCTGTTTGAGGTGCCAATGCTGGCCATCGTCAGCGAGGTGCGTAACCGCTACCGCTACCAGACCGTGATCATCGAACAGGCCCGCGAGCAGTTGTATCGCAAATTCGACTGGCTGACGGCGAATGCCAGCAGCGATGAGCTGTCGGAACTGCAAGTGGCCGACTTCGGCACGCGCCGGCGCTTCTCGTACCGCGTGCAGGAGGAAGTGGTCAGTGTGCTCAAGCACGATTTCCCCGGGCGTTTTGTCGGCACCAGCAACGTGCACCTGGCCCGTGAATTCGATATGAAGCCGCTGGGCACCATGGCGCACGAATGGATCATGGCGCACCAGCAACTCGGCCCACGCCTGATCGACAGCCAGATCGCCGCACTCGATTGCTGGGTCCGCGAATACCGTGGGCTGCTGGGCATTGCCCTGACCGATTGCATCACCACCGACGCGTTCCTCGGCGACTTCGATTTGTACTTCGCCAAGTTGTTCGACGGCCTGCGCCATGACTCCGGCGACCCGGTGCAATGGGCGGAAAAAGCCATCGCCCATTACCATAAGCTGGGCATCGAGCCGATGAGCAAGACCCTGGTGTTCTCCGACAGCCTGTCGCTGCCCAAGGCCCTGGAGATATTCCGCGCACTGCGGGGTCGGATCAATGTGAGCTTTGGCATTGGTACCAACCTGACCTGCGATATTCCAGGTGTCGAGCCGATGAGCATCGTGCTTAAAATGACCGCCTGCAATGGCCAGCCCGTCGCGAAGATCTCCGATGAAGCGGGCAAGACCCACTGCACCGACCCGAATTTTGTCGCCTACTTGCGTCATGTTTTCAAAGTACCTGCCATCTCTAGCAAGGAGTGAATCATGCAAGCCGTACAGCGTGAGATTGCTGAACAGCTCAAGGTCCAAGCGCCGTTCAAAGACCAGGCCGCCCTCGAGGCCGAAATCTCCCGGCGCGTGACCTTTATCCAGAACTGCCTGCGCAATGCCGGGCTCAAAGCGTTGGTGCTGGGCATCAGCGGTGGCGTCGACTCCCTGACCGCCGGCCTGTTGGCCCAACGCGCGATGCAGGAACTGCGCGCCAGCACCGGTGATGACGCCTACCGTTTTATCGCCGTGCGCCTGCCCTACGAAACCCAGTTCGATGAAATCGACGCCCAGGCCTCGGTGGACTTTATCGAACCGGACGAGCGCCACACCGTGAACATCGGCCCGGCAGTGAAAGCCCTGGCCAATGAAGTGGCGGCGTTTGAAGGCAAGGCTGCCGTATCCCGCGATTTCGTGCTGGGCAACACCAAGGCGCGCATGCGCATGGTGGCGCAGTACACCATCGCCGGCGCGGCCGGGGGCCTGGTGATTGGCACCGACCATGCAGCAGAAGCGGTGATGGGCTTTTTCACCAAGTTTGGTGATGGCGCGTGCGATCTGGCGCCATTGAGCGGGCTGGTGAAGAACCAGGTGCGCGCAATTGCACGGCACTTTGGTGCGCCGGAATCGTTGGTGGAGAAAGTGCCGACGGCGGACCTGGAAGACCTGTCGCCGGGCAAGCCGGACGAAGCGTCACATGGCGTGACCTACACCGAGATAGATGCATTCCTGCACGGCGAGCCGGTGCGTGAGGAAGCGTTCCGGATTATCTGTGAGACGTATCGCAAGACTGAGCACAAACGGGTGATGCCGTTTGCGCCGTGAGGTGAGCCAGATAGGCTTGTGTTGACTGTCAGACCGCTATCGCAGGCAAGCCAGCTCCCACAGTTGACCGGGTTCCAGCATGAAAATGCGGTTGAATGTGGGAGCTGGCTTGCCTGCGATGAACGATGACTCGGTTCAACTGACCGCCCACAAAAAAGCGCCCTTCGGGGCGCTTTTTTTCGACCGGAGTCGGCTTACTTAACGGTCACAGTACCTTTCATCATCGAGATGTGGCCTGGGAACGAGCAGAAGAACGCGTAATCAGTACCGGCGGCCAGCTTCGACACGTCGAAGGTTACCGAGTCTTTCTCGCCAGCACCGATGATCTTGGTGTGGGCGATGATGCGGTCATCGCCTGGCTTGAGGTAGTCTTTGTCGATGCCGGCGGCCATGCCGTCAGTGGCGACTGGCTGCATGTTGGCGGCGCTGGTCAGCACCCAGTTGTGGCCCATGACGTTTTTCGGCAGGTTGCCGGAGTGAGTCAGCTCGACGGTGAAGGTCTTGCAGCTCTTGTCGATTTCGATGGCTTTGGTGTTGAAGGACATTTGGTCAGTGGAGTCGACGGTGACCTTGCACTCTGCAGCAAGCAACTGGCCGCTCGCCAGAGTGAGCAGGGAAACAGCAACGAGTTTGGCAAACATGTGAATCTCCAAGGCAGGGTTTAAAAACGCGTATTGCGACTAGGGTGCCTGAAGCAGGCCGAAATGCTTATGATCTGAATCAACAGATTGTATACAACTTTAGGCTATCAGACCTATCAACACAATCTACCAGCCAAAGTACCGGCACCTGCTTATGATCGGCTCATTCCCCCCTGGAGCCTACGCCATGCACCTCAACCAACTGTTCAACGGCCTGCTGGCTGCCTACGCCTGCGGTAAGTGAGGCACAAGCGCGCTGCTAAGCTGCTACCATAGCGACCCAAGGCAGCTGCCCGCCGCCCACCCTCACCTTCGACCCTAGAGGATCGCCCATGGCCAAACCTAATTACTCCTTCGCCAAACGTCAGAGAGACTTGGCCAAGGAACAGAAGAAAGAGGAAAAACTGCAACGCAAGAAAGCCGCTGCTGACGAAGAAGCGGGCGCACTGAGCCCGGATGCGGAAGGTGAAGTGGCAGTAGACGAAACGGAAACACCGAAAGATCCGGCTGAATAATTTCCTTTGTGCTGAGCCGGCCCGATCGGCGCGACCGGCTCGGCACAATCCACCTCTACTCCAGCGGCATCACCGTCACCCGAACCTCCGGGTCATGACTCCCTCCCCCCAGAATCACCCCTCGCAACGGCGACACATCGGAAAAATCCCGGCCCCAGGCCAGGGTGATGTGCTCTAGAGCCGGCTGCACATTGTTTGTCGGATCAAAATCCACCCAACCTGATACCGGGCAATACACCGAGACCCACGCGTGGGATGCATCGGCGCCGATCAGCCGTGGCTGGCCGGGTGGTGGCTGAGTAAGCAGGTAGCCGCTGATATAGCGCGCCGCCAGGCCCCGTGAGCGCAGGCACGCCAACATCAGGTGAGCAAAGTCCTGGCACACACCGCGCCGGCGCTCCAGCACTTCCACCAACGGCGTCGCGACCTGGGTGGCTTCGGCATCGAAGGTGAATTCGCTGAAGATCTTTTCCATCAGCGCCTGCACGCCCAGCAGTAAAGGCTGGCCAGGCGGGAAACAGCTTTCGGAGAACTCGACGAAGGTCTGCTTCAAGTGCACGTAGGGCGATTCGAAGCGGTAGCGGCACGCTTCGATCAGCTCAGGTGACATGGGATGGCTGCTGTAGGTCAGGCTGTCGCGGGTCTGGTCCCAGGCCGGCGATTGTTGGAAATCCAGCACCGGTCGCGCCAGCACTTCCACGGTCAGCCCGGCATTCACCAGCAATTCGTCATGGGGACGTTCGAACGCAAGACGGGTGATCGGGTTGCCGAACACATCCAGCTCATCACGGCGCGACGTTGGTTCCGGGCTGATCTCCAGCTGCTGCGAGCTGCAACGCTGCCAGGCGCACGGCCGTGGCCACAGGTGCGCCAACTGCTGGGCCAGGGACACCGGGCTGTCGTAGTGGTAATGGGTATCGTGAAAAATCTGGTAGCGCGCACTCATCACACCGACACCGTTTGTTGGCTGACATCATCCACATGGGCAAAGTGGCGCAAGGCCAGGCGATCCGACACTTGCCCACTTTCATCGGCCACCGCTTGCAGCAGGTCGGCCAGGCCGTCCAACGCGGCACGCACGCTGGATTCGCCAAACAGCGGGTTCTCCAGGCAGCCCAGGTCGAAACGCGACAGGCGCTCCACCAACGGGGCGAGACCGGTTTCCCGGGGTACGCCGAAATCGTCGTTGAGACGCCGCAGGGTACGGCTCACCAGCTTGAGCTGGAACAACACCGCATGCGGGTTCTGCTCGTCCAGCAGCAACAGGTCGAGCACCGGGATCAACTGCGGCACCGCCAGGTAGCGCGAGCGATAGGTGATGCTGCTGTTGCCCAGCTCCAACAACCACTCCAGCCCGGCCTGATCGAACACCGCCACGCCCCGCAGGAAGGCGGCAAGGCTGCTGCTAAGAAATTGCAGGCGCTCGATGCGCCGGCCCATCATCAAAAAGCGCCAGCCTTCATCGCGGGTCATGTCGTCCAGGGCAAACCCGGACAGCGCCGCCAGGGACATCACCAGGCGGTTGAGGAAATCCAGCAATTCGCCAAAGTCCGGCGTCTCGCTTTCCAGTTCCAGGGCTTCGCGCTGCAGCTCCACCAGGGCCTGCCAGTTTTCCCGGGATAGCTTGCCGCGCACCTGGGACGCCGCCCACTGCAAGCGTTGCAGGTTGGCGCGCAGGCTCGAGGGCCAGTCATCACCGAGCAAGGCCGCGAGCAGGCGCTCCGGCAATTCGCCCTCTTCCGGCAGAAGGCGCAGGTTTTCGCCCAACTCGACGGCCGCCTGCAAGGCCAGCGCGTCATCGCCATCGACATACCGCGCCAGCACAACGCGCAACCAGCGAGCGCTGTCATCACAGCGCTCGCAGTAACGACCAAACCAGAACAGGTTTTCCACTACCCGCGACGGCAGATACGGATCGCGGCGCACTAGGTCATGGGCACCAATGGCGCGTTGCGCACGCCAGTGTTCGCTACCGGCTGCGCGTTCGCCGAGCACCCAGGTGTCTTTGCTGGCGCCTCCGCGTTGCATCGACACCACTTCGGCATCGGCCTCGGCGGCCACGCGGGTCAGCCCGCCGGGAAGCACGCGATAACCGTCGGCGCTGGCCACGGCATAAACACGCATGCCGATGGCGCGATGTTGCAGGTGGTCATCCACGGTGTGCCACACCGGTGCCTGGGACAATTGCGCCAGTTCCTGGGCGACGTAGGCGTAAGGCCGCGCGCGCATGCGTTCGGCCAGGGCTTGGCGCTCTTCGTCGCTCAGGTCACGGCCGAACACCGGCGCGAAACTTTGCGACGGGAAAGCCGGCTTTATCAGCAGCTCCGGCAACTTTTCCAGAGCCTCGGCCAGCACCGGCGCTTCACCGCACCACCACGTGGCAATGGACGGCAGGATCAGTGTTTCACCGAACAGAAATTCGTTGATCTTCGGCAGGAAGCCGAGCAAACCGGGCGACTCCAGCACACCGCTGCCCAAGGCATTGGCCACCAACACATTGCCTTGGCGCACCGCATCGAGCAGGCCGGGGACGCCGAGGGCTGAATCGGTGCGCAGCTCCAGTGGGTCGCAAAAGTCGTCGTCGAGACGACGCATGATTGCGTGCACCCGGCGCAGGCCGCTGAGGGTTTTCAGGAACACCGTGCTGTCACGCACGGTGAGGTCGCCGCCTTCCACCAGCGGGTAGCCGAGTTGGCGGGCGAGGTAGAGGTGTTCAAAGTAACTTTCGTTGAATCGGCCCGGCGTGAGCAGAACGATCAGTGGCTGTTGATCATTCCCGGGCGCCTGTCGGACCAATGTTTCCTGGAGCGTACGGAAGAACCCCGTGAGGTGCTGCACCTGCAGATCACGGTACAGCTCCGGGAACGCGCGGGACACGATGGTGCGGTTCTCCAGCGCGTAACCAGCACCCGACGGCGCCTGTGTGCGGTCGGCGGTGACCCACCAGCGGCCATCCGGGGTGCGCGCCAGGTCCACGGCGTACAGGTGCAGGAAAGCACCGTCCGGCGGCTGGATGCCCTGGCACGGCCACAGGAAGTTGTTGTGCCCAAACACCAGTTCGGCCGGCAGCAAGCCTTCCTTGATCAGGCGCTGCGGGCCATAGAGATCGGCCAGCACGGCATTGAGCAGCCGTGCACGCTGGGCAATACCGGCCGACAGGTGCTGCCACTCATCGGCTGCGAGCACGTGGGGCAACAGGTCAAGTTCCCATGGGCGGTCGGCGCCCTTGGGGTCGGCGTAGACGTTGTAGGTCACGCCGTTTTCCTGGATCTGCCGGGTCAGCAGCGCCTGGCGTTGGGCCAGTTGCGCGGGTGTGCTGCGTTTCAGGTGGTCGAGCAGGCGCTGCCAATGGGCACGCACCGCGCCGCTGTCGTCCAGCAGTTCATGATAGGTGCCCGCGGTCAGCGGGTAACGGTCGAGCAAATCGGACATGGAACGCTCGGCAGAGGCAAGGGGGCTCAGATTAACTCAACAAACACTGCAAATCCCCTTGTGGGAACGGGTTTGCTCACGAATGCGGAGGGTCAGTCAATACCTGTATCGGCTGATCTACCGCATTCGCGAGCAAGCCCGCTCCCACATCAGGACCGGCGTTTAGTCATTTTTATTGGGGAAACGCCGTAAGTCCAAGGTCATCGGCAACTCATCGTTAATGACGACTGCCGGCACCGGAAGCTTCCCAGGGCTATGCCCCAACCGGAAAAACCTCGCCATGCGCCGGCTCTCCGCTTCATTGGCATTCACCGGCAAGCTGTCGTAATTGCGCCCGCCCGGATGGGCGACATGGTACTGGCAGCCACCCAGCGAGCGTTGCATCCAGGTATCCAGCAAATCGAACACCAACGGCGCATGCACCGCGATGGTCGGTTGCAGGCAGTTGGCCGGTTGCCAGGCACGGTAACGCACGCCCGCCACAAACTCGCCGACTCGCCCGGTGGGTTGCAAGGGCACCGGAATGCCGTTGCAGGTGAGCAGGTAGCGCTGCGGCGGCAGCCCGGTCAATTTCACCTGAAGGCGCTCAAGGGACGAATCGACATAACGCACCGTGCCGCCCACGGCGCCCTCCTCGCCCAGCACATGCCAGGGTTCCAGGGCCTGGCGCAGCTCCAGTTCGATACCGCTGACGGCATAGTCGCCGACTTTGGGAAAACGGAACCCCAGATGCGCCGCAAACCATTCGGCGCGCAGCGGGTAACCGGCGGCGTTAAGTTCGACGATCACGTCGGCAAAGTCTTGCTCGATGAAGTGCGGCAACAGGAAACGGTCGTGCAGCTCGGTGCCCCAGCGCGCCAGTTTCGGCGGCGCATAGGGTTCACGCCAGAAACGCGCGACCAAGGCGCGCAGCAGCAATTGTTGGGTCAGGCTCATGCGCGCATGGGGCGGCATCTCAAATGCACGCAATTCCAGCAGGCCCAGGCGGCCGGTGGCGCCATCCGGCGAGTAGAGTTTATCGATGCAGAATTCGGCGCGGTGGGTGTTGCCCGTCACATCGATCAGCAGGTTGCGCAGCAGGCGGTCCACCAACCATGGTGGGCACTCTTCGCCGGGCTCCGGCATTTGCGCGAAGGCGATTTCCAGTTCGTACAGCGCGTCGTTGCGCGCCTCGTCCACCCGTGGCGCCTGGGAGGTCGGGCCGATAAACAGCCCGGAAAACAGGTAGGACAAGGAGGGATGGTTATGCCAGTAGCTGATCAGACTGCGCAGCAGGTCGGGCCGGCGCAGGAAGGGTGAGTCCTTGGGCGTCGCGCCACCGAGCACAAAGTGGTTACCGCCGCCGGTGCCGGTGTGGCGCCCGTCGATCATGAACTTCTCGGTGGTGAGGCGGGTTTGCCGCGCTTCCTCGTAGAGAAATTCGGTGCGCTCTACCAGCTCATCCCACGTGGCGGACGGCTGCACATTAACCTCAATCACACCTGGGTCCGGCGTGACGCGGAAGTTGCTCAAGCGTGTATCAGCCGGCGGCTCGTAGCCTTCCAGCAATACCGGGCAATGCAGCTCTTCGGCGGTCGCCTCGATGGCGGCCACCAGTTCCAGGTAGTCCTCGGCGCGCTCCAGCGGCGGCATGAACAGATAAAGGCGCCCGTCCCTAGCCTCCGCGCACAGGGCGGTTCGGGTCAGCCAATCGGCAGACTCGTCGACCTTCGGCACGCGCTCATCGCTGGGAGCGGGTTCGCCGTGGCTTTGCAGCTGAGTGGTGGTCGGCAGCGTCGGCTGATCCTGGTTGGGGTCGGTTGGATGCACAAACGGATATTCCGCCGCCGTGACCCAAGGCTGCGAGGCCAACGGCAGGCGATAGCCCAGCGGCGAATCCCCGGGCACCAGGCGGCAATGGTTATCGCGCAGGTACCAACGACCACTCTGCCAGCGATCATTAGCTGCCGTACGCGCCAGCGGCAGCACTTGGCCGATGACTTTATCCAGGCCCTGACTGAACACTTTGCGCAGGCGTTCGCGCTCCAGGTCGTCGCTCAGGCGCGGGTCTTGGGCGGTGACGTTTTGCGGCAGCGCGCCTTCGCGCCACAGGTAATAGAAATTGTCTTCGAAGGCCGGGAACACAAAGCGCGCCGGCAGCTTCAGGCGCTCGGCGACACTGGCCAGGAAGCGCCCGGCCATGACGCCGTCCGCGCCGTAATCTTCTTGTTCATCGGCAATCAACGCGCTGTTGTGCCAGATCGGCACGCCGTCACGGCGCCAGTAGCAGTTGAGTGACCAGCGCGGCAGTTGTTCGCCGGGGTACCACTTACCCTGCCCGAAGTGCACCAGCCCCTTGGGCGCGTAGTGTTTGCGCATACGCTGAAACAACTCGGCGGACAGGCGACGCTTGTCCGGCCCGAGCGCGGCGGTGTTCCACTCAGCGCCGTCGGGGTCGTCGATCGAGACGAAGGTCGGCTCGCCGCCCATGGTCAGGCGTACATCGTCTTTGAGCAGGTCGCCGTCGATCTGCCGGCCAAGCGCCTGGATCGCCAGCCATTGTTCTTCAGTGTAGGGCTTGGTAACGCGCGGGGCTTCCCAAATCCGCTCTACGGACATTTCGTGGGTGAATTCGCACTCGCATGGTTCCACCAGACCACTGATCGGTGCCGCTGAAGAGGGATCGGGACTACAGGCCAACGGTATGTGACCTTCACCAGCAAACAACCCGGAGGTGGCATCCAGGCCGATCCAACCGGCGCCGGGCAAATACACTTCGCACCAGGCATGCAGGTCGGTGAAGTCCACCTCAGTACCGGACGGGCCATCGAGGGCTTTGACGTCGGCGGTCAGCTGGATCAAATAGCCGGACACAAACCGCGCTGCCAAGCCGAGGTTGCGCAGCAACTGCACCAGCAGCCACGCTGAATCGCGACAGGAGCCGGAGGCGTTTTCCAGGGTGAATTCCGGCGTTTGCACGCCTGGTTCCATGCGTATCAGGTAGCCGATATCGGCCGCCAGACGCTGGTTGAGGCCGACCAGAAAATCCACGGCAGGCAACGGTGTGCGGTCGATGCCGGCCAGGTAGGCGGCAAACTTCGGCGTCAGCGGCAGCGTTTCCAGGTACGGCGCCAGCTCGCGCTGCTCATCGGCGGCGTAGCTGAAAGGGATTTTTTCGGCGTAAGGCTCAAGGAAAAAGTCGAACGGGTTGAACACCGCCATCTCGGCGACCAGATCGACTTCGATGCGCAGTTCATCGGTCTTTTCCGGAAACACCAACCGCGCCAAGTAATTGCCCTGGGGGTCTTGCTGCCAGTTGATGAAATGCTGCTCGGGCAGCACTTTCAGCGCGTAGGACAAAATCCGCGTGCGGCTATGGGCCGCCGGGCGCAAACGCACAATCTGCGGGCCGAGTTCGACCGCGCGGTCGTAGCGGTAATGCGTAACGTGGTGCAACGCGACATGAATCGACACGGCGGCCTCCTGCGAGCCAGGGCATGGAAACAAAGCGCGCAAGACTTATGCCAGAGCGGCCGTCATTGCGCTTTATCGTGGGACCCGGTGCAGTACAGCACCAAAACGGCGCCAAAGGGCATGCCGTGGTGCAAGTGACGCACATATTTGTGGCGCCGACGTGAAGGAGGGTGGGGAATCTACCCAGTCAAGCAGCCTTGGCCGCCGTCCGCAGGCGCCGCACCTCAACCAACTTCCTGACCATCGCCCGATAGCCCTTGCTGTTGATCAGCAACAACCCGAGCAATGGCCAGAACAGACTTTCACTGTAGATAAACCAGTGAGGGTGAAATTGCAGCGTCGGAAGCACCACCAGCAGGCACACCACAAAAAAGCTGACCATGCCCCACACCGCCCAGGCGTACCCGCGCACGACCAGGAAGTTGCTGTTGACCACGAACAAGGCCGCGAAGATCACCACGAACCAGGACACGGTGGCATTGGTGGCCATGGGCACGTCGGCAAAATAGGTGGCAGCTGCCAGAGAAATTGCGCCGGAGCCGCCAAGGCAGCCAGCGAGAATCACGCCGATGAACGAGGGGAAATGTTCCAGCAAAAATGGTTTCAACGATGGAGCGCCATTCATTATTCAAGCTCCTCGTACAACCCTATCGCCAAGGTTTTGAGCTGTTTGGGGTTGTCCGAGCGCACCAGCCCCCAGACGCTCAGCCCTGCACTGAAGGCGTCGCCGAGCTGGACGATGGTGGCGTGCTTGAGCTGAGTGTGGGTAAAACGCTTGGGCAAATCGCCACGCAGTTGCAGCAGCTTGCGCATCTTGGTCGACATCTGTGGGTCGGCGATTTTCAGCAGCTCTTTTGTCAGCTTTTCCCGCTCCTGGCCGTTCAGGCCTTTGAGCACTTGGCGCAGGGTTTTGCCGGTGGACGCACGGGCCACATTGACCAATTTGACCGTGGTCAGCGCAGACGCGCCCACGCCAACCAAGGCGGCGCCATCCATGATCTTGGTAGCGGCCTGGTACCACTCCTCATTATCCAGATAGTCATTCATGCCAGGGTTGACGATCTCATTGCGGGTGCGAAATGCCCCCATCAGGCATGACGCCGTACTGGCGGTGGCGCTGGTGTAGCCAATGACCGTGATGACTGAACTGGCGCCACCGCTGAACGGTACCGCGATGGTGCCGCTTAACATCACCAGCCAACCCAGCACCGCTCCGCCGCAGGATAAGGTGGTGTTGAAGGCTTCGCTGATCAACCGTGACTCGCGCGCATTGTTCATCACTTGGTCTGCAAACTGCGCCGGTGCGACGTATTTCTGCGCCTCACGCACAATGATGCGCTTGGGCTGAATGCTGCAGATGGGCTTGAACTCACGCAGGGTGACGACATTGAAGTCGGCGTCGATATACACCACGCCTGCACCGACGATGTTGGGGTCGGCGTCGATGGCGTCAAATATCCGCGGCAGGTTAAGTTCGCTTTCAATGCGCTGGCGCGCCATGAATTGCGAGCGGTTGGAGTCCATGCCGATGCTGAGCAGGGGGTTGCTCATAAGTGTTCTTCCTTGAAAGTGACGGTGGCCGGGCCGGCCCGATCGCAGGCTTGCCTGCGATAGCAATCTAATGCGCGCCACCTTAACAAACAGCCTACCCACCCGCTAGAAAGCAAAACGCCAGCACGAGGCTGGCGTTTTGCATGTTCAGGCCGCAATCAACGCGGCACGACCGGGTTGCTGCCGTCGCTACCACGTGGCGGCAGGCCGGTGTGCTGAGTGAGGATCTGGGTGGTGGTTTCCTTGGCGACCTTGTGGCTGCCGGCTGGCGTCGAGTTCTAAACGGCGCCGTCGTCAGTGCAACGGTGCATGCGCTGATGTGTGGCGTGCGTATGAGTCTAGGTGGTGACGCTACCCCGTCAGCGGGCTTTGTGCTTGGCGATCATGGCTTCGCGCAGGTGGCGGATCTCCAGTAGCTGACGGCGCATTTCCCGATGGCGTTTACTGTTCAGCAACAACAGTCCAAGCATTGGGAACAGTAACCCTATGACATAGGCAGCCATATGCGGCCGATAGCCATAGGTTGGTAATACGATCAAAAAGCACACCACGTAGAAGGCGACGATGGCCCAAACGCCCCAGGCTCTCCCCCTGATCATGACGAAGTGGCTGAACGCCAAGAGCAGCCCCAAGACAACCGCCGCCACAAAGGAATAACGCGCTCGCTCTGGTTCACC
Organism: Pseudomonas sp. RA_15y_Pfl1_P11; assembly: GCF_963970975.1. Taxonomy (NCBI): domain Bacteria; kingdom Pseudomonadati; phylum Pseudomonadota; class Gammaproteobacteria; order Pseudomonadales; family Pseudomonadaceae; genus Pseudomonas; species Pseudomonas sp. RA_15y_Pfl1_P11. The sequence goes on from NZ_CAXAOY010000002.1 coordinate 153,475, forward strand.
GCGAAAAAAGGTACTCGATGCCAATGAAATGGCAGCGGATAGGGAAAAACAGGCAAGGAAAAATGCGCAAATAAACGCAGGGAAGTACTCAGCCAAAAAAGCTTTTAACGAGACTTGGCGCACCATCACTCAAGCTCCTCGTATAACCCTACTGCAATGGTTCGAATGTTGCCGGACAAGGCACTCCCGGTGAAACCAATGGCGGCACCGAGGGAATCCCTGATCTGCGTAACGGTAGCGTGATTGATCTGCGTCGCCGAATAGCGCTTCACCAACTCACCGGAGCGCTGGCGCAACTTCAACAGCTTATTGCTCAGGCGTGGGTCTTTCAGGCTTAGCAACTCGTTGGTGAGCGCCTTACGTTGCTGCCGGGTCAAGCCCTTGGACAACTCGTACCAGCTTCTACCCGTCGTTGCTTTTCGAGCCTGCAACAGTCGAACAGTTGTCAGGGTAGAGGCGCCGACGCCCAATAGCGAAGCCGCGTCCAATACCGGCATTGCATAGCGATACCATTCCTCGTTGTCCATATCGTCGTTGGCGGTCGGGTCGTTGAGTTCGTTGAACGTTCTCATGCCTCCGACCACGCACTGCGCGGTACTGGCCGCCGCAGCGGTGGCGCCGAGGCCCGCCACTACCAGGCTCGCGCCACCCGTGAACGGTACGGCGACAGTGCCGCTGAACACCACAATCCAGCCCAGAATCGCACCGGCACAAGACAAGGTCGTATTGACGGCCTCCCCCACGAGTCGAGACTCACGCGGATTGTTGGTCACCTGATCGGCAAACTGTGCGGGGGCTATGTACTTCTGCGCTTCACGAAGAATGATGCGCTTGGGCTTGATGCTGCAGATGGGCTTGAATTCGCGCAGCGTCACGACATTGAAGTCGGCGTCGATATACACGACACCTGCGCCGACGATGCCGGGGTCAGCGTCGATGGCCGCAAACAGCCGTGGCAGGTTGATCTGGCTTTCAATGCGCTGGCGGGCCATGAATTGCGAGCGGTTGAAGTCCATGCCGATGTCGAGCAGGGGGTTACCCATGGGGTGATCTTCCTTGAAATAGGTGGTGTCTGAACTGACGCCTTCGCGAGCAAGCCCGCACACAGTTGACCGGGTTTCAACATTGGAAGGCAGTCCACTGTGGGAGGTGGCTTGCCTGCGATAGCAATCTAATGCGCGCCACCTTAACAAACAGCTTACCCACCCGCTAGAAAGCAAAACGCCAGCACGAGGCTGGCGTTTTGCATATTCAGGCTGCGATCAACGCGGCACGACCGGCTTGCGCGCAGGCTTCTTGCCTTTGCCCTTCGCCGCATCGGTGCGTTCTTTGGCCGCCTGCTTATTACGCGCCATGGCCGCAGCCTTGGCTTGCTCACGTTTATCCCACGGGTTGCTGCCGTCGCTGCCGCGCGGTGGCAAGCCGGTGTGCTGGGTGAGGATTTTGGTGGTGGTTTCCTTCGCAACCTTGTGGCTGCCGGCCGGCGTCGAGTTCTTGCGACGCGCGCTCTGGTAGCTGTCGGTGCTCGGCTGATGCAGCGGGATCAGTTGCTCCTTGCCCGGCCCGATCAGGTCGGCACGGCCCATGCGGGTCAGCGCTTCACGTAGCATCGGCCAGCCTTTCGGGTCGTGGTAGCGCAGGAACGCCTTGTGCAGACGGCGCTGATCTTCGCTCTTGACGATGGTCACCGCGTCGCTCTTGTAGGTGACCTTGCGCAGCGGGTTCTTGCCCGAGTGGTACATCGCGGTGGCGGTGGCCATCGGCGACGGGTAAAACGCCTGCACCTGATCGGCGCGGAAGCCGTTGCCCTTGAGCCACAGGGCCAGGTTCATCATGTCTTCATCGGTGGTGCCGGGGTGGGCGGCGATGAAGTACGGGATCAGGTACTGCTCCTTGCCCGCTTCCTTGGTGTACTTCTCGAACATGCGCTTGAACTTGTCATAGCTGCCAATGCCCGGCTTCATCATCTGGTTGAGCGGACCTTCCTCGGTGTGTTCCGGGGCGATCTTGAGGTAGCCACCGACGTGGTGGGTGACCAACTCCTTGACGTACTCCGGCGACTCGACGGCGAGGTCGTAGCGCAGGCCGGAGGCGATCAGAATCTTCTTCACACCCGGCAACGCACGGGCGCTGCGGTACAGCTGGATCAACGACGAGTGGTCGGTGTTCAGGTTCGGGCAAATGCCAGGGAATACGCACGACGGCTTGCGGCACGCGGATTCGATTTCCGGGCTCTTGCAGGCGATGCGGTACATGTTCGCGGTCGGGCCGCCGAGGTCGGAGATCACCCCGGTAAAGCCCGGGACCTTGTCGCGGATCTCTTCGATCTCGCGAATGATCGACTCTTCGGAACGGTTCTGGATGATGCGGCCTTCGTGCTCGGTGATCGAGCAGAAGGTACAGCCGCCAAAGCAGCCACGCATGATGTTCACCGAGAAGCGGATCATGTCGTAGGCCGGAATCTTTTCCTTGCCGTACACCGGGTGCGGGACACGTGCGTAAGGCATGCCGAACACGTAGTCCATTTCTTCGGTGGTCATGGGAATGGGCGGCGGGTTGAACCACACATCCACTTCACCATGTTTTTGCACCAGAGCGCGGGCGTTGCCTGGGTTGGTTTCCAGGTGCAACACGCGGTTGGCGTGAGCGTAGAGCACTGCGTCGCCACGGACTTTTTCCACCGACGGCAGGCGGATCACGGTTTTGTCGCGGGTCATGCGCGGGCTGGCCAGGATCTGCACAACCTTGGCTTCGTCCGGATCATCAACCGGACCTTTTTCCTGCTCAATGGCGCAAGCCTGGGTGTCCTGGGTGTTCACGTACGGGTTGATGATTTTGTCGATCTTGCCCGGACGGTCGATACGCGTGGAGTCCACTTCGTACCAGCCAGCCGGGGTGTCACGGCGAATGAACGCAGTGCCACGCACGTCGGTGATGTCTTCGATCTTGTGGCCCCACGACAGGCGCTGGGCAACTTCGACGATGGCCCGCTCGGCGTTGCCGTACAACAGGATGTCTGCGGCGGCGTCGATCAGGATCGAGTTACGAACGCGGTCCTGCCAGTAGTCGTAGTGAGCGATGCGGCGCAGGGAGGCTTCGATGCCACCGAGCACGATCGGCACGTTCTTGTAGGCTTCCTTGCAACGCTGGCTGTACACCAGGCTGGCGCGGTCCGGGCGTTTGCCGGCCATGCCGCCGGGGGTGTAGGCGTCGTCGGAGCGGATTTTCTTGTCGGCGGTGTAACGGTTGATCATCGAGTCCATGTTGCCGGCCGCGACGCCAAAGAACAGATTCGGCTCGCCGAGCTTCATGAAGTCGTCTTTGGACTGCCAGTTCGGCTGCGCAATGATCCCGACGCGGAAGCCCTGAGACTCCAGCAGCCGGCCAATGATCGCCATGCCGAACGACGGATGATCAACGTAGGCATCACCGGTGACGATGATGATGTCGCAGGAATCCCAGCCAAGCTGATCCATCTCCTCCCTGCTCATTGGCAGGAATGGCGCAGGACCGAAACATTCGGCCCAGTACTTGGGATAGTCAAATAACGGCTTGGCTGTTTGCATGACGGTGACCGGTGTTGAGATGAAAAATCGCGGGCGCGGAATATAGCACAAAATTTGACCAATTCCGACCTTTGCAGTCGGAATTGGAGGCGTTCATTTACTCGTCTTCGAAGTTGTAACTGCCTGGCGCAAGGTTTTCGAACCGGGTGTATTTACCGATAAACGCCAGGCGCGTGGTGCCGATCGGGCCGTTACGCTGCTTGCCGATGATGATCTCGGCGATGCCCTTGTGCTCGGTTTCCGGGTGATACACCTCGTCGCGGTACACGAACATGATCACGTCAGCATCCTGCTCGATCGCTCCGGATTCCCGCAAGTCGGAGTTGATCGGGCGCTTGTTGGGCCGTTGTTCCAGGGAACGGTTGAGCTGGGACAGCGCCACCACTGGGCAGTTGAATTCCTTGGCCAGGGCTTTCAACGAGCGAGAAATCTCGGAAATCTCGTTGGTTCGGCTGTCACCGCTGGAGCCGGGGATCTGCATCAACTGCAGGTAGTCGATCATGATCAGGGCAATGTCGCCATGCTCACGCACCAGGCGTCGGGTGCGCGCGCGCATTTCTGACGGGCTGATACCGGCGGTGTCATCGATGAACAGCTTGCGGTCGTTGAGCAGATTGACCGCCGAGGTCAGGCGCGGCCAGTCATCGTCTTCCAGGCGACCGGCACGTACTTTGGTCTGGTCGATGCGGCCCAGGGATGAAAGCATCCGCATGATCAGCGATTCACCTGGCATCTCCAGGGAGTAAACCAGCACCGCCTTGTCACTGCGCAGAACGGCGTTTTCCACCAGATTCATCGCGAACGTGGTTTTACCCATCGACGGACGACCCGCAACGATGATCAAGTCAGACGGTTGCAGGCCGCTGGTCATGCCATCGAGGTCGGTGTAGCCAGTGGACAGGCCGGTGATCGCGTTGTCGGTGTTAAACAGGGTATCGATACGGTCGATGGCTTTGGTCAACAGGTCGTTGACGCTGACCGGGCCGCCCGTTTTCGGCCGCGCTTCGGCGATCTGGAAGATCTGTCGCTCGGCTTCGTCGAGGATTTCCTCGGCTGTACGCCCTTCCGGGTTGAAGGCACTGTCGGCGATTTCAGTGGCAATGCCGATCAATTGACGCAACGTTGCCCGCGCGCGGACGATCTGCGCATAGGCCTTGATGTTGGCGACCGACGGGGTGTTTTTTGCGAGCTCACCCAGGTAGCCGAGACCGCCCACCTGTGAGGTCTGACCTTCCTTGTCCAACTGCTCGGCAAGGGTCACGACGTCGATGGGGGAGTTCTGATCGGCCAGCTTGGCGATGGCGCGGAAGATCAAGCGGTGGTCATGGCGATAGAAGTCACCGTCCGAGACTTGATCCAGCACGCGCTCCCAGGCGTTGTTGTCCAGCATCAAACCACCGAGCACGGCCTGTTCGGCCTCGATGGAGTGCGGCGGCACCTTCAGGGCAGCGGTTTGCAGATCGTATTGCTCGGGAGCTGAAATATCGTTCATGGCCACTTGGAATTAGGGGTGTGTAAAAAAACAAAAGGCACGACCTGTAAACAGGATCGTGCCCGATGTTAACCGGCTGTCACGCAAGGTGCCAGCCAGTTGGGTCTTGCTTAAGCTGCTACCACGACAACGCGTACGGTGGCTTCAACTTCGGCGTGCAGGTGCACGGCTACGTCGAATTCGCCTACGTTGCGGATGGTGCCGTTCGGCAGACGAACTTCGCTCTTCTGCACTTCAACGCCGGAGGCGGTCAGTGCATCAGCGATGTCGTGGGTGCCGATCGAACCGAACAGCTTGCCTTCGTCACCGGCGGTGGCAGTGATAGTCACTTCCAGCTCAGCCAGTTGGGCAGCGCGAGTTTCGGCCGAAGCTTTTTTGTCTGCTGCTGCTTTTTCCAGCTCAGCACGACGCTCTTCAAACGCAGCCAGGTTGGCAGCGGTTGCAGCGGTGGCTTTGCCGTATGGCAGCAGGTAGTTACGACCGTAGCCGGCCTTAACGTTCACTTTGTCGCCCAGGTTGCCCAGGTTGGCGACTTTTTCCAGAAGGATCAGTTGCATGTGAAAATCCTCTAACTTTTAACCTTCACCGTTCGCGTTATCGGCGTCTTTCGGCGCCAGACGACCGCGAAAATCAATCAGGCCGTCGACAATGGCCAGAACCACGAGTAACGGATAGATCAGCTGCATGAACAGCAACATCGTTACGTACAACCCCACCAGCCAAAACTTGGCCAGGCGCTTCTGCGCGACCAGCCCGTGAATCAGGGCCAGTCCGGCGAACATCAGCGGTACGCTGCAAAACAGCACCATCAAGGCCATCTGCGAACCGAGGTTCGGTCCGATAACCATGAGTGCAAGCAGCAACATCGCTGGGCCCACGGGAATTCTGATGCTGCGAAACTCGCGACCAAAACCACCCGGGTTGTACAACAACGCCTGCCAATATCGCCCAAGCATCAGGCTCAACAAGCTGACGATCTGCATCATTACCGCCATCAGGCCGATCAGGGCCGGCGTAATCAGTGTTGCCAGTCGCGCTCGCTCATCTACCGACAGCTGCTGGTAGAGTTCCCCGAGGGCCATCGGCAGGATCTTGACGATCTCTTGCGACAGCGCCTCGATTTGCGGGCGGAAAGCCGCGTCAATCAACACCGAAAACACCAACCCCAATGCCACGCTGACCAGCAGCGTGCGGACCCAGGACTCACTTGCGCGCAACACCAACGCAAGGCTCGACGACCCCAGCAGCACCAGAAGCACCTTGGGTTCGCCCAGTTGCAGCCACCAGATCAAGGCGGCCAACACTCCCAGGGCCAGGACGCCAACGGCGCCCTGCAAACCGCGCCGCAGGAGCACAAGGCATCCAGCGGCAGCACCCAACCAATACAACAACGGCAATGCTGCACATCCAGCCACTACCAGAGTGGCCTGCACACGACCGCGCATGATGAACTCAGCTAAGGCGCGCATGCATTCAATCCCTTACTACTTGTCGACTGCCCGGTCTCAGCGGCCGTGGCTGTCGGTGTAGGCCAGCAGGGCCAGGAAGCGGGCGCGCTTGATAGCGGTGGCCAGCTGACGCTGATAACGTGCTTTGGTACCGGTGATACGGCTTGGAACGATTTTGCCGGTCTCGGATACGTAGGCTTTCAGAGTGTTGAGATCTTTGTAATCGATCTCTTTCACGTCTTCAGCGGTGAAGCGGCAGAATTTACGACGACGGAAGAAACGTGCCATTTGATAGGCTCCTTAAAAGGTCCGTGGATTACTCGTCAGCGTTATCGCTGTTGTCGCTGTCATCACTATCAGCGCTATCAGCGCCTTCGTGCTCAGGACGGTCGCGACGCTCACGGCGCTCACTGCGGTTTTCTTCAGCCTTGAGCATCTCGGATTGGCCGGTAACGGCTTCTTCGCGACGGATGACCAGGTTACGGATCACTGCATCGTTGTAGCGGAAGTTGTCTTCCAGCTCGGCCAGGGCCTTGCCAGTGCATTCAACGTTCAGCATCACGTAGTGAGCCTTGTGAACATTGTTGATTGCATAGGCCAGTTGACGACGGCCCCAATCTTCCAGACGGTGGATTTTGCCGCCGTCTTCTTCGATCAGCTTGGTGTAACGCTCTACCATGCCGCCGACTTGCTCGCTTTGATCCGGGTGGACCAAAAAGATGATTTCGTAATGACGCATGAATGCTCCTTACGGGTTGTAGCCTGCCGCTCAAAAACGGTCAGACAAGGAGTGAATGACACTTATGGATCTTGCCAAAGGGAGGCACATCGGTGCCCGCCAGGAAGGCAAGGGGCGCAATTGTAGAGAAGGGGGAGGAACGGCGCAAGGTGATTGGTGATTATTTGAACAATCCTCCAAACACCCTAAAACAGATATGGGAGCGGGCTTGCTCGCTCCCACATTTTCGACCTGCGCCAGACTTGGTTATTTCTTAGGCTTGGTTTTGGCCTTGGCGCCACGCTGGCGCTGGGCTTCAAACAGGCACACGCCGGTAGCAACCGACACGTTCAGACTGCTGACACTACCCGCCATCGGCAAATGCACCAGGTAATCGCAGTGCTCACGGGTCAGGCGACGCATGCCCTTACCCTCGGCACCCATGATCAAAATGGTCGGGCCGGTGAGGTCCTGGTCATAAATGCTGACCTCAGCCTCGCCTGCCGTACCCACGATCCACAGGCCACGCTGCTGGAGTTTCTCCAGGGTGCGCGCCAGGTTGGTCACAGCCACCAGCGGAATCACTTCCGCCGCGCCGCAGGCCACTTTACGCACGACTGGCGTCAGGGTGGCCGACTTGTCTTTAGGCACAATCACTGCCAGCGCGCCGGCAGCATCCGCCGAACGCAGGCAAGCGCCGAGGTTATGCGGGTCGGTCACGCCGTCCAGCACCAGCAACAGCGGGGCACCTTCGGTACGGTCAAGCAGCTCGTCGAGCATGGCTTCGCCCCAGACCTGGCTCGGACTGACGTCTGCAACCACGCCTTGGTGAACGCCCTCAACCCACACGTCCATTTCACGACGCTCAGCCTGACCGATAGCCACCTTGTTTTGGGTGGCCAGCTCGACCAGCGATTGCACGCGTGGCTCGCTGCGACCTTCTGCCAGCCACACTTGCTTGACGCGCTTAGGGTGGTGACGCAGCAGTGCTTCTACGGCATGCACGCCGTAGATTTTTTCCAGACTCATGACTTGGCCTTAGGTTTGCGCGACCCACCGCTTTTCGCGGGGGTCGAACCCGCTTTGGGCGGGCCTTTACGGTGCTTACTTGGTTTGCTCGACGGGTTTTCGTCCCCGCGAGACTTTCCCCCAGACACCGCTTTACCACCGCTTTTGGCTTCGTTGAGCAACTGCTGCTTCAACTCGCGGCTTTTGCGCAATTCGGCGTTTTTCGCCGCTGCGTCGCTTGGGCGGTAGGCCTCAGGAGCCTTTTCCTTGGTAGACGAGCGACGACCCGCCTTGGCTGGCGCAGGCTCGGCGGCTGCCGCTTTCGCGGAAGTGCCCCTGCCTTTGCCGGCTGGCGCAGTAGGTTCGCTGCCACGTTTTTTACGGCTGCCCGGCGCCTCGGCAGGCTTCTCAGGCATACCGAAGTCGATCTTGCGCTCGTCAAGGTCGACGCGCATGACCTGCACTTCAACCGTGTCACCCAAACGGAAGCTACGACCGGTGCGCTCGCCCGCGAGGCGGTGATGCACAGGGTCAAAGTGGTAGTAGTCACCCGGCAAGGCGGTGACATGCACCAGACCCTCGACGTAGATATCGGTCAGTTCAACGAACAGACCAAAGCCAGTCACCGCAGTGATCACACCCGGGAACGACTCACCCACGCGATCCTTCATGAACTCGCACTTGAGCCAGTTCACTACGTCGCGAGTGGCTTCGTCGGCACGGCGCTCGCTCATGGAGCATTGCTCGCCCAACTGTTCCAGCGCCGCTTCGTCGTACGGATAGATCCGCGCCTTCGGAATGGTCATCGCACCGGCACGTTTGACGTGCGGGGTGTTTTGCTTGGAATGGATCACGCTACGGATCGCACGGTGCGTGAGCAGGTCCGGGTAACGTCGAATTGGCGAGGTGAAGTGGGTATAGGCTTCGTAATTCAGGCCGAAGTGGCCTTGGTTATCAGCGCTGTACACCGCTTGACTCAGGGAACGCAGCATCACGGTCTGGATCACGTGGTAATCCGGACGGTCCTTGATGCTCGCGAGCAACGCCTGGTAATCCTTCGGCGATGGGCCATCTTTGCCTTTGTGCAGGGACAGGCCCAGCTCACCGAGGAATGCACGCAACTTCTCCAGACGCTCCGGCGGCGGACCGTCGTGCACCCGGTAGAGCGCAGGAATTTCGTGCTTTTTCAGGAATTCAGCAGTGGCCACGTTGGCCGCCAGCATGCATTCCTCGATCAGTTTGTGAGCATCGTTACGCGTGGTCGGGGTGATCGCGGCGATCTTGCGCTCGGAACCGAAGACAATTCGGGTTTCCTGCGTTTCAAAATCGATCGCGCCACGTACGTGACGGGCACCCAGCAACACCTTGTACAGCGCATAGAGCTGCTTGAGGTGCGGAACCACGCCTGCGTACTCGGTACGAAGGGCCTTGGCTTCGCTGGTTTTCGGCGTTTCCAGGATAGTGCTGACCTTGTTGTAGGTCAGGCGCGCCTGGGAGTGGATCACCGCTTCATAGAACTGGTAGTCGGTCATTTCGCCGGTTTTCGAGATGGTCATCTCGCACACCATAGCCAAACGGTCGACTTTCGGGTTCAGGGAGCACAGACCGTTGGACAGCTGCTCAGGCAGCATCGGGATCACGCGCTCAGGGAAGTACACCGAGTTGCCGCGCACCTGGGCTTCGTTGTCCAAGGCCGAACCGATTTTCACGTAGCTGGACACGTCGGCAATGGCGACAAACAGCTTCCAGCCACCCGAGAACAGGCGCAGCTTGCCAGGCTTGGCTTCGCAGTAAACCGCATCGTCGAAGTCGCGGGCATCTTCGCCGTCGATGGTGACAAACGGCAGATGACGCAGGTCGATGCGTTTTTCTTTGTCTTTTTCTTCAACTACCGGCTTGAGCTTGGCGGCCTCTTTCAGCACAGCGTCAGGCCAGACGTGAGGAATATCGTAGGTGCGCAGCGCAACGTCGATTTCCATGCCCGGCGCCATGTAGTTGCCGACCACTTCAACGATATCGCCCTGTGGCTGGAAGCGCGGGGTTGGCCAGTGGGTGATTTTCACCTCCACGAACTGACCGACCTTGGCAGCGCCATTGCGGCCCGGGGTAATCAGCACTTCTTGCTGGACCTTCGGGTTATCCGGCACAACAAAGCCGATACCGCCTTCTTCGAAGTAACGACCGACAATGGACTCGTGGGCGCGGGACACCACTTCAACGATCACACCTTCACGACGACCACGACGGTCCAGGCCGGAAACGCGGGCTAAGGCACGGTCGCCGTCGAACACCAGGCGCATTTGCGCCGGGCTCATGAACAGGTCATCACTGCCGTCGTCCGGGATCAGGAAGCCGAAGCCGTCACGATGGCCGGCAATGCGGCCCAGGATCAGGTCGAGCTTATCCACAGGCGCGTAGGTGCCACGGCGGGTGTAGATCAGTTGAGCGTCGCGCTCCATGGCACGCAAACGGCGGCGCAGGGCTTCGAGCTGGTCTTCGGTGGTCAGACCGAATTCTTCAACCAGTTGCTCACGGCTAGCAGGCGAACCCCGATCGGCGAGATGCGCCAGGATCAGTTCACGGCTAGGAATAGGGTTTTCATATTTTTCCGCTTCACGAGCGGCCTCGGGATCGAGGGACTGCCAATCGGCCATTAGAGAGTTTTCACCTTGTCTATATACGGGTTAGTTTGGCATACGCGTATTGAAACGGGAAATTTCAGGCACGAACAAGCCGTTAAAAGCACTTTACAGCTTCCGAAATGCAGCTTGCACGCCCGGCGGTGATATTTTCCAGTTTTTTTTGATAGCGGGGGTTTACAGTACAAATACCACTCCGTATAGTGCGCGCCATCGACGACGGCAACGTTGTTGATGCTGCCCAGGTGGTGAAATTGGTAGACACGCCAGCTTCAGGTGCTGGTGATCGCAAGGTCGTGGAAGTTCGAGTCTTCTCCTGGGCACCAAATTCAGATAAAACCCGCGAAAGCGGGTTTTTTCGTTTCAAGCCTTTGATTTTTAAAGCAAAACCCGATTTATTTTTTCGAATCAGGGGTTTACAGATCAAAAACCCCGCCGTATAGTTCGCCCCATCGACAGCGGCAACGTTGCTTGATAATGCCCAGGTGGTGAAATTGGTAGACACGCCAGCTTCAGGTGCTGGTGATCGCAAGGTCGTGGAAGTTCGAGTCTTCTCCTGGGCACCAAATTCAGATAAAACCCGCGAAAGCGGGTTTTTTCGTTTCCGGGGATTGAAAACATTAGCGTGGAAACTTCCCCAGCGATTCCCCCCTCGCCCGCACTTGAGAAGTTTTATCGTTTATCCTTGTAAGTATTTGTTGAATACAAGTGAGGAACAACCCGGATGATGATCCGCGATACCCATCTCAAGACATCCCTTCTGCGTGGCCTGACCATCACTCTGCTCGGCCTGACCCTGCTCTCGCCCACCGCCTATTCCGCCGATAAGGCCTCCCTGACCCTGTACAACGGCCAGCACAAAGAAGTCGGTGATGAACTCGCCAAGGCCTTCGAAGCCAAGACCGGCATTCACGTCAACGTACGCAAAGGCAGCAGCAACCAACTGGCCAGCCAGGTCGTCGAAGAGGGTGACCGCTCCCCTGCCGACGTGATCTACACCGAAGAATCGCCACCACTGAACAAACTCGGCGAACAAGGCCTGCTGGCCAAAATCGACGCGAGCACCCTCAACGTATTGCCCAAGGATTATGTCGGCGCCAATGGCGACTGGATGGGCGTGACCGCACGCACCCGCGTCGTGGCCTTTAACCCAAAACTGATTGCTGAAAAAGACCTGCCGAAATCGGTGTTGGATTTCGCCGGCCCCGAGTGGCAAGGCAAGGTTGGCTTCGTGCCCACCAGTGGCGCATTCCAGGAGCAGGCCGTGGCGATCATCAAGTTGCACGGTCGCGAAGCCGCCGAAGAATGGCTGACCGGCCTGCGTGCCTTCGGCAAGGTGTACAGCAATAATATGGTCGCCCTCAAAGCCGTGGAGAACGGCGAAGTGGCCACGGTGCTGGTGAACAACTACTACTGGTTCGCGCTGAAGAAAGAAAAAACCAACCTGGACTCCCAGTTGCACTACTTCACCAATGGCGATGCGGGCGGCCTGATCACCGTGTCTTCGGCTGCAGCGCTGAAATCCAGCAAGCACCCCAAGGAAGCGCAGCAACTGTTGGCGTTTATGGCCAGCGAAGAAGGCCAACGCGTGATCACCAACACCTCGGCTGAGTACCCGCTGCGCAAAGGCATGGAATCCAAGCGCGGACTCAAGCCTTTCAGTGAGCTGCAACCTCCGAAAGTCACCCCTGCCGACTTGGGCAACGCCGAAGAAGCCCTGGAACTGGAACGTGACGTTGGCTTGAACTGATGAACCCATCGCTATCCGCCCCTGCCACGCGCAGGGGGTTCAGCCCAAAGCGCAAGCGCCCTTCTATCTGGCTGTTACTGCCCGTGCTGTTGCTGGTTGGCCTGAGCCTGCTGCCGCTGGCGTATGTCGGGCTGAAGGCATGGCAGGCCGGCTGGGCGGAAGCGGTGCACCTGCTGTGGCGCCCGTACGTGTTCGGGCTGCTGCGCAACACCCTGGCGCTGATGGTCGGCGTGACGCTGGCATGCGGCGTGATCGGCCTGTCACTGGCCTGGCTGCTGGAGCGCAGCAACCTGCCGGGACGACGCATATGGGGCGTGATTTTATGCCTGCCATTTGCGGTGCCGGCATTTGTCAGCAGCTTTACCTGGGTCTCGCTGAGCGCCAACTTCGAAGGGCTCGGCGGCGCGATCCTGGTGATGAGCTTGTCGAAATACCCGCTGGTGTTTTTGCCAGTGGCGGCGACGCTGCGCAACCTTGATCCCTCACTGGAAGAGTCGGCCCGCACTCTGGGGCTGAATCGCTGGAGCGTGTTCTTGCGCGTCACATTGCCTTTGCTATGGCCATCGCTGCTGGCCGGGGCACTGTTGATCGCGCTGCACATGCTGGTGGAATTCGGCGCGCTCTCGATTATCGGACTGCAGACCTTTACCACCGCGATCTACCAGCAATTCGAACTGGAATTCAGCAATGCCAACGCCGCAATGCTCTCGGCAGTGCTCCTGGTGATGTGCCTGACGCTGTTGTGGCTGGAGTTGCGCGTGCGCGGCAACGGCCGACATGTGCGCATAGGCCAAGGCGCAGCGCGGCACGCCGAGCAGGTTCGACTAGGTAAGTGGGCACCGCTGGGCCAGGCGTATTGCCTGGTACTGGCGATAATCGGCAGCGGCATACCACTGGGGATGCTCGGTTACTGGTTGGCAGTGGGCTCTTCCGCCGCATTCCCGGTGGATGAGATCAGTGAAGCGTTGTTGTCTTCGTTGGCACTTTCTCTCGGCGGTGCGGCACTGTGCTTAGTATTGGCGGTGCCAGTGGGCCTGCTAGTGGTGCGTTACAAAGGCCAACTGGCAATCTGGGCCGAGCGCCTGCCGTATCTGTTGCACGCCCTGCCCGGGCTTGTGATTGCGCTGACGCTGGTGTATTTCGCCCTGCATTACGTGCCGGCGCTGTATCAGACATCGGCACTGTTGTTGATCGCTTATGCGTTGTTGTTTTTGCCACTGGCCCAGGCGCCGATTCGCACAGCACTGAACAGGGCCGCGCCGCAGCTGGAAGAGGCCGCACGTACGCTGGGGGCGTCGTCGCTCAGTGCGTTTTGCCGAGTGACGTTGCCAATTATTTTCCCGGCATTGGGTGCAGCGTTTGCGCTGGTGTTTCTGGATGCGATGAAGGAATTGACGGCGACGTTGCTGCTGAGCCCGACCGGGTTGAATACATTGGCGACGGCGGTGTGGGCGCACACTTCGAATGTCGAGTTTGCAGCGGCGGCGCCATATGCGGCGTTGTTGATACTGGTGTCGGGGTTGCCGGTGTACCTGCTGACGACCCGGATGTATCTGAGCCGCTGAGACCGCTATCGCGGGCAAGCCCGACACCCACATTTGGAATGCATTCCAAGGCGGGAGCCAGGCCTGCTCGCGATGACGCCGGAACAGGCGACGCTAGGCCCGGAACTGTCCCAGGCTTGCCTTCAATTGCGCCGCCAACCCATCCAGCACCTTGCCACTGGCCGTCGTCTCCACCACCGCCTGCGCAGCACGCTCAGCCTGGGCATGGATCACTTCAACGCGACCACGCACCGCATGCGCGCCCTGCGCCTGATGCTCAGCCGCGCGCGTCGCCAAGCCAATCGCCGCATGGACCTGCTCCACCGAGGCCTGCACCGTCTGCTGCAAGCGCACGCTATCGCGCAGCACCAGCAAACCCTCATCAGCCTGGCGTCCGGCCTTGCCGATGGTTTCCACCGCCTCACGAGCGCCTTGCTGCAACGCCACGATATGCGCCTGGATATCACCGGTGGAGCTCTGGGTTTTACTCGCAAGCGCGCGCACCTCGTCTGCCACTACGGCAAAGCCGCGACCGGTCTCACCCGCGCGGGCCGCTTCGATCGCCGCATTGAGCGCCAGCAGGTTGGTTTGCTCGGCGATGCCGTGAATCACGGTCAGCACCACCTCGATCTGCTCGCTTTGCTGGGCCAGACGCTCAATCACTTGGGAGCCTGCCTGCACCTGGCCCGCCAGCGCCTCGATCAAACTGCCGACCTGCGCCGAAGTCCGCGAGTTCTCATCCGTGGCCTGGCGAATATCCACCACCTGCTGCAGCGCCGCCTGCATCGCATGGCTTTCGGCTTGCGCTTCGTCTGCCATTTGCGACAGCGCGCGCAAGCTCTCGGCCACTTCATCACGCTGCAAGCCCGCCGCCGCATCAGCACCGGCATTGCGCAAGGTCATGGCGCCGATTTCCACGCCAGTACGCTGGGCCACATCCCCCGCCTCGCGGACGATAGGCTGCAACTTATCCACAAAGCGATTGACCGCCGAGGCCATGTCGCCGATTTCATCCTTGCTGCTGATCTGCACACGCTTGGTGAGGTCGCCCTCACCCGCCGCCAGGTCATCCATGGCTGCGATCAGCAGCTTCAAGCGGTTGACGACACGGCGCCCCAACACGATGGCGATCAGCAGCAATACACCAAGACCGACCAGCGCGAGCCCCATGCCGATGCGCCAGCGCAAGGTGCCAGCAGCCTCCTGAACGGCGCTGGCGGTATTGGCCGTCATCTGGGTGGCCGTAGCTTGCGCGGATTGCAGGCGGGCGCCCATGGCGGCCGCGCTATCAGCCGACGCGCCTTTGAGGCTGTCGCCGACCAGTTGATCGCCGCTGGCAATCAGCGCCGCGAAACGCTTGTCCAGTGCCTGCAGGTCGGCTTCAACCGACACGGTCGAAACGCCCATGCGGACTTTGCCAATTTCTACCCCATTGGGGCTGATAGACGCCTCGACGTAGTACACGGAAGGGTCGTTCTTGGCAGCGTCGAGCACCTTATCCAATGCGCGATCACCCACTCCCTTGGCCAGCAGCGCCTGGTTGATCGGATTCTCGCGATTCAGGTAGCGGGTCAAATGCTCACCCGCGGCGTCGTCATAAACTACAAATAGTACGTTGGGATTGCGCTGCGCACGGCGCGCAAACTCCGACAACGTCGGCACGTCGCTGTCCCACATGGCGCGAGGCGCTACAGAGGCCAGTAGTTGCGCCATGTCATTGGCAGAGTCTTGCAGGTCTTTTTCCAGGGTCGCACGCAGCTGCTTCTGCTCTTCTTGCAGGCGGGTCGAAAGCCCTGCTGTCAGGCGCTGACGGGTGCTGGTAGACAAGCTATCCAGACTGGACGTGACTTCTTTACCAGCCTGCGCCAGTTCACCAGACAGTTTCTGGCTATCGATGCCCAGGCGATTGCCCAGATCAGCCTCCAGCGCCGTGACCGTGCTGCGTGTGAGAGCAACCGCTACCAGCACTTGCACCAAAAGAGCGATACCTAGGGTAACGAACACCGGCCGCAACAGACGGCTTTGTAACAATGAGAGAACGGCAGACATCGGGAATCCCTCGACCACGGGTGCCATTAATTTGATAGCACCGCGAAAGAGAGAACCAAAGCAAAGGTCGTGCCGCTAAGGCGACAGAAACGACAAAGGGCTCCATTAGGAGCCCTTTGCTTTTTACATCAACAGCTTATTAAGCGAACGGGTGACGCAGAACGATGGTTTCGTTGCGGTCCGGACCTGTCGAAATAATGTCGATGGGTGCTCCGATCAGCTCTTCAACACGCTTGATGTAGGCACGAGCGTTAGCTGGCAGCTCTTCCAGGGTTTTGGCACCCACGGTCGATTCGGTCCAGCCCGGCACTTCTTCGTACACAGGCTGCAGGCCCACGTAGCTGTCAGCGTCAGTCGGGGCAACGTCCTTGCCTTCTGCATCTTTATAGCCGATGCAGATATTGATGGTTTCCAAGCCGTCGAGTACGTCCAGCTTGGTCAGACAGATGCCCGAGATGCTGTTCACATCGATAGCGCGACGCAGGATAACGGCGTCGAACCAGCCACACCGACGAGCACGGCCGGTGGTTGCGCCGAACTCGTGGCCTTGTTTGGCCAGGTGCGCACCGACTTCGTCGAACAACTCAGTCGGGAATGGACCTGAGCCTACACGGGTGGTGTAAGCCTTGGTGATGCCCAGGATGTAGTCCAGGAACATAGGACCAACGCCCGAGCCAGTCGCAACGCCGCCCGCGGTGGTGTTGGAGCTGGTCACGTACGGGTAGGTACCGTGGTCGATGTCCAGCAACGAACCCTGGGCGCCTTCGAACATGATGTCCTTGCCAGCGCGACGCAGGTCGTGCAACTCAGCCGTCACGTCCAGCATCAGCGGCTTGAGCAGCTCAGCGTATTCCTTGCACTCGGCCAAGGTCTTTTCAAACTCGATGGCCGCCTCTTTGTAGTAACCCACCAGCATGAAGTTGTGGTAATCCACCAGCTCACGCAGCTTGTCTTCGAAGCGCGGCATGTTCAGCAGGTCGCCAACACGCAGGCCACGACGAGCCACCTTGTCTTCATACGCAGGGCCGATGCCGCGACCAGTAGTACCGATCTTCAGCTCGCCACGGGCCTTTTCACGGGCCTGGTCCAGCGCTACGTGGAAGGACAGGATCAGCGGGCAGGACGGGCTGATACGCAGGCGCTCGCGCACCGGCACGCCTTTCTCTTCCAGCTTGGTGATCTCGCGCAACAGGGCGTCAGGTGCAACCACCACGCCGTTGCCGATCAGGCACTGCACGCCTTCGCGCAGCACACCCGACGGGATCAGGTGCAAAACGGTTTTTTCGCCATCGATGACCAGGGTGTGGCCAGCGTTGTGGCCACCTTGGTAGCGCACTACGGCGGCAGCATGTTCGGTCAGCAGATCAACGATCTTGCCTTTGCCCTCATCACCCCATTGGGTGCCCAGGACTACGACATTCTTACCCATAACACTTGTCCTCATTCGCGCAAACTTGGTGCCGGCGATGGCCGGCAGGAAAACTCAAGAAGCCAGTGGCGATACTTGCCAAAGCCCGTTCTGCAGAATCAATTGCCGGTCGCAGTCCGCTTCACGGGCGGCGGCCAATGGCTGACCAGGCAAGGCCTGGACAACGCGCTGACCTTCACTGCGCAACTGGCAAACCCGCTGCCAGAGTGCTGCGTCCGTACTGTCGGGCATCCAGATGCCACCAGACGGCAGCTCGACCTCAGCACGCCCCAGGGTCACCAGGGTTTTCAAATCGGTGGAAAAGCCGGTGGCCGGGCGCGCACGGCCAAAATCGGCGCCGATATCGTCATAACGACCGCCTTGGGCGATGGCTTGGCCGACCCCTGGTACAAACACCGCGAACACCACACCGGTGTGGTAGTGATAGCCGCGCAACTCACCCAGGTCAAAATACAGCGGCAGCTGCGGGAACCGTGACGACAACTGCTCGGCAATCGCCAGCACATCGTCCAGCGCAGCCAGTACCGGTGCCGGCGCATTGGCCAGGCGCTCACGCGCAGCCACCAGCACTTCACGGCCGCCGCACAGGTTCACCAGCGCACGCAGCATGTCGGCCAGATCGGCAGGCACGCCAGCGGTCAGGGCAATCACTTCATCGATGGCCTTGCGTTGCAGGGCATCGAACAACTGTTGTTCCACTTCACCGGACAAACCGGCTGCGCGGGCCAGGCCACGGTAGATACCCACGTGGCCCAAGTCCATGTGGACATCAGGTACGTCAGCCAATTGCAGCATGGCCAGCATCAAGCTGATCACCTCAACGTCGCTGCTCGGGCTGGCATCGCCGTACAGTTCGGCACCCAATTGGATCGGGCTGCGCGAAGACGACAGTGCACGCGGTTGCGCATGCAGCACGCTGCCGGCATAGCAGAGGCGGCTCGGGCCTTCGCGACGCAGGGTGTGTGCATCGATGCGCGCCACTTGCGGCGTGATATCGGCACGAAAGCCCATTTGCCGGCCCGATTGCGGGTCGATGACTTTGAAGGTGCGCAGATCCAGGTCCTGGCCCGCGCCGGTCAGCAGGGATTCCAGGTACTCGATATGGGGGGTCACGACAAACTCGTAACCCCAGCTCTGGAACAGATCCAACACCTGGCGACGCGCTACTTCAATGCGCGCAGCCTCCGGTGGCAGTACTTCTTCGATGCCATCTGGCAGCAGCCAGCGGTCTACCGTTGCCATTACGCCATTCCCCTATGATCCGGGCGGCCAGCCCTCGGCCGAGCCTTGAGTAGAGCAGAAAATACCCGCCCCTTGCATAAACCACGCGCAAGAACGACGTGACGAACGACCTATCACCGGCCTCGTCGGGCACTTTCCTCGAAAAACCTGTAACGCCTGCCGAATCAAACATGCAGACGCAAAAAAGCCGGGAATTTCCCGGCTGCCGCATCATACACCCGTTTTCTGAAAGGATCACCCCGCCAGGCGTTTTAGCCGCCCGACGGGAGTGACACCTACAGAATCACAGGCTGGTTACTTGGACTTTTCCAGGTAGCGGAAGAAGTCGCTGCTTGGGTCCAGCACCATGACGTCGGTTTTGCTCGCGAAGCTTTCACGATAGGCACGCAGGCTACGGTAGAACGCGTAGAACTCCTGGTCCTGGCCGTAGGCCTTGGCGTAGATCGAAGCAGCTTGGGCATCACCATCACCACGGGCCTCTTCAGACTCGCGATAGGCTTCGGCCAACAGTACACGGCGCTGACGATCGGCATCCGCACGGATACCTTCCGCCAACTCGTTACCCTTGGCGCGGTGCTCACGGGCTTCACGCTCACGCTCGGTGCTCATACGCTCGAACACGCTGCGATTCACTTCCTTCGGCAGGTCGATAGCCTTGACCCGAACATCAACCACCTCGATGCCCAGCTCTTTTTCCGCCATCGTGTTCAGCGATCGCGTGATGTCAGCCATCAGCGCATCACGCTCACCGGATACCACCTCGTGCAGGGTGCGCTTACCAAACTGGTCACGCAGGCCCGACTCCAGACGGCGCGACAAACGCTCGTCAGCAATCTGCTTGAGGCCGGAGGTCGCAGTGTAGAAGCGCTCGGCATCCTTGACGCGCCACTTGGCGTAGGCGTCAACCATCACGGCTTTCTTTTCCAGGGTCAGGAAGCGCTGTGTCGGTGCATCCAGGGTCATCAGGCGGGCGTCAAACTTACGCACCTGGTTGACGTAGGGAACTTTCACATGCAAGCCCGGCTGGACATCCGCCTGGACCACGCGACCGAATTGCAGCAGCACCGCACGCTCGGTCTGAGCCACGATGTAGAAGCAGTTCCAGGCAGCGATGACCACGACGACGCCCACAATCAGGGCGGTCAGCGATTTATTGCTCATCAACGACTCTCCCTGGTACGTGTTTGCTGTTGCGACAAGTCAGCGGCCGCACGGGCGCTCGCTTCGTTGGCAGCGGCATTGGAACCGGTGGACGGTGCGCCGGTGCTGCTACGACCACCTTCGATCATCTTGTCCAGCGGCAGGTAGAGCAGGTTGTTCTGCCCGCCTTTGCTGCCAGTCACGAGAACCTTGCTGGTGTTGCTGAAGACTTCCTGCATGGTATCCAGGTACAGACGCTCACGCGTAACTTCCGGCGCCTTGCGGTACTCGGCGACCAATTTGGTAAAGCGATCCGCCTCACCCTTGGCACGGGAGACCACTTCGTCGCGGTAACCATTGGCATCCTCAAGGATACGCTGGGCCTGACCACGGGCTTCCGGCACGACGCCGTTGGCGTAGGTTTCAGCCTGGTTGCGCGAACGCTGCTCGTCTTCACGGGCACGGATCACATCATCAAAGGCTTCCTGCACTTCGCGCGGCGCGGCCGCGTTCTGTACGTTGACCTGGGTGACGGTAATACCGGTGCGATAGGTATCGAGGAACCGTTGCAGGCGCTCCTTGATTTCGCTGGCCATCAACTCACGACCTTCGGTCAGCACCTGGTCCATGGCGGTAGAACCCACCACGTGGCGCAGGGCGCTTTCAGTTGCGTGTTGCAGGCTGATTTCCGGCTGGTCAACGTTCAGCACGTAGTCCTGCAGGTTGCTGATCTTGTACTGCACGGTCAGCGGCACTTCGACGATGTTCTCGTCTTCGGTCAGCATCTGGCCCTGCTTGGTGTAGGCACGCTCACGCGTGACATTCTCCATGTACTTCTTATCGATCGGCGGGAAGTAGATGTTCAGGCCCGGGCCGACGGTTTCGTAGTACTTGCCGAAGCGCAGCACCACGGCTTGCTCCTGCTCGTCCACCACGTAAACGGCGCTGTACAGCCATACGGCCGCCAGCACGACAAGACCCAGGCCAAGCAGGCCATAGCCACCGCCCTTGCTTGTGCGACCGCCGTCGTCACCACCACGTTTTTTCCCACCACCGAACAACCCATTCAGGCTTTCCTGCAGCTTTCGGAAGGCCTCGTCGAGATCTGGTGGCCCTTTGCGGTCGCCATTATTGCGGCGTTTACCACCCCAAGGATCCTGATTATTCGAGTTGCCACCCGGCTCATTCCAAGCCATAGCGCTCTCCATCTGATAAAGCAAAGACGCACCCACGGCGCGCCGACCAATGCTACAGAATGCCTGCCACCGCGGCACAACCGCTTTGGGAGGCTTTTATTGCAAAGTGTGTTGTTCGATGAACTCTGCCGGTATAACGCCTTCACGGCTGACCAGCCGATTCAGCTCCGAGCGCGGCAATCGAACGGCCAGCAAGCTGACCCCCTCTTCGTCGTGTTCTTCTTTCTGTACCGCGCCCAATTCGAAAAACTGTGCACGCAGTCGAGCAAAACGCTGCGGCAAGCGCAAGGTGCCAACGAACAAATCGCCGCCGAGCAATTCGGCAATGGCTTGTTCAAGCAACTCAAGACCACTGCCATCACGCGCCGATAGCCAGACCCGCTGGGGCTTGCCGTTCTCGTCGCGCTGGATTTGTGGCTCAACCCCTTCAAGCAAATCGAGTTTGTTATAGACCTCGAGGATCGGCAAGTCCTGGGCACCAATCTCGCCCAGCACCAGCATCACCTGTTCAATCTGCAACATGCGATCCGGTTCAGCCGCATCAATCACATGCAACAGCAGGTCGGAATTGCTCGACTCTTCGAGCGTAGACCGAAATGCCTCGACCAGCTTGTGCGGCAGGTGACGAATGAAACCCACGGTATCGGCCAGGACAATCGGCCCCAGGTCGTCCAGATCCAGACGGCGCAAGGTCGGGTCGAGGGTCGCGAACAGTTGGTCGGCCGCGTACACGTCCGATTTCGTCACGTTATTGAAGAGTGTGGATTTACCAGCGTTGGTATAACCCACCAGGGACACGGTAGGGATATCCGCACGGGAACGGCCACGTCGCGATTGCTCGCGCTGGCTGCGCACCTTCTCGAGGCGACCCTTGATCTGGCGCAGGCGAACCCGCAGCAGACGTCGGTCGGTTTCGAGCTGGGTCTCACCCGGGCCACGCATGCCGATACCGCCACCTTGGCGCTCAAGGTGAGTCCAGCCGCGAACCAGCCGGGTACTCATGTGGTCAAGCTGGGCCAATTCAACCTGGAGTTTGCCTTCATGGGTACGGGCGCGCTGAGCGAAAATATCCAGAATCAGACCGGTACGGTCGATCACGCGACACTCGAAAACACGTTCGAGGTTACGTTCCTGACTGGGCGTGAGGACGTGATTGAAGATCACCAGATCAGCTTCTTCAGCGTGGACCAAGTCGCGAAGCTCCTCGACCTTGCCGCTGCCGATCAGGTATTTGGCGGTTGGCCGATGACGCGGCACGTTAAAAAACGCAACGGTCTCGGCGCCGGCCGAATTTGCCAACTCCTGAAACTCCTGCGGATCTTCGCGCGCCTCAGGGTCCTGTCCATCCAAGTGAACGAGGATTACTCGCTCACCACCACCGTGGCGCTCAAAGAACAAAGGAGACTCCTATCAGGCGTTACCTGGCTCAGCGTCAACTGCATCTTCACCTGCTGCGCTAGGCAGACGGATTGGACGAACAGGGACGACTGTCGAGATAGCGTGCTTGTAGACCATCTGGCTGACGGTGTTTTTCAGCAGGATCACGAACTGGTCAAACGACTCGATCGTGCCTTGAAGCTTGATACCGTTGACCAGATAGATGGAAACACCCACTTTCTCTTTACGTAAAGTATTCAAGTAAGGGTCTTGTAGCGAATGCCCTTTTGACATGTGCCGCACTCCTTTAAGGATCAATAATAAAAAATCGGAAAATAGATAACTTATGGCCGTCACACCCCCAAGGATAGACGGCTATTGCAAGGACTCAGCTCAATATGGAGACCGTTCCCAAGTATTTCAAGGCGCGTGACAGATTGTCGCTGTCCAGGCTGTCCAGCCAGTGCAAGTCGCTCCAGCTGCGCAACCAGGTGAACTGGCGTTTCGCCAATTGGCGCGTGGCAATGATGCCGCGCTCCTGCATTTCGGCTGACGTCAGCTTGCCATCCAGATGATCCCAGACTTGGCGATAGCCCACAGCACGTATCGAAGGCAACCCTGGATGCAGGTCACCTCTGGAACGCAGTGCTACGACCTCGTCGACAAACCCCTGTTCCAACATAATTGTGAATCTTTGTGCAATTCGATCATGCAGCACCTGGCGATTTGCCGGAGCGATGGCAAGATTCGCCACAGTATAGGGTAATTGTGGCTGTCCAGATGCGCCTGCGTCAGCACTTTGCGCACTTTGTTTCAGCCGATGTTCAGTCATGGTCTGGCCGCTGACACGCCAGACTTCCAAGGCACGCGTGAGGCGCTGGGGGTCATTGGGGTGGATGCGTGCAGCAGATACCGGGTCCACGACCGCCAACTGGTCGTGCAGGGCTTGCCAGCCAAGGCGTACAGCCTCTTCCTCAAGCTCGGCGCGCACCAGGGCGTCGGCGGGCGGCATGTCCGCCAGGCCTTCCTGCAAAGCCTTGTAATAGAGCATCGTGCCACCGACCAGCAGCGGAATATTGCCGCGTGCGGTGATTTCGGCCATGGCCGCCAGGGCGTCGGTACGGAAATCCGCCGCCGAGTAGCTCTCGCAGGGATCAATGATATCGATCAAACGATGCGGATACTCAGCCAACAGCGCTTTGGAAGGCTTCGCGGTGCCAATGTCCATGTCCCGGTAAACCAGGGCAGAGTCGACACTGATCAGCTCGCACGGCAGCACCTTGGTCAGCTCGATGGCCAGGTCGGTCTTGCCGGCGGCCGTTGGGCCCATCAGGAAGATCGCGGGGGGCGAGGCACTCATCAACGGCCGCGCAAGAACAGTTTGTCCAGATCGTCCAGGCCCATCTGGGTCCAGGTCGGTCGGCCATGGTTGCATTGACCGCTGCGCTCGGTGTTCTCCATATCGCGCAGCAGGCCGTTCATTTCCGGCAGGGCCAGGCGGCGGTTCGCGCGGATGGCGCCGTGGCAGGCCATGGTGCCGAGCAGTTCGTTGATGTGCGCCTGGATGCGGTCGCTGGTGCCGTATTCCATCAGGTCTGCCAGTACGTCGGCGACCAAACGGTTAGCCTCGGCCTGCTTGAGTAACGCGGGAATCTGGCGGATGGCCAGGGTTTCCGGCCCCAGTCGTTGCAATTCAAAGCCCAGCTTCTGGAACACAGCATGGTGCTCTTCGGCACAATCTGCCTCACGCTGGCTGACCGCAAGGGATTCCGGCACCAGCAACGGCTGGCCGCTGAGGCCTTCGCTGGCCATGGCAATCTTCAGGCGCTCGTACATGATCCGCTCGTGGGCGGCATGCATGTCCACCAGCACCAGGCCGTGGGCGTTTTCCGCAAGAATGTAGATGCCCTTGAGCTGCGCCAATGCATAACCCAGCGGCGGAATATCACCGCCACCCTCCGGCAAGGCCACAGCAGCGCCAGGCTCGGCCCCGGGCAGCGGCGCGAAAAACTCGCGATATGCCGCCTGGGCCTCGGCCACTGGCACTGCCGACTGCGGGCGTGGCGTGTATTGGTACTGGTAACCCGCACCCGAACCAGAACCCGGCGTGGTGTACGACGGCTGCGGCTGTGGCGATTGCAGCAGGTTTGCCGCCAGGCTCATTTCGCCCTGAGGGCCGAACTCACCCGCTTCCGGGCCGCTCGGGCGGACCATCGCCGTCACAATCGGTGCCGACAGTTGATCATCCGGACGCACGTCACCCAAGGTGCGGTGCAAGGTGCCGTAGAGGAAGTCATGCACCATGCGCCCATCACGGAAGCGCACTTCGTGTTTGGTCGGGTGCACATTGACGTCCACCACCGATGGGTCGACCTCGAAGAACAGCACGAACGTCGGGTGCCGCCCATTGAACAACACGTCGCGGTAAGCCTGACGCACCGCGTGGGCCACCAGTTTGTCGCGCACAGCGCGGCCGTTCACAAAGAAGTACTGCAAGTCCGCCTGACTGCGGGAGAAGGTCGGCAAACCGACCCAGCCCCACAGCCGCAGGCCATTACGCTCGATTTCAATCGGCAGCGCCTGCTCCAGGAAACCCGCGCCACAAATCGCCGACACCCGGCGCGCGCGCGCGGCGTCATCATGGGCTTCATGCAGGCTGAGGATGGTCTTGCCGTTGTGGCGCAGGTGGAAAGCCACGTCGAAACGGGCCAGGGCCAGACGTTTGATGACTTCTTGCAGGTGATCGAATTCGGTTTTTTCGGCCTTGAGGAATTTGCGCCGCGCCGGTGTATTGAAGAACAGGTCGCGCACCTCTACCGATGTACCGACCGGATGGGCTGCCGGCTGAACCCGAGGCGCCATGTCGCGGCCTTCGGTTTCCACCTGCCAGGCTTGGTCGGCGTCACGGGTGCGCGAAGTCAGGGTCAGGCGCGCTACGGAGCTGATCGAGGCCAGGGCCTCACCGCGAAAGCCCAGGCTCATCACGCGCTCAAGGTCTTCCAGGTCGCGAATCTTGCTGGTGGCGTGACGGGCCAGGGCCAGCGGCAGGTCATCGGAGGAGATGCCGCTGCCATCGTCACGTACGCGCAGCAGCTTGACGCCGCCCTGCTCCACATCGACATCAATGCGCTTGGCACCGGAGTCGATACTGTTTTCCAGCAGCTCCTTGATCACCGACGCCGGGCGCTCAACAACCTCGCCCGCAGCGATCTGGTTAGCAAGGCGCGGGCTCAGCAGCTCAATGCGCGAGCCGCTGTTCAGGGTGGGCTCACTCATTACTGCGCCGCCAATTCAGTGCCAGGGATGGTCAACACCTGGCCGACTTTCAACTCATCCGTCTTCAGTTTGTTAGCACTGCGCAAGGTAGCGGCCGACACTTGAAAACGCACCGCCAGCATGGCCAGAGTATCGCCCGGCTGCACGCGATGGTCACGCGGGCCTTGGGCGATTTTCCCCGAGTCACGCAGCCAGGCGATGTAAGTGCCCGGCGGTGGGTTCTGCTGGAAGAACTGGCGAATACCGGCGCTGATGGAGCGCGACAGGGCCTGCTGGTGGCTGGCGCTGGCCAGCTTCGAGGCTTCCTTGGCATTGGAGATGAACCCGGTTTCTACCAGGATCGACGGGATGTCCGGCGACTTCAACACCATAAATCCTGCTTGCTCCACACGATGCTTGTGCAGCGAAGTGACTCGACCGATATTGCTCAAGACCTTCTGGCCGACGTTCAAGCTGGAGGTCAGCGAAGCCGTCATCGACAGGTCGAGCAGCACCCCCGCGAGCATTTTGTCCTTGTCATCGAGGGACACGTTGCCGGCGCCGCCGATCAAGTCGGAACGGTTTTCACTGTCGGCCAACCAACGCGCGGTCTCGGACGTAGCGCCGCGATCCGACAGGGCAAACACCGA
Organism: Pseudomonas sp. RA_15y_Pfl1_P11; assembly: GCF_963970975.1. Lineage (NCBI taxonomy): Bacteria > Pseudomonadati > Pseudomonadota > Gammaproteobacteria > Pseudomonadales > Pseudomonadaceae > Pseudomonas > Pseudomonas sp. RA_15y_Pfl1_P11. The sequence goes on from NZ_CAXAOY010000002.1 coordinate 179,978, forward strand.
AGCACCGAATGCAGCGGTCGAGGGCGCGGCGTCGGCGTGAATCGACACAAACAGGTCGGCGCCTTTCTTACGGGCGATTTCAGTTCGGCCGCGCAACGGAATGAAGTAGTCGCCGGTACGGGTCAGCTCGGCGCGGTAGCCTTTCATGCCATTGACCTGGCGCTGCAGCTCACGGGCGATGGCCAATACCACGTCTTTCTCGTGCTGGCCGCGCGAACCGGAAGCACCTGGGTCTTCACCGCCGTGGCCGGCGTCGATCACTACAATAATGTCGCGCTTGCCTGCCGGGGCCGGTGGCGGCGGTGGCAGCTTGACCTGGGGTTGCGACGGGCTCACCGGGACTGCCGGCACCGTTGCCACGCTTGGCGTTGGGGCCGGCGGCGGCGCGGCATCGGCGGCGTTGTCGAACAGGTCGACCACCAGCCGGTTGCCATATTGGGCGTTTGGCGTCAGCGAGAAGCTTTTCGGCGTTACAACCTTTTTCAGGTCGATCACCACGCGCAGGTCAGTGGGCGTGCGCTGGGCCGAGCGTATAGAGGTAATCGGGGTGTTGGCAGTGGATACCTTCAACGGCGCGGCCAGGGTCGCGCCGTTGATGTCGATCACCAGGCGATCAGGAGACGTGAGAGTAAAGACGCTGTGCTGGACCGGGCCAGACAGGTCGAACACCAGCCGCGTGTTATCCGGCGCTCGCCACAGGCGAACACTCTTCACCTGTGAAGCAGCCAGAGCATTGACAGTCATTGCCGCAAGCAACACCCCCACGACAGCAACCAACGCGCGAAAGCGCATACCTAACCCCACCAATTATTTGAATTCCAATGCCAAAGCGGCGCACCACGACTGGCCGCGCGCGCTCTGGGGCAACAACTTCAACTGACGTCCGTGCTCATGCGGCGTAATGGTAATGGTCAGGTCCGGCTTTGGCAAAAAGCCTGTGCCTTTATCTGGCCACTCAATGAGGCACAACGCATCTTCATCGAAGTAATCACGGATGCCCATGTACTCCAGCTCTTCGGGGTCTACCAGGCGATAGAGGTCGAAGTGGAAGGCGCGTACTGCACCGATCTCATAGGGCTCGACCAGGGTGAATGTCGGACTCTTCACCGCCCCCGCATGACCCAAACCGCGAATAATCCCCCGGGACAACGTGGTCTTGCCCGCCCCTAAGTCACCTTCAAGGAAGATCAGCCCGGCCCCGGCCGTGACCTGGGCGATGCGCTGACCGAAGGCAACCATGGCGTCTTCATCGGCCAGGAAAAGAATTACTTCAGGCACGGCGACTGTTCCTCCAACAATTGACGAATGGCGGGTATCAGATCGCTCGCAGCCAGCCCTCGTCCAAAAGTACCCTGACGGTCCCCCGCCGTGGCGTGCAACCACACGGCCAGGCAGCTTGCTTCATAGGCGTGAATGCCCTGGGCCAGCAGTGCGCCCACCAGGCCGGCCAACACATCGCCGAGCCCTGCCGTTGCCATCGCCGGGTGGCCTTGGTCACATCGCGAAACACGTCCGTCTGGGCTGGCAATCAAACTGCCAGCACCCTTGAGGATAGTCACTGCGTTGAATGTCTGGCTCAACGCGCGCGCCACCTTAAGGCGATCGGCCTGAACCTCGGCTGTCGAAATGCCCAACAAGCGCGCGGCCTCCCCTGGATGCGGGGTGATCACACAGTTGGCCGGCAGAGCCACGGTGCCGGTGGCGAGTTGATTCAAGGCGTCGGCGTCCCAGACCTGCGCCTGTTTAGCGTTTGCGGCAGCAGAAAGCAGGCTTTTGCCCCAGGAGGCGTCTCCGAGCCCTGGCCCGATCACGATGACCGAGATCTTTTCCAGCAAGCCCATTAATTGATTAGCCGAGCTGACCCCCACGGTCATGACTTCCGGCAAACGCGCCAACGCAGCAGGCACATGCTCCAGGCGCGTTGCCAGGGACACCATGCCGGCGCCACTGCGCAAGGCACTTTCGGCGCTCAACAGCGCAGCGCCGCCAAAGCCGCGGTCACCGCCAATGACCAGCAGGTGACCGAACTGACCTTTATGGGCGTCCGGGGAGCGCGCAGCCAGTTGCGGCAAATGGCCGGGCAACAGGGTCTGTACGTCGGTTATTGCGTGTTTTGTCTGCGGCATGCGTCTTCAAGCTCCGATGTCTGGCAGAATTATACCTATCTAACCTGTGGTTTCCCGTGTCTCATGCCCGCCATTACCTCCGATCTGCCCGCCCTCGCCCAATCAATCAAAGACTGGGGCCGCGAGCTGGGCTTTCAACAAGTCGGCATCAGCGGCCTGGACCTGGCCGAGCATGAGCAGCACCTGCAACGCTGGCTCGACGCGGGCTACCACGGCGAGATGGAATACATGGGCGCCCACGGCAGCAAACGCTCCCACCCCGACGAGTTGGTGCCGGGCACGTTGCGCGTCGTCTCGCTGCGCATGGATTACCTGCCAGGCGATACGCAGATGGCTCAACTGCTGGCCCAGCCAGAAAAAGCCTACATCTCGCGCTACGCCCTGGGCCGCGACTACCACAAACTGATTCGCAAGCGCGTGCAGCAATTGGCTGACCGCATCCAGGCGCAGATCGGCCCCTTCGGTTTCCGTGCCTTTGTCGACAGCGCGCCGGTGCTGGAAAAAGCCATCGCCGAGCAAGCTGGCCTGGGCTGGATCGGCAAAAACACCCTGGTGCTCAATCGCAAGGCCGGCAGCTACTTCTTCCTGAGTGAGCTGTTTGTCGACCTGCCGCTACCGGTTGACGCCCCTCACAGCACCGAACACTGCGGGCGCTGCACCGCGTGCCTGGACATCTGCCCCACCAACGCCTTTGTCGGCCCCTATGTGCTGGACGCGCGGCGTTGTATTTCCTACCTGACCATCGAGCTCAAAAGCGCCATTCCTGAAGACTTGCGCCCATTGATCGGCAACCGAGTGTTCGGCTGCGATGACTGTCAGATCGTTTGCCCATGGAATCGTTTCGCCCGCGCCACCGCAGAAAACGATTTCAAGCCACGCCACAACCTGGATAACGCAGAATTGGCCGAGCTGTTTATGTGGGACGAGGATAAATTCCTCAGCAGCACCGAAGGCTCGCCCCTGCGCCGTGCCGGATACGAGCGCTGGCTGCGCAACCTGGCGGTGGGCCTGGGTAATGCCCCCTCAAGCATTCCGGTGCTGGAAGCCTTGAAGGCGCGTCGGGACTATCCGTCGGAACTGGTGCGCGAGCATGTGGAATGGGCACTGAACCAGCACGCCACCCGCTAGTGCACGTCGTCGTTATAGACGAACTTGGGCATTTCCCAATGGAAACGGATCGCCAGCAGGCGCAATAGAAAGCCGCTGAACAGGGTCAGGAGTATTGCCTGTTCGCTGGGCAGCTCCAGATAAAGGCACAGCAGGTAAAACCAGGCGGCGAGGAACGACACGCTGGCGTACAACTCGCGGCGGAAAATCAACGGAATGTCGTTGCAGAAGATGTCCCGCAGGATGCCACCGAACACGCCGGTAATCACGCCGCTGACCGACGCGACCAGCATGCCGTGGCCCATTTCCAGGGCGGTCATACAGCCGATCAACGTGAACGCCACCAGGCCGACGGCGTCCAGCGCCAGGAACAACGAGCGTAGGTGGCGCATCAGCGGGGCAATAAAAATCGTCACTAACGCCGCGATGGAGGTCAGCACCAGGTATTCCGGGTGCTTGACCCAGGTCAGCGGATAATGGCCTAGCAACACGTCGCGCACCGAGCCACCGCCCAACGCCGTTACACAGGCGATCAGCACCACGCCAAACCAATCCATGCCACGCCGGCCGGCGGACAGGGCACCGGTCATGGCTTCGGCGGTGATGGCGATGAGGTAGAGCATCAGCAGCATGGTGGCGATCCTTGCGATTAGGCCGGCAGTCTAATCATTTGGTGGTGGCACCAAAAGGGGGCGCTAGTCGAAAGACCGAGTCGCCCCTATCGCAGGACCAGGCGCCACAGACTCAAGCCTTGATGAAATGCTTACGGTAATGCTGCAACTCGGCAATCGACTCGCGAATATCATCCAGCGCCAAGTGGGTGCTGCCTTTATGGAAGCTGTCTTTGACTTCCGGCGCCCAGCGCGCAGCCAGCTCTTTAAGCGTCGATACATCCAGGTTGCGGTAGTGGAAGTAACTCTCCAACGCCTTCATATGCGTATAGAGGAAGCGACGATCCTGGCAGATGCTATTGCCGCAGATCGGCGACTTGCCCTTCGGCACCCATTTTTCCAGGAAGGCGATGGTTTCAGCTTCGGCTTCGGCCATGCTGATGCGGCTGTCGCGCACGCGCTGGGTCAGGCCAGAGTTGCCGTGAGTGCGGGTGTTCCACTCATCCATGGTGGCCAATACGGCATCGCTGTGGTGGATGGCGATCACCGGACCTTCGGCCAAGGTGTTGAGGTTGCTGTCGGTGACAATGGTCGCCATCTCGATGATGACGTCAGTGTCGGGGTTCAGACCGGTCATTTCCAGATCGATCCAAATCAGGTTCTGTGGGTTTTGCATGGCTTGATTCTCTTGGCACCTTGGCGTAGCTGCGCAGTTTAGCAGGCAGGGCCGTGCTAGACTCGCGACCGTTTCACCTAAACCTTTGCATTATCGACACGGAACACCAATGGCCAAACGCCAGCTCAATCGACGCCAAAACTGGCGCATCGAAAAGATTCAAGGTGAGCGCGCCGCACGCGCCGCCAAACGTGAATCCTCCGCGGTAGAAGCGCTCGAGGGCGGCGACCTGGGGCCCGAACAGACGGGCCTGGTGATCGCGCACTTTGGTGTGCAGGTCGAAGTCGAGGCGCTGGAAGGCGAACTCGCAGGCTCGGTCTCCCGCTGCCACCTGCGCGCCAATCTGCCTGCGCTGGTCACCGGCGACAAAGTGGTCTGGCGTGCCGGCAACCAGGGCATCGGCGTGATCGTCGCCCAGTTGCCGCGCAACACCGAACTGCGCCGCCCCGACAGCCGAGGTCAACTCAAGCCGGTAGCGGCCAACGTCGATATGATCGTGATCGTGTTCGCGCCGTTACCTGAGCCGCATGCCAACCTGATCGACCGCTATCTGGTAGCAGCCGAACATGCCGGCATTCGCCCGCTGTTGCTGCTGAACAAATTCGACCTGATCGACGAGCAGAATGCCCCGGCGCTGAATGCGCTGCTGGCGGTCTACCGCACGCTGGGTTACCCGGTGCTGGAAGTCTCGGCGCATCACGGTAACGGCATGGAACAACTGCAACAGCAGTTGGACGGGCACATCAGCGTGTTCGTTGGCCAGTCGGGCGTGGGTAAATCCTCGCTGGTCAACAGCCTGTTGCCGGAAGTCGACACCCGCGTGGGCCCGCTGTCGGAACTGTCCGGCCAGGGCACCCACACCACCACCACCGCGCGGTTGTTCCACTTCCCCGGCGGCGGTGAGCTGATCGACTCCCCAGGCATCCGTGAATTCGGCCTCGGCCACGTCAGCCGCAGCGACGTGGAAGCGGGCTTCATCGAATTCAATGACCTGATCGGCACCTGCCGCTTCCGCGACTGCAAACACGACCGCGAGCCAGGCTGTGCGCTGCTCAAGGCGCTGGAAGATGGCCGTGTGCAGCAGCAGCGGATGAACAGCTATCGGTCGATTATTGCGAGTCTGCCGCAAAGCACTCACTAAACCGCTCCCAGAAGGTAGATACAACAAGGCCGCGATCATCGCGGCCTTGTTGTATGTGGACATCTACGAACCCGTACCAGGCACCGTAGGATCCTTCACGCCACCATCATCAAACAAATTCAGCTTCTGACGCAGCTCATGCGCCGGCAACGGCTCCTGCCCTGGCGGTATGGCGTTCGGGTCGGCCGGTACTTCACCCGGCGCACCTGCGCCTGGGGTGGGTTGCGGCGCCGGCGGCTGATCACCTTCAATCGCACGCTGGGCCTTTTTGGTCAGCACCACGATATCGATACGGCGGTTGGACGGGCTTAACGGGTCTTGATGATCAAACAGCTGCGAGGAGGCAAAACCCACCACGCGTGCCACTTGCGGGTCCGGGTAGCTGCCGGCCACCAACACGCGGCGTGCAGCGTTGGCGCGATTGGCCGAGAGTTCCCAGTTGCCGAAGTCGCCCTGGACCGCATACGGCTGGGCGTCGGTGTGGCCGCTGATGCTGATCTTGTTCGGCACCGTTTTGATGGTGTCGGCCATGGCCAGCAGGATGTCTTCAAAGTACGGCTTCAGGCGCGCGCTGCCGGAGTCGAACATCGGCCGGTTGGCCGCGTCGATGATCTGGATGCGCAGGCCTTCAGGCGTGATTTCGAACGAAATCTGATCCTTGAATTTCAGCAGTTGCGGGTTTTCCTCAACCTTGGTCTGCAACTCTTGAAGCAACAGCCCAAGGCGTTCCTGCTCGACCTGCTCAGCCATGGATTCGACAGTGTCGCGCTCGATCGGGATTTTTTCCTGCGGCGCTTCGGTCTTGACCTCTGGGTTAATGGTGCGCTCAGGCGCCAACTGCGGCGAACCGCCCAGGTCGATCACGAAGGGCGTGCCGCTTTCCGAGAAACCAATCGGGTCTTTGAAGTAGCCGGCGATGGCGATCTTCTGTTCGGGGGTGGCGGTGGACATCAGCCACAGCACCAGAAAGAACGCCATCATCGCCGTCGCAAAGTCGGCGAAAGCGATTTTCCAGGCACCGCCATGGTGCCCCGCAGCGAAGCGCTTGACGCGCTTGATGATTATCGGCTGGTTGTTTTCCATGGCTTAGCGACCGCGAACCGCTTGTTCCAGCTCGGCGAAGCTTGGGCGATGTTTCGGGTACAGCACCTTGCGACCGAACTCCACCGCCAGCGAGGGCGGCACGCCGGAAGCGGAGGCTACCAGGCTGGCTTTGATCGATTCGTACAGGTTGATTTCTTCCTTGGCATCATGGGCCAGCGAGGTGGCCAGCGGGCCGAAGAAGCCGTAGGCCGCGAGAATACCGAAGAAGGTACCTACCAGCGCCGCACCCACGTGCATACCGATGGCTGCCTGGTCGCCTTCGCCCAAGGAGGCCATGGTCACAACAATACCGAGTACTGCCGCAACAATACCAAAACCCGGCATGCCGTCGGCGATGCCTGTCACCGCGTGAGAGGGATGCTCCAGCTCTTCTTTAAGGCTGAACAATTCCATGTCGAACAGGCCTTCCAACTCATGGGGGGCCATGTTGCCGGAGGACATGATGCGCAGGTAGTCACAGATGTAGGCGGTCATGCGCTCATCTTTGAGCACGGCCGGGTACTTGGCGAAAATCGGACTGGCCGAGGCGTCTTCGATGTCGGCCTCGATGGCCATCATGCCTTCGCGGCGGCTTTTGTTGAGGATCTCGTAGACCAGCCCCAATACCTCCAGGTAGAAGGTGTGGGTGAAGCGCGAACCGAACATGCTCAGGGATTTCTTGAGCACGTGCATGGTCATGTAGCCAGGGTTCGCCTGCAAGAATGCGCCGAACGCCGCACCACCGATGATCAGCACTTCGAAGGGCTGGATCAGCGCAGCAATTTTACCGTGGGACAGGACGTAGCCACCTAGCACACTTGCGATGACGACGATGATGCCGATAATTTTAGCCATAGGAGATGAGTACTTGCGCCGTCGGGTTCATGGACATATTGGGGGGAACTGAAAACTCTTGTTCCTCTTATCGGCAAAACTGCGCCAGACTATAGCCCGTTAAGGCGAAAAGCCAGTTCGGCCCGCTCCGGGCGTGTTGACCGCAAGTGATGATCTCGCCCCAATCATGGCTAATGAAACGACAGTCCCAACTGCAAAACCTACTTCTCTCGCCGCTTGGATCAAGCGCCTGGACGATGTGCTGCTGCCTGTTCCCCAGGCCAGCCACGACCGCGTGTGCAAAGGCATCCGCGACAGCCGCAGCTCATTACGAGATATTGCCGAGCTGATGCAAGACAGCCCGGCCCTCGTGCTCAGCGTGATGCGCGAAGCCAACAGCCACACCCATGGCAGCCTGGCGGAACCGGCGGAAAACCTCGAAGTGGCACTCAACCGCCTGGGCCTCAAGCGCGCCGAGGAACTGTTGGCGCGCCTGCCTTCGGTGCCCGCCAACGAGATTCCCGTGGCGCTGCGCCAACTGTTGTTGATAAGTCAGCACGCTTCGCAGCAAGCCAACGGCTTGTTTGGCAGCCGCCTGGCACGACTGTGGCAGGACATTCACTGGGGCAGCCTGCTGTTTCTATCGCCGCTTTGGCCGATGGCGGTCGCCTACCCCAAGCTCCTGGAAGAATGGGAGCTGCGGGTTATCCACAAAGGCCAGCCAGCCCGTCTGGTCGAGCAGGAATTGTTCGGCGTGCGCCTGCTGGACCTGTGCGTCGGCCTGACCGAAGCCTGGCACCTGCCGATTTGGGTCTCCCAAGGCTACAAGCTGCTATTGAGCGAACAGCGCTTGCTGGTCAAGGCATTGCATATCGCCCGCGAAGATGACCCGCTGCACCATCAGCAATTGCTCGACGCCGAACCCAACCTGCGCCGCTGGCTGAACCAGCCGGCCAATACCGTGTTGCTGGCCAACGGCTTGGCGATGTCGGCGCAAGAGTCTTGGACCTGCCCGCACACCGAACGCTGGCAGCTCCTCACTGCGCTATACCTGCAGCAACCCTTGGGCGAGTTACAGCAACACGTCCATCAACAAGCCGTGACCAGCGCCCGCAGCACGCTGATGCCCGACCTGTGGCACCCGGCGCTGTCACTGATCTGGCCCTGGCATGTGCAGAAGATTCATCGCGGCCTGCTGCCGGCACCGCCGCCTACCGCCGAGTCGCTGGCCGTCTGGCGTAAACGTTGTACAGAACTGCTGGTAGAGCCGAGCCGTTTTGCCAACGCGATGCACCTGACCACCTGCGCCAAGGAGGCCCTGGTGGCCAGTGGCATGCAACGGGTCATGCTGCTGATGACTGATCGCGCCCAGAGTACTTTGCGCGTGCATCAGGTCGACGGCCTGCCGAAGGACGCCGCTCACCTGAGCCTGGACGTGGTCAACAGCACGCTGCTGCAGCGCCTGCTGGAAAAGTCCGCGCAGGTGCGTCTCAACCCTGAAAACCACACCCAGTTCTCAGCCTTGCTGCCACCGATCCTGCGCCGCCTGTTTACCGGTGAACACCTGCTACTGCGCTCCTTGAGCTGCAATGGCAAGGTGGTGATGCTGATGGTGGCCGACCAGGGTGGGGGACCGTTCTCGGAAACCACCGTGCAGGCCTTCGGCAAAACCGCCCAATGCATCGAGAAAGCCCTGCTCTGCTTTACCAACCGCAGCGCCTGATGCTTGCGCTACAATCGCCCTCTTTATATCGCCAACATTTGTGCCCAGGAGACCTCACATGCCTGACTTCTCTGGCTTGCCGCTGGTGATCGAACCCAGCGACCTGCTCGGTCAACTGGATGCCGAACACCTGATTCTGGTGGACCTCACCAGTGCCGCCCGCTACGCCGAAGGGCATATCCCCGGCGCGCATTTCGTTGACCCCAAGCGTACCCAATTGGGCCAGGCGCCGGCACCCGGCCTGCTGCCCAACAAGGCGGACCTGGAGAAGCTGTTCGGCGAACTGGGCCACACCCCGGACGCGACCTACGTGGTCTACGACGACGAAGGCGGCGGCTGGGCCGGGCGGTTCATCTGGATGCTCGACGTGATCGGCCATCAGAAATACCACTACCTGGATGGTGGCCTTCTGGCCTGGCTGGAAGAGGAACGCCCGGTCTCCACCGATGTACCCGCCCCGGTCGACGGCCCGGTCAGCCTGACGCTGCACGAAGGCCCCACCGCCACCCGTGAATACCTGCAAAGTCGCCTGGGTGCTGCCGACCTGGGCATATGGGACGCACGCGGCCCGCTGGAATATTCCGGTGAAAAAGTCCTCGCCGCCAAAGGCGGGCACATCCCCGGTGCCGTGAACTTTGAATGGACTGCTGGCATGGACCCGACACGCAACCTGCGTATCCGCCGCGACATGCCGCAGATCCTCGAAGGCCTCGGACTGACCAAAGATAAAGAAATCATCACCCACTGCCAGACTCACCACCGCTCTGGCTTCACCTACCTGGTGGCCAAGGCACTCGGTTATCCGCGAGTCAAAGGTTATGCCGGTTCGTGGGGCGAATGGGGCAACCACCCCGACACCCCCGTCGAGATTTAAGGTTTAAGGACAGTTATGAAAAAGCAGTTGTTTATCCTCAGCCAGTACTTGCTGCCACACCACTTGCTATCGCGCCTGGCCGGCTGCATCGCCGAGTGCCGCGTGCGCTGGTTCAAGAATGCCTTCACCACCTGGTTCGCCAAGCGCTATCAAGTGGACATGTCCCAGGCGCTGGTTGAAGACGTGACCGCCTACGAGCACTTCAACGCCTTCTTCACCCGCGCACTGAAAGACGGCGCGCGCCCACTGGATCAAACCCCAGGCGCGGTGTTGAGCCCAGCCGATGGCGCGGTCAGCCAGCTCGGCCCGATCGAACATGGCCGCGTGTTCCAGGCCAAGGGCCACAGCTTCAGCGTGCTGGAGTTGCTGGGCGGCGATGCCGCTGTAGCGGCGCCGTTCATGGGCGGCGATTTCGCCACCATCTACCTGTCGCCAAAGGACTATCACCGGGTGCACATGCCACTGGCCGGTACCCTGCGCGAGATGATCTACATCCCGGGCCGTATCTTCTCGGTGAACCAGACCACAGCCGAAAACGTACCAGAGCTGTTTGCACGTAACGAACGTGTTGCCTGCATTTTCGACACCGAACGCGGCCCGATGGCCGTGGTTCTGGTGGGCGCGATGATTGTGGCGTCGATTGAAACCGTGTGGGCCGGCTTGGTGACCCCGCCGAAGCGTGAGCTGAAAACCTTCCGTTATGACGAAGCTGCGCGCGCGCCGATCCACCTGGAAAAAGGTGCGGAGCTGGGTCGCTTCAAACTGGGGTCGACGGCGATTGTGCTGTTTGGGCCGGATCAGGTGAAGTGGGCGCAAGAGCTGGTGGCAGGTACGCCGGTGCAGATGGGCCAAGGCATCGCTGCACCTAAAGCCTGACAAAAAACCCAATGTGGGCGCGGGCTTGCTCGCGAATGCGGGGTATCGGTCGACACATCAGTGACTGAACCACCGCTGTTCGCGAGCAAGCCCGCCCCCACATTTTTTACCGCACTTATTCAGTTACAGCTGACCGTCGCGATCGCGGAAGCCCAGCAGATACAACACCCCATCCAACCCCAGGGTCGAAATCGCCTGCTTCGCCGACTGCTTCACCAACGGCTTGGCGCGGAACGCCACACCTAACCCGGCAATTGCCAGCATCGGCAAGTCATTCGCCCCATCGCCCACCGCAATGGTCTGCTCCAGACGCAAACCTTCCTTGTGAGCCAGCTCCTTCAGCAGATCTGCCTTGCGCTGTGCGTCGACAATCGGCTCCACGGCCACGCCAGTCACCTTGCCATCCACCACTTCCAACTCGTTGGCGAACACGTAGTCGATGCCCAGCTTGGCCTGCAATTGCTTGGCGAAGTAAGTGAAGCCACCCGACAGGATGGCGGTCTTGTAGCCCAGGCGCTTGAGTTCGGCGAACAGGGTTTCTGCGCCTTCGGTCAGGCGCAGGGACGCACCGATGGAGTCCAGCACGCTGACGTCCAGACCTTTGAGCAGCGCCAAGCGCTCCTTGAAGCTGGCGCGGAAGTCGAGTTCACCGGCCATGGCGCGCTCGGTAATTTCCGACACCTGCTCGCCGACGCCAGCAGCCTTGGCCAACTCGTCGATAACTTCGGCCTCGATCAGCGTGGAATCCATGTCGAACACCGCCAGGCGACGGTTGCGGCGGAACAGTGAGTCTTCCTGGAAAGCGATATCCACGTTCAGTTCCTGCGCCACGCTGAGGAACTCGGCGCGCAGAGCTTGCGGGTCGGCTGGCTCACCGCGTACGGAGAACTCGATGCAGCCCTTGCCCTTGTCAGCGGGCGTGTCCAGCGGCATGCGACCCGACAAACGGTCGATATGATCGATATTCAAACCGTACTGCGCGGTGATCGAGCTGACACGCTGCAATTGCTCAGCGGTGACCTTGCGGGTCAACAGGGTCACGATGTGGCGCTTTTTGCCCTGACCGGCCACCCACTGCTGATAATCGGCTTCGGACACCGGGGTGAAACGCACCTGTTGATCCAGCTTGTACGCCGTAAACAGGATGTCCTTGAGTACCGATGACGCCTGTTCAGTGCTCGGGATCTCAACCAGAATGCCGAACGACAAGGTGTCGTGGATCACCGCTTGGCCGATGTCGAGAATGTTCACACCACCCTGGGCCAGCACACCGGTAATCGCTGCGGTCAGACCTGGGCGGTCTTCCCCCGTGATGTTAATCAGGACAATTTCGCGCAAGGCGCACCCCCAGGCTGGAAAAAAACCGCATTCTACCCACTTTCAGTGACCATCGGGCACAGCCAGCGCTTTGCCGGCCCTAGGGCTGTCGCTATACTGCGCGTCAACTTCACGGACCAAGAGCCGAGCGCAAGTGAACCGGCCCACGCCAGTAAAAACCGATAACTTCTTCCTGCTGATCTTCCGGGCACTGCGCCACCGCCGTGTACCGATCGCATTACGCATCGCCAGCCATAACGTGATCCTGGTCGCCCTGGCCCTGGTGATCTACGCCTGCGTGATGGGTTTGCAGTTCAAACAGGCCATGCACGAGCAAGCCGACGCCCTGGGCGAGAGCCTGACCACCCAGACCGCGACCTCGGCGACTGAGCTGCTGGTGTCCAACGACATCCTCAGCCTCAACGTGCTGCTCAACAACCTGACCAAAAACCCGCTGGTGGCCCACGCGGCCATCTATAGCGTGGACAACCGGATCATGGCTGAAGCCGGGCAACGCCCGAAAAACGGCCTGCTGGGTGAAGCGCAAGGGCTCTACCAGAGCAATATCACGTTTCAGGATGTAAAGGCCGGCCAACTGCGTATCAGCCTGGACATGCAGCAATTCCAGCAGCCGATGACCATCAGCCTACAAAGCATGGGCATCCTCAGCGCGATCCTGCTGGCATTGGCCCTGGCGTTGAGCCTGCGTCTGGGCCGGCACATCTCTACGCCGCTGATGCAACTGCGCATCTGGCTGCGGGACATCGATGAAAACACCCCGGCCACTGACCGCCAGGATGAAATCGGCGACCTGGCCCGCCAACTGCACGCCAGCTTCGCCCCGGAACCGATAGTGCGTGAGGTTGAACCTGAGCCTGAGTTCGACGATACGGACTACGACGACGAGCCCGAATTTGAAGTGCAAGACGCTCCGGTAGCGGGCTTGAAGCCTGCCACCCGCCGCACGTTCAAAGCTGAAGAAGACGAACTGGACGATGAAGACCCGTTCGCCGACCTGCGCGACACCTCGGCAAGCGCCCCGGCCATGGCGCCAAAACCGGCCCCGATCAAGAGCACTGAACCCCAGTACAGCGCCGTACTGGCTGTGCAACTGGGTGCGCAGGACCAACTGCGTCGCCTGCCCCGTGCGCGCCTGACCGAATTGCTGGAACGCTACCGTGACTGTCTCGACCAGGCCGCTTCGCTGTACCAGAGCGAACTGCACACCCTGAACGATGGCAGCACGCTGATGTTGTTCCACAGCGAAGACAGCGGTGAGGACTACCTGACCAACGCTATCTGCTGCGGTGAACTGCTGCGCGCCCTGGGTCACGCCCTGCAAATCGAAGTGGCTGACAGCGGCATTACCCTGCAATTGCAACTGGGCCTGACCGTAGGCGACGACCTGTTCGGCATGAGCCAGATCGACCTGTTGCTGACCGAGATCGCACAGGACGCCTTGGCCTTGTCGCAACATAGCCGCAATTTGCTGCTGGTGGAGCGCAAGATCAGCGAAGACACGCTGATCCGCCAACGCGCACGCATCCGCCCGATTGCCAGCCCAGAGGGCGCCAGTTGCGTGGAACGGTTGATGGAGCCGTATCCGTCGATGCTGGAGCGGCAGTTGGCACGGATGCACGAGACCCGCACCAAGAACTAACGCGCTCAGTCAAATCGTGTACAAACAAAAAGGCCCGCTGAGTCAGCGGGCCTTTTGTTTGTGCGCGATTCAGATCAGAACCTGAACACTTCCATATCTGTACGAATCGGCACCGCCATCGGCATCTTCGGCTTCTGCGGCTCTGCCGGTTTGGCCTGTGCCGGGGCACTTTGCTTGCGGGGTGCCTCGGCGATCGGCGGCTGGTTGGCCAACGGCTTGAGCGCCACCGACAATTGCTGCGCCAGATGCTGCAGCAGTACACCCTGGGCCTGGACCTGGGACGCAGTGGTGCCGGCGTGTTCTTCCTGCAGATGCACGATGCGGTTATCGCGCACCTGGCCACGACGGTCGATCAAGCGCCATTGCGCATCGAGGATCGCCGGTTGCGATGTACCAGAGTCAAGCCGGGTAATAGTCAGCAACACCTGCACATCCGGGCTAAACCCGGTGGGCGCAGGCGCGAGTACAACACGCTGGCTATCCAAATGCCCCGCCACCTGGCGCAGCATCAATTGGCTGATGTCGGAGGACAAACTGCCCGCCCAGCGCCCATCGGTGGAACCTCGCAGGCTGCCGTCGTTTTGACGTTGCAGCAGTGTTTCGCGTTGCAGGTAGTCGGCTACGACCACCGGCCCCAACAAAACGGCCAGGCCAGCGCTCTGTGCTGGCTGAGCCGGACTTCCGCTGTCCAGTTGGTACAGCGACACAGGCTGATGTGTGCTGCAACCCGCCAACCCCAAAAAGCCAGCGAGCACGAAAATAAAAGGAAGGCGTGGAGCAGTCATCATCCCATCCAGGTGGCTGCCACAAGGCGAACCACAATGTAATACTAAAAATAACCTAAACACGCTCGGCCACGCCGGCGCTGGAAAGGCCATATCATCCGTGAATATGCGCCATGACTCCAGCGCCAAAGCGTCGATCTACGCTTTAAATCCTAGATCTAGGGCTCTAAACCGCCTTAAACAGGCGTTTCCACCAATAAAGCATCCACTCGCTGGAAGCCACGAGGCAATTTGTTACCACGGCGACCGCGCTCGCCCTTGTAATGTTCAAGGTCGTCAGGGCGCAGCGACAGGGTGCGTTTACCGGCTTGCAGCACCAGCGTGGAGCCTTCTGGTATGACAGCAATGTCGGTCACGTACTCTTCGCGGCTGGCAACCCGCTCGCCGGGGATACCAATAATCTTGTTGCCCTTGCCTTTACCCAGTTGCGGCAGGTCGCTGATCTTGAACACCAGCAAGCGCCCTTCGGTAGTGACCGACGCCAGCCAGTTGCTCTCGCGGTCGTCCACCGGCCGCGGGAGGATCACCTTGGCGTTGTTCGGCAGGTTCAGCAGGGCCTTGCCCGCCTTGTTCTTGGCCTGCAGGTCTTCACCCTTGACCACAAAACCGTAACCCGCGTCAGACGCAATCACGTATAGCGCATCGTCGTCCGGCAGCAGCACGCACTCGAAATTCGCCCCAGGCGGCGGTGTAAGGCGCCCAGTCAACGGCTCGCCCTGCCCCCGTGCAGATGGCAAGGTGTGGGCCGGCACCGAATAACTGCGCCCGGTGGAATCGATAAACACCGCAAACTGGTTGGAACGCCCGGCCGCAGCGGTCTTGAACCCGTCGCCAGCCTTGTACGACAAACCAGTGGCGTCGATATCATGCCCCTTGGCAGAGCGAACCCAACCCTTTTCCGACAGAACGACGGTGATTTTCTCGTTCGGCAGCAGCTCGGTCTCTGTCAGAGCCTTCGCTTCGGCGCGTTGCACGATCGGCGAACGGCGGTCGTCGCCATAGGTTTCGGCGTCTTTGATCAGCTCGCTGCGCACCAGTTTCTTCAGCTTGGCTTCACTGCCCAGCAGCGCTTGCAGCTTGGCTTGTTCCTTGAGCAGCGCGTCCTGTTCGTCGCGCAGCTTCATTTCCTCCAGTCGCGCCAACTGGCGCAAGCGGGTGTCGAGGATGTAGTCAGCCTGGATTTCGCTCAGTTCGAAACGCGCGATCAACTCGGCTTTCGGGTGCTCGGCGGTGCGGATGATGTGGATCACTTCATCCAAGTTGAGGTAGGCGATCAGCAAGCCGTCCAACAGGTGCAGGCGGCGCTCGACCTTATCCAGGCGGAATTGCAGGCGGCGGCGCACAGTGTTGACGCGGAATTCCAGCCATTCCACCAGCAGATTGCGCAGGTTTTTCAGCTGCGGCTTGCCATCCAGGCCAATGATGTTGACGTTGACCCGATAGCTCGACTCCAGGTCCGTGCTGGCGAACAGGTGCTGCATCAGCACTTCGTGGTCGACCCGGCTGTTGGTCGGGATGATCACGATGCGGCATGGGTTTTCGTGGTCAGACTCGTCACGCAGGTCGGCAACCTGCGGCAGTTTCGACGGTTTCGCCTGCATCAACGCGGCGATCTGCTCCAGCACCTTGGCGCCCGACACCTGGTGCGGCAGCGCGGTGACAATAATGTCGCCGTCTTCAATGTGGTACACGGCGCGCATGCGCACCGAGCCTTTGCCGGTTTCGTACATCTTCAGCAGGTCGGCACGCGGCGTGATGATTTCCGCTTCGGTCGGGTAGTCCGGGCCCTGGATATGCTCGCAGAGCTGCTCGACCGTGGCTTTCGGCTCGTCGAGCAAACGCACGCAGGCCGTGGCAACTTCGCGCAGGTTGTGCGGCGGCACGTCGGTCGCCATGCCGACCGCAATACCGGTGGTGCCGTTGAGCAGGATATTCGGCAAACGTGCCGGCAACACCAGCGGTTCGTCGAGGGTACCGTCAAAGTTCGGCCCCCAGTCCGCAGTGCCCTGGCCCAGCTCGCTGAGCAACACTTGCGAATAACGCGACAGGCGTGCTTCGGTATATCGCATGGCGGCGAAGGACTTAGGATCATCCGGCGCACCCCAGTTACCCTGGCCGTCCACCAGGGTGTAGCGGTAGCTGAACGGCTGGGCCATCAGCACCATGGCTTCGTAGCACGCCGAATCGCCGTGGGGATGGAACTTACCGAGCACGTCACCGACGGTACGCGCCGACTTCTTGTGCTTGGAATCGGCATCCAGGCCCAACTCACTCATGGCGTAGATGATGCGCCGTTGGACGGGCTTCAGGCCGTCGCCGATATGCGGCAAGGCACGGTCCATGATCACGTACATGGAGTAGTTGAGGTAGGCATTTTCGGTGAAGTCAGCCAGCGACCGGCGTTCTACGCCATCTAAGCTGTCTGCGAGGATGTCACTCATGCGGGCCTCATCATTGTCGGGTAAGGCGCAGCGGAACTGCCGCTGCGCCGGGTCAATTCAAAAAAACAGCGTTTCATGGCTGGGCGCTCCAACCACCGGCAGGGGCGGCCAAACGATAGACCACGGGGCGCTTTTCACCATCGGCACGCGGGCCGAAATTGTTGTCGATGCCCAGCCAGGCACCTTCTGCGTCCACCACCAGGGCTTCAGCCAGACCGTAAGGTTGGGGATAACGCCGCTCGGGCGTCAGGGTTTCGTCGGCAAACGACCAGCACCGCTCGACCTTGGCCGTGACCGCATCACGCCGGCAAATCTGGAACGCATTGCGCTCCAGTGTGAACAGCTTGCCGTTGAACAGCGCCAGGTCGGCGAAATCCTTGGACACCGCCTTGGCGTTAGGGAACTGCGCCGGTTGTACTTCCTGGCCGGCCTGGCTCAACAATACACAGGGGCCGTCACAGTCCCATAAGCTTTGCGGACGCTTGATCGAAATCAGGCCGCGCCTTTCACGCTCGGCTGCCAGCCAAATCTGATTGCCCTCGGGATTGATCGCCAACCCCTCGAATAACGCATTAAAGTGCAACAACATGCCGCTGGCTCGCGCTTCACGCACCATGCCCGGCGCGATCTTCAACCACTCAGGCGCGCCCGTCACCGGCACTTGCAGCACCGCCGCATGGGCTTCACTGACAATGTAACGATTACCCACGGCATCGCAGGCAATACCTTCAAAATCCAGGTCGCCGCCACGAATGAACGAGGCGGCCTTGGTGCGCGAACGCAACCCCCACGGCAACCCGGATTCCGGCACCGGTGGCACGTCGATCTTCACAACCTCGGCTTGCCAGGTCGGTGCGCTGATATCCAGGCGGTAGATCTGGTCGTCATCGCGGTCGGAAACTGTCCACAGCTCGTGACCGCAGATGGCCAGGCCCGACAGGTTACCGCCGCGCATGCCGTCCACTGGGTGTTCGGAGAGAAGCTTGAGCTCTGCAACGGGCGCGGCGACCACCTCGGTGGCCGCCAACCCGCTCAACATCAGGATCGCCAGGGCGAAACCTGTGCGCATCAGCCCAGCACCTCGGCCAGGTTGCCTTTGGATTCCAGCCAGGACTTGCGGTCCGGCGCGCGCTTCTTCGCCAGCAGCATGTCCATCATTTCCGACGTGGCGGCGTAGTCTTCCAAGGTCAACTGCACCAGGCGCCGAGTGTTCGGGTCCATGGTGGTTTCGCGCAGTTGCGGTGGGTTCATTTCACCCAGGCCTTTGAATCGCGTGACCTGCGGCTTGCCGCGCTTCTTCTCGGCCACCAGGCGGTCGAGGATGCCATCGCGCTCGGCTTCGTCCAGGGCGTAGTAAATCTCCTTGCCCAAGTCGATACGGTACAGCGGCGGCATGGCGACGTAGACGTGGCCGGCATCCACCAACGGGCGGAAGTGCTGGACGAACAGCGCGCACAACAACGTGGCGATGTGCAAGCCGTCGGAGTCGGCGTCGGCGAGGATGCAGATCTTGCCGTAGCGCAGCTGGCTCATATCGGCCGCGCCCGGGTCGACACCGATGGCCACGGCGATGTTATGCACTTCCTGGCTGGCCAGGACTTCGCTGCCATCGACTTCCCAGGTATTAAGGATCTTGCCGCGCAACGGCAGGATCGCCTGGAACTCCTTGTCCCGCGCTTGCTTGGCGGAACCACCGGCGGAGTCACCTTCCACCAGGAACAGCTCGGAGCGCATCGGGTCCTGCCCCGCGCAATCGGCCAGCTTGCCCGGCAGTGCCGGGCCCGCCGTGACGCGCTTGCGCTCGACCTTTTTACTGGCCTTGAGACGACGGCCGGCGTTGTTGATCGCCAGTTCCGCCAGGGCCAGGCCCAGCTCAGGGTGCTCGTTGAGCCACAGGCTGAATGCGTCCTTGACCACACCGGAGACAAACGCTGCCGCTTCACGGGATGACAGACGCTCTTTGGTCTGGCCGGAGAATTGCGGCTCCTGCATCTTCATCGACAGTACGAACGCAATGCGCTCCCACACGTCTTCCGGCGCCAGCTTCACGCCGCGTGGCAGCAGGCTGCGGTACTCGCAGAACTCGCGCATGGCATCCAGCAGGCCTTGGCGCAAACCGTTGACGTGGGTACCGCCCTGGGCCGTCGGGATCAGGTTGACGTAGCTTTCCTGCACGCTGTCGCCACCTTCCGGCAGCCACAGCAGCGCCCAGTCGACGGCTTCTTTGTTACCGGCCAGGCTGCCGCAGAACGGCTCGTTAGGCAGGCGCTCGAAATCGCTGACGGAATCTTCCAAGTAGGAGCGCAGGCCGTCTTCGTAGTGCCACTCGACCTTCTCGCCGGTGCCTTTGTCTTCAAAGGTCACCAGCAGGCCTGGGCACAGAACAGCCTTGGCTTTAAGTACGTGCTTGAGGCGGCTGATGGAGAACTTCGGCGAATCAAAGTATTTCGGGTCGGGCGCGAAGTACACGCTGGTGCCGGTGTTGCGCTTGCCAACGGTGCCGATCACCTGCAGGTCGGTGGCTTTGTAGCCATCGGCGAAGGTCATCTCGTACTCGTTGCCGTCGCGCTTGACCTTGACCCGGACGTGGTTCGACAGGGCGTTGACCACCGAAATACCCACACCGTGCAGACCACCGGAGAACTGGTAGTTCTTGTTGGAGAACTTGCCGCCAGCATGCAGCTTGGTGAGGATCAGCTCGACGCCCGACACGCCTTCTTCAGGGTGAATGTCCACCGGCATGCCGCGACCATCGTCGGACACTTCCAGGGAGTGGTCAGCGTGGAGAATGACGTGCACCGACTTGGCGTGCCCGGCCAAGGCTTCGTCGACGCTGTTGTCGATGACTTCCTGGGCAAGGTGGTTCGGCCGACTGGTGTCGGTGTACATGCCGGGGCGTTTGCGCACCGGGTCGAGGCCCGAGAGGACTTCGATGGCGTCGGCGTTATAAGAGCTAGCGCTGGGAGTGGCCATGGGGTCTCGTCGTGAGTCGTTCGATTAAAAAATGACCTGCGACTTTACAGTGCTGCAAAGTCGAAGGATTGATACTGATCTGCGCCAATCCCGGCAAAGCTCAGCAACGCCGGTAATTGCTGGGCGAACCCCTGGTAACCATGGTCGCCACCGGCCTGGATGCGCAAGGCACAGGCCCGGTAATACTGTTGGGCGAGGCGATAGTCCAGGGTTTCGTCCCCGGTCTGCAACCACACCTGATAACGCGCGGCGTCCTGGGGCGCCGGGACTTCCAGCTCGGCCAGCGCCGTCACGTGGTCGTGGGTCAGTTCCCAGGTTTCGTCGGTGTAGAGGTTCTTTTGGGTGCCCAAATAACCGTCGAACATCCGATGGGGGCTGACCGCAGGGTTCACCAGCAGCGCCTTGAGGCCATGGCGTTCGGCAAGATGGGTTGCATAGTAGCCGCCGAGTGAGCTGCCGACCAGCAGTGGCCGCCCCAGTTCAGCGATAGCGGTTTCCAACTGGGGAATCGCCTGACGGGGATGGTGATGCAGCGCCGGAACCCGCAACTGGCCGGAAAGGCCGATCGCCTCCATCACGGTGATCAACTGGCTGGCCTTGTTGGACGCCGGCGCGCTATTGAAACCGTGGATATAAAGGATCGAAGCGGACATGCCGGGCTCTCCGTGACGTGGCCAAAGAGGCGCAGTTTACAGGGATCGGGGTGGTGTGTGAGTCCCCTATCGTCCAGCCGCTGCAGAACCAATGTGGGAGCGGGCTTGCTCGCGAAGGCGTTGGGTCAGCAAATACAGATGTCGACTGTTACACCGCATTCGCGAGCAAGCCCGCACACATTTTTGATCAGCGTTTACCGCTTTTAATAGCCGTTGCTGCCGTAGTCCACGGTAAATGCAAAATCCTGGACCCGCTCCACCCCCGTTTCCAACCGTCCGTCGGCATGCAAGCGCAACCAGCGATACCCCGGCGCCTGCTCGCTGACCTTGAAATCCTCGCTGCCCGGCGCGAACTGGATGCAAGTGGACGGCGACGCCAACAGCCGCACGCCGTTGCGATCGCGGTCGATCTCCTGGTGCACATGGCCCCAGAGCACCGCCCGTACCTGTGGAAAACGGTCGAGCACGGCAAATAAAGCATCGGGATTGCGCAGGCCAATGGGCTCCATCCAGGCGCAACCGATAGGCACCGGATGATGGTGAAAGCACACCAGATGATGCCGATTCGGCGCTTCGCTCAGGGCCTGGGCGAGCAATTGCAGTTGCTGGTCTTGCAGATAGCCCGGTACCGAACCGGGTACCGCCGAGTCCAGCAAGGTGACGCGCCAGTTACCGATATCGACCACCGGCTCCAGCAAGTCGCTGTGCATGGCGGCGTCGGCCATGATCTGCGGCTCGTCGTGATTACCGGGAATCCAGCGGGCCGGGGCACCGATGGGCGCGGTCATGGCGCGAAATTGCTGGTACGACTGCAATGTGCCGTCCTGGGACAAATCCCCCGTGGCCAACACCAAATCAATCCGGGGCTGCTGCGTTTGCACCAGCTCGATCACCCGTTGCAGGCTTTCACGGGTATTCATGCCCAGCAGCGTGCCATCGGCCTCGGCAAACAAATGGCTGTCGGACAGTTGCACCAGCAAGGCTGGCGCATCAGGACTCACAGTGGATACGCTCGGCAAGGCGCTCTCCCAAGGCAATCACAGGAATGGACGTTTGGCGTGATTATGCTGGGGCAGGACACAAAGAGGAAACCCATGAAGCGGACGCAGTTCACATCTACCGCACAGCTTCGAACTCATGGCCCAGGGCCAGGCAGTGGCTCAACCATTCACCGAGGAACACATTGAGTTGTGCTTTCTCATCGGGCTGGTGCATGAACACGTTGGGGTAAGGATAGATGCTGCGAAAGCGTCGCGCATGTTCGGCGCTGATCACTTCAGCCATGCGCGCATCATGGTAGACCTGCACTTCCAGTTGCGGCACCGGCAGCCATGGCAGGCTGTGTTCCTGGCGCACGCGCAGGGTGGTGGTGTACGGGCAGTTGACGATGACGTCCAGGGCCAGCACGCCAAGCATCTGGTCGCCATGGGTCACACCGATGCGCCGAGCCGCAGGGGCATGGCGCATGTCGGGGAGCAAGCGCATCAGCCGCGCATAGTTGGCCTCGCAGGCGGCTTGCAGCCCGATCAGGTCGACTCGATAACGTTCCCGTGCCTTTACTGCCATAACCCCCTCACTTCCGCGCGATTAAGCGCAAGCCATTGCAGGGCGATGATGCTGGCTGCGTTGGAAATTTTGCCGTCACGCACCGCTTGCAGGGCATCTTCGAAAGCCCATACGGTGACGCGGATATCTTCAGCTTCTTCTTCCAATCCATGGACGCCACCTACACCGGTGCTGTCGCAACGGCCCAGGTACAAGTGCACATATTCAGTACTGCCGCCGGGCGAAGGGAAATATTGGGTGATCGGCCACAACGCAGAGAACGTCAGCCCAGCTTCCTCTTCGGCTTCGCGGTGTGCAACCTCCTCCGGTTGCTCGTCCTTGTCGATCAGGCCGGCGACCATTTCGATCAGCCAGGGGTTGCCGGTACGGCCCATGGCGCCGACGCGAAACTGTTCGTTCAACACTACTTCATCGCGCTGCGGGTCGTAGGGCAATACGCACACGGCATCATGACGCACAAAGACCTCGCGATTGATCACTCGGCTCATGCCACCATCAAATTTCTCGTGACGCAGCTGCAGGCGGTCGAGCTGGTAGAAGCCCTTGAAAGCATTGTCGCGCTGAACAATTTCAATCTTGCTCGGCGTCGATTTCGCAATGTCCGTCATATCCTTCCTCGTTAGCCTGTGCAATTCGCGCCATCCTAACGCGCTCACGCTGGTTGGTGCAGCCCCTTTCCAGTTGCCGGGATAGACGGCGAGCGTCAAACTCAGGGGGGCGTTCTCAATTAGTTTCCCCGTCGCGGCGGGGAAACTAATTGAGAACGCCCCCTGATCAGCTTAGTGGCGAACTGACTGCCTTGCCGGTAGTCGAAGCTCCACAAATTTCGCTCTTATCGTTAGACGAAGGACATCCATGTCGCTTTTAAAAATCGCCTCCGTGGCCTGCATCGCATTGACCCTGGGTGCCTGCCAAAGCCTGTTCCAACCGAGCTTTAGCACCCCGCTGGAATCCACCCGCGACGCCACCGAGCAGAGCAAGCCGGGCTGCGCCAGCACCGATTGCCCGCTGGTGAATATCGACACCGTGCACTTTGCCAAGGAACCCAAGCTGGACGCTTTGATTGAACAGCGCCTGCTGGAAATGACCCAAACCGACCCGCTGCCGACGAGCCTTGCGACGTACAGCGAGCAGTTCCTGCGCACCGCTGCACCGCGCAATAGCATGTATTTGCAGGCCAAGGTACGGGAGCAGCATGACGGTCTGGTGATCATCGAGCTGTCCAGCTACCTGGATCAGGGTGCTACCCACGGCGAACCAGGCCGTGCGTTCATCAACTATTCGCGCCAGCAGCAAAAGGCGCTGACCCTGACCGACATGCTGTTGCCGGGCAAGGAGGACGCGTTCTGGAAAGCGGCCCAGGTGGCTCACAACAGCTGGCTGATCAGCACCCGCCTGAGCCTGGAGCCGGAGTTTGTGAAAACCTACCCCTTCCAGAAAACCCCGAACGTGGCGCTGACCTATGGTGGCGTGATCCTCAAGTACCCGACCACCACGATCGCCCCCTATGCCCTGGGCCATGTCGAGCTGCAGATCCCCTACTCGCGCCTGGACGGCATCCTCAGGCCTGACCTGGTGCCCGCACGCCGCTGAAGATCCGACTCAGGATCAACTGCAACAGCCCTGCCAGCACCAGTGCCGGCAGAGTCGCGCCGATGTCCGGATACAGATTGGCCAGCAGGTGGTAAGTCGCGATGCCACCCAGCCAAGCCAATAACGCCGGCCAGCGCAGGTTGGCGATTGCGCCCTGGCCACGACGGCGCAGGATGAAGTGATCCACCAGCACCACGCCAAACAGCGGCGCAAACACCGAGCCGATCAATAGCAGGAAATTCTGGTACTGAGCCAACGGTGCAAAGCAGGCGATCAGGGTGCAGATGACGCCAATGGCCAATGCCAGGTGCTCGACCTTCAAGCGCAACAATATCCCGCTGGAGACTGCCGCCGAGTGAATATCGGCAAAGGCGTTTTCCGACTCATCCAACAGAATCAATAAAAGCGGAATGCCCAGGCCCGCCCCGGCCAAGGCCAGCAATAGCGCATTCACTTCACCGCTCGGCGCAAATGCCAGGGTGTACGCCACGCCCAGGCTCATCAGCCATAAATTACCGATAAAGAATCCAAGCGCAGTGCCGCCGAACACGCTTTTTGCGCGTTTGCCGAAGCGTGAGTAATCGGCGATCAGCGGCAGCCACGAGAGTGGCATGGCGATGGCGATATCGAAGCCCACGGCAAACGGCATCGAGCCGTCTCCAGCCTGGGCCCAGAGTGCAGCGAGGTCGGCTTTGGCGAACAGGTTCCAGGTGAGCCACACGCAGGCGGCAAGCAACAGCCAAATGCCCCATTTGCGCAGGATTTGCCGCACAAAAGTCAGTGGGCCGCTGACGGCCAGCAGGGTCGCCAAGCCGCCGAAAAACAGCGTCCATAACAAAGGACTGGCTAGCAGGCTGCCGTCACTGAACGCCCGCGCGCCCAACAGGCTGGCAGCGTCGCGCATCACAATGATTTCAAACGAGCCCCAGCCGATCAGTTGCAGCAGGTTGAGCAGCGCCGGTAGGCTCGCGCCTTTGGTGCCGAGGCTGAGCTTGAGGGCGGCCATGGCGGACAGGCCGGTGTCACTGCCGATCACGCCGACGGCGGCCAGCAACAGCACACCGACCAAAGTGCCAAGGAGGATCGCCACCAAAGAGCCCGACAAGCCCAGGCCAGGCGCGAGCAATGCGCCGGTTTGCAGGACCATCAGGCCGATGCCGAGGGAGAACCAGAGGGAAAAGAGGTCGCGGGCGCCGAAGACGCGCTTGTCAGCGGGGACTGCGATGTCCGGGGAGTAGGTGCTGGGTTGAATGCTCAAGGGGTTATCTCTGAGGGACACTTTGTTGTTTGGGAGATCGCTATCGCGGGCAAGTCGAATCGTCGCACCGCCGCTCCCACACTGGAATGCATTCCAAATGTGGGAGCCGGTCTTGCCCGCGATGGCGGCGGCACAGTCACCGCCGCCTCTGGATCAGACCTTCTTGTACAACTGACTGCCTTCCTGCTTGAACCGCTCCGCCTGCTCCGCCAACCCCTTGGCTACATCGACATCCACCGCTTCAATGCGCTGGTTGGCCGCGTACTCACGCACTTCCTGAGTGATTTTCATCGAGCAGAACTTCGGCCCGCACATCGAGCAGAAATGCGCGACCTTGGCCGAGTCCTTCGGCAGGGTTTCATCGTGATACGAACGCGCGGTGTCCGGGTCCAGGCCGAGGTTGAACTGGTCTTCCCAGCGGAACTCGAAGCGCGCCTTGCTCAAGGCGTTATCGCGGATCTGCGCACCTGGATGGCCTTTGGCGAGGTCAGCCGCGTGCGCAGCGATCTTGTAGGTGATGATCCCGGTCTTCACGTCATCCTTGTTTGGCAACCCCAGATGCTCCTTGGGCGTGACGTAGCAGAGCATCGCGCAACCGAACCAACCGATCATCGCCGCACCGATGCCGGAGGTGATGTGGTCGTAACCCGGCGCGATGTCAGTGGTCAGCGGGCCAAGGGTGTAGAACGGCGCCTCGTCGCAGCACTCGAGCTGCTTGTCCATGTTTTCCTTGATCAACTGCATCGGCACATGGCCAGGGCCTTCGATCATGGTCTGCACGTCGTGCTTCCAGGCGGTCTTGGTCAGTTCGCCAAGGGTTTCCAGCTCGCCGAATTGCGCGGCGTCGTTGGCGTCGGCAATCGAACCGGGGCGCAGGCCATCGCCAAGGGAGAAGCTGACGTCATAGGCCTTCATGATTTCGCAGATTTCGTCGAAATGCGTGTAGGTGAAGTTTTCTTTGTGGTGCGCCAGGCACCACTTGGCCATGATCGAGCCGCCACGGGACACAATGCCGGTGACGCGTTTGGCGGTCAGCGGCACGTAGCGCAGCAACACGCCGGCGTGAATGGTGAAGTAATCGACGCCCTGCTCGGCCTGCTCGATCAGGGTGTCGCGGAACAGCTCCCAGGTCAGGTCTTCGGCGGCGCCGCCGACTTTTTCCAGGGCCTGGTAAATCGGCACGGTGCCGATCGGCACCGGCGAGTTGCGGATGATCCACTCGCGGGTTTCGTGGATGTGCTTGCCGGTGGACAGGTCCATCACGGTGTCCGAGCCCCAGCGAATGCCCCAGGTCAGTTTCGCCACTTCTTCTTCGATGGACGAACCCAGGGCGCTGTTGCCGATGTTGCCGTTGATCTTCACCAGGAAGTTACGACCGATAATCATCGGTTCCAGCTCGGTGTGGTTGATGTTGGCCGGGATAATTGCACGGCCACGGGCGATCTCTTCACGCACGAATTCGGGGGTGATGATCTTCGGCACGCTGGCGCCAAAGCTGTAGCCGGCGTGTTGCTGGTCGAGAAGGCCACTGGCGCGGGCTTCTTCAAGCTTCATGTTTTCGCGGATGGCGACGTATTCCATCTCAGCGGTGATGATGCCTTTGCGCGCGTAGTGCATCTGCGTGACGTTGGCGCCGGCCTTGGCGCGGCGCGGGTTCTTCACGTGGGCGAAGCGCAGCGCGGTCAACTCGGCATCGCTGAGGCGCTGTTGGCCGAAGTGCGAGCTCAGGCCGGGCAGGCGCTCGGTGTCGCCACGCACTTCGATCCACGGCGAACGTACATCGCCCAGGCCTTTGCGCACATCAATGATCACGTTAGGGTCGGTGTAGGGGCCGGAGGTGTCGTAGACGACGACGGGCGCGTTGATTTCACCGCCGAAATCGGTGGGGGTCACGTCCAGGCTGACTTCGCGCATCGGCACGCGGATGTCCGGGCGAGTGCCCTGCACGTAAATTTTTTGCGAGCGGGTAAAAGGTTGCACGGAGCCTGAGTCAACCTTGGCCGATTCACTCAGGTGCACGGTGTTTTTCAGTTTTGTACTTTTTTGTTCTGTGCTCATCACGGGCTCTCCAACTTATCCAGGCGGTGGATTTTTGTCGGAGCGAACCTGTGACGGATGGACGCACTGAAACCAGTGCTGTGCTTGGCGCACGAGGGCTGTTCGATTGTCGAACAACATCCCGGACGAAGCACAAGAGGACTCGCCGGGTGACGAGAAATCTTGTTCCCTACGCAGGCGCTAACCTGATCAGGTTCAACGGGATCCGGTATTTACCGATCTCAGCCTTCCAACAAGGCACCCCGACAAGAACGCGTCCAGTCTAGACCATGCCGTGGGCAAATTGCCAACACCCGAGCATTCAGCGTGATGAATGGCTCTTTTGCAGATTGTTGTGTGGTGAACACGCCACTACACTCGGGAACTGCTCAAGCCCTTGACGCCAGGAATCGGCCGTCTCAGCCTTGAGCGCAAATTACAGCCGTAATATTCAACTCATTATTTTCAACAAAGGATCGCCTCATGCTGCGCAAACTTTCACTGGCGCTTGCCGTGTCTTGTGCGACCAACGGAATGGTCTGGGCAGCAGAAGCGCCCTTGTCTGCCAGAACTGACCTGGTCAGCGTCTACCAGGAAGCGGTGGACAACAACGCCGACCTGGCCGCCGCCCGCGCCCAATACGGCGCGCAAAAAGAGGTGGTGCCCCAGGCACGCGCCGGGCTGCTGCCGAACCTGACCGGTGGTGCCGATATCAATAACGTGCGCACCCAGATCGACACGCCCGCCGCCACCGCCAACCGCGATGCTCACTCCTGGCGCGCAACGTTGAGCCAGCCGCTGTTCCGTGCTGATCGCTGGTTCCAGTTGCAGGCTGCCGAGGCCACCAACGAACAGGCGGCGCTGCAACTGTCGGCCACCGAACAGAACCTGATCCTGCAAAGCGCCGAAAACTACTTCGCCGTGCTGCGCGCCCAGGACAACCTGGCGTCGACCAAAGCCGAAGAAAATGCGTTCAAGCGTCAGTTGGACCAATCCAACGAGCGCTTCGACGTGGGCCTGTCGGACAAGACCGACGTGCTGCAATCCCAGGCCAGCTACGACACCGCCCGCGCCAACCGGATCCTGGCCCAGCGCCAGGTGGAAGACGCGTTTGAAGCGCTGATCACCCTGACCAACCGTCAATACAACTCAATCCAGGGCATTGTCCACACGCTGCCGGTGCTGCCACCGCTGCCGAATGACGCCAAGGCGTGGGTGGAAACCGCCGGCCGCCAGAACCTGAACCTGCTCGCCAGCAACTACGCCGTTACCGCCGCTGAAGAAACCCTCAAGCAGCGTAAGGCAGGGCATGCCCCGACGCTCGATGCTGTTGCGCAATATCAGAAAGGCGATAACGACGCCCTCGGTTTCAGCAACCCGAATGCCTTCGGCACGCCGTATCGGGGTGATGTGGAGCAACGCACCATCGGCCTGCGCCTGAGCATCCCGATCTACAGCGGCGGCCTGACCAGCTCGCAGGTGCGTGAATCCTACTCGCGCCTGGGCCAGACCGAGCAGCAACGCGAAGGCCTGCGCCGCCAGGTGGTGGAAAACACCCGCAATCTGCACCGTGCGGTAAACACCGATGTGGAACAAGTACAGGCGCGCCGCCAGTCGATCATCTCCAACCAGAGCGCGGTGGAAGCCACGGAAATCGGCTATCAGGTGGGTACGCGCAACATCGTCGACGTGCTGGAATCACAGCGCCAGCTCTACGCCTCGGTGCGCAACTACAACAACAGCCGCTACGACTACATTCTCGACAACCTGCGTTTGAAGCAGGCAGCGGGCACCTTGAACCCAGGGGATCTGCAGGACCTGGCGCGCTACCTCAAGGTTGACTACAACCCGGATAAAGACTTCCTGCCACCAGACCTGGCCAAGGCCGCAGCCGAACAGCTCAAGGCCCGCCCGAATAATTAAGCACACCGCATGACCCCTGTGTGAGCTGGCTTGCCTGCGATGCAGACGCCTCGGTACTTCTGGTACACCGAGGCGATGCTATCGCAGCCAAGCCAGCGCCCACGTTTGATTGGTGTTGTCAGCGCGCAAGCAGTTTGTCCAAACCATCCAGCAAACGCTTGAGCGCGCCCTGATTGGCCTGCATCACCTTAAGGCCAGCCTGGGCCATCTTGCGTGCATCCTGCGGTAGCTCGAACAGCTGGCGCACGGCTTCGGCCAGTCCTTGGGCATCATCCACCTCTAGCAACGCCCCGGCTTCCCGCATCATCGCGGTGATTTCGAGGAAGTTGAACACGTGCGGCCCCATGATCACGGGTTTGGCCAACGCTGCCGGCTCCAAAGGGTTGTGCCCACCGGTCGCCACCAGGCTGCCGCCAACAAACGCGCTGTCGGCCAACGCATAGAGAAACAGCAGCTCACCCATGGTATCGCCGAGCAAGACTGACGTTTGCGCGGTAACCGGTTCGCCGCTGGAACGGCGCACGGTAGCAAAGCCTTGCTGCTCGCACAGTTCAAACATCGGACCGAAGCGTTCCTGATGGCGCGGCACCAGAATCAGCAACGCGTTGGGATAGCTGTCGAGCAGCTGGCGATGGGCAGCCAGCACCACGTCATCTTCACCTTCGTGGGTGCTGGCGGCGATCCACACCGGACGCTCGCTGGCGCCCCATTGTCCGCGCAACGCAGCAGCTCGCACCGGCAACTGGGGGTCGATGGTCAGGTCGAATTTGATCGAGCCGGTGACGTCGACGGTTTCCGGACGAGCCCCCAGGCTAAGGAAACGCTGGGCTTCGGTTTGCGTCTGCACGGCGAACAGGCTCAGCTCAGACAGCATCGGCGCCGTCAGCTTGGCGAAGCGCCCGTAACCCTTGGCCGAACGCGCCGACAATCGCGCGTTCGCCAACGCCACCGGGATCCCGCGCTGGGCGCAAGCGTGGATATGGTTGGGCCACAACTCGGTTTCCATGATCACCGCGAGTTTCGGCTGCACACGATCAAGAAAACGCTTGGCCGCGTACGGCAAGTCATACGGCAAGTAGCAGTGCTGAATGCGCGGCTCGTTGGCGAACAGCGCCTGGAGGCGCTCGGAACCGGTGGGCGTCATGCAGGTGACGGTGATTGGCAGCTCTGGATAACGCGCAAGCAACCCCCGAACCATCGGCGCAGCAGCGATGCTTTCGCCCACCGACACCGCATGCACCCAGATCCCGCCCGGTTGCATCACCGGCAAGCCATAGGAAAAGCGCTCGCCGACGCGTTTGGCATAGGCCGGCGCCTTGCGCGCACGCAACCACAGACGTAAAGCCACCAACGGCAGCGCCAGGTAAAACAGACAGCTGTAGAGAGTTCTATTCATGGCGCCGGAGTTTATCGGCTTTTTCAGTCGATCGCCTGCAAGCACTCAGCAAAACGTTTGGCCAGGAAGCGTGCGGCGGGCCCCAAGTGCTCGTCGCGGCGCCACACCAATTCCACCACCAGGGCCGGCGGCGTCCATTCGCTGTCCAATTCGACCATTTGTTGCTGATAAGTCGGGTACTGCACGATATGCCGGGGCAGCCAAGCCCAGCCAAGGCCACTCATCAGCCATTCGGCCAGCACGTAGAAGCTGTCGGCGCGCCACACCAGCGGGCTGGCGGCTTCACTGCCGGGGTAAACGCTGGTCTGGGTCGACATCAGCAGTTGGCGAAATTGCGCCAGGCGCTGGCAATCCACGTACTTTTCCTTGGCCAGCGGGTGATTGACACCGCATACCGTGACCATCTCCACACTGCCGACTACTCGCCGCTCGAGTGCTTCGGGGATCTGGTCGTGATAGAACAACAGGCCCAGGTCCGCCTTGCGCTCCACCAACTTGCGCGCGACATCACCCTGGGCGGCGCTGGACAGTTGCACTTCCAGGAGCGGGTACTGCCCCGCCAGCGCCTCAAGGCTATCGAGGACCGGCTGGAACAACATGGCTTCATCCTGAGCCAGGCGCAAGCAAGCCTCCTCGCCGCGCGTCAATGACAGCGCCCGGCCATTGAGCCGCTCGCATTGGCGCAGCACTTCGCGTGCTTCTTCCAGCAACACGCTGCCGGCTTCAGTCAGCCGCGGTTGGCGGCCACTGCTGCGCTCGAACAGGCTCACGCCCAGGTCCGCCTCCAGCATGGCAATCGCGTTGCTGACTGCCGATTGGGCCTTGCGCTGCTCACGCGCCACCGCCGAAAACGAACGCTGCTCGGCGACGCTGACAAATAGGCGCATCTGCTCCAGATCCCACTGCACGCTCATGGCTCAACCCATCTCTAATTCGGATAGCTAATGACTTTACCCCATCTGATAAAACTCTAAAATGCCAGCCTTATCTGATTGCTTTACCCCGAGGATTGACCCATGAACGCCGCCTACTATTACTTGGCAATCGCCATTTGCTCGGAAGTGATCGCCACCGTTTCGATGAAGGCCATCAAGGGCTGGAGCACGCCAATTCCCCTGCTGCTGGTGATCGTCGGTTACGGCGTGGCATTCTGGATGCTGACGTTGGTGGTGCGCACGGTACCGGTCGGCGTGGCCTACGCCGTGTGGGCCGGGATGGGCATTGTGATGGTGAGCATCGCGGCGCTGTTTATTTATGGGCAGAAGCTGGATATCCCGGCGGTGCTGGGAATGGGCCTGATTGTGCTTGGGGTTGTGGTGATACAACTCTTTTCGAAAACAGCAGGGCATTGAGGCGATAGCCAGCGGCAAGTTTCAAGCTACAAGCGGCAAGAAAAAGCAACGCGGTTCGCTTCTAACTTGCCGCTTGCAGCTGATAACTACCAGCTGCGCGCTATACTAGCGCTCCTTTTTCTACGCCAGAGGTCCCGCGCGCATGCCTATTTCCACCGACGTTCTGATTGTCGGCGCCGGGGTTGCCGGCCTCTGGCTGAATGCGCGCCTGCGCCGCCAGGGCTTTTCCACGGTGGTCGTGGAAAGCGCCACCCTGGGTGGCGGGCAAAGCGTGAAGTCCCAGGGGATCATTCACGGGGGTGCGAAATACGCCCTGCACGGTGCCCTTACCGGCGCTTCTGAAGCGATTGCCGATATGCCGCGCCGCTGGCGTGAAGCGCTGGCAGGTAAGGGTGAGCTGGATTTGTCCGGCGTACGCTTGCTGTCCGAGGCCCATTACCTCTGGTCCCCCGGCACGCTCGCTGGCAACCTCACCAGTTTCTTCGCCAGCAAGGCCGTGCGCGGCCGTGTCGACCAGGTCAAGGGCGATGACCTGCCACCCGCCCTGCAAGACCGCCGCTTCAAAGGCAAGGTCTATCGCTTGGCCGAACTGGTGGTGGATGTACCGAGCCTGATCGAACGCCTGGCACAACTGGCCGGCGACGGGTTGCTCGCCGGGCAACAGATTGAACCGTTGCTGGAGGGCGACGCGCTGGTGGGTTTGAAGGTCGACGGTCGCGACATTCGCGCCCAACGCATCGTGTTGAGCGCCGGCGCCGGCACGGCAGATGTGCTGACCGCGCTGGGCACCAGCCAGCCCGCCATGCAAAAACGTCCATTGCACATGATCATCGCCAAAGGGCCCGGCCTGAAGCCGTTGTACGCCCACTGCCTCGGCGGCGGCACCAAGCCACGCATCACCGTCACCACTCACCCGGCGGCTGATGGCAATTGGGTGTGGTACATGGGCGGCGACATTGCCGAAGCCGATGGCGTGGCGCGCACCCCACAAGAACAGATCGCCACCGCGCAGAAAGAGCTTGCTCAGCTGTTGCCATGGATCGACATGAGCCAGACCCAGTGGACCACCCTGCGCGTCGACCGTGCCGAACCATTGCAATCAGGCTTATCCCGCCCCGACAACGCCTTCATCGCCGAGCAAGGCCGGCTACTAGTGGGCTGGCCGACCAAGCTGGCGTTGGCGCCTGACTTCGCTGACCGGGTGATCGACAGCCTGGCGCGTGATGGCATCCGCCCAAGCGCCAGCGAGCCACTGCCCGCGCTGCCAAAACCCGCCATCGGCGTACCTGCCTGGGAGCAACTGTTGCCATGAGCCTGCCAACCCTGCACGACCTGCATCGCCCCTTGGGCAGCACCGGCCTGCTGGTCTCGCCGCTGGGCCTGGGCACCGTCAAGCTGGGTCGCGATCAAGGGGTGAAATACCCCAGCGGTTTCCAGATTCCCGGTGACGACGAGGCCCGTATGCTGTTGCGTCAGGCCCGTGAACTGGGCATCAACCTGATCGATACCGCACCGGCTTATGGCATGAGTGAAGAACGCCTGGGGCCGCTGCTGCGGGATCAGCGCAAGGACTGGGTGATTGTCAGCAAGGTCGGTGAAGAGTTCGAGAATGGCGCGTCCAGCCACGACTTCAGCGCGGTTCATACGCGGATGTCGATTGAACGCAGCCTGAAACGCCTTGAAACTGATTTTATCGACCTTGTGCTGGTGCATTCCGACGGTAATGACCTGCAGATCCTCAACGACTGTGAGGTCTACCAGACCCTGGCCGATCTGAAAAAGGAAGGCAAGATTCGCGGTTTCGGGTTTTCCGGCAAAACCGCCGAAGGCGGTGTGAAGGCTCTGGAACAGGGCGATTGCGCAATGATCACCTACAACTTGAACGAACAGGCCGAGAAAGCCGTCATTGAGTATGCGGCGGCACACGGCAAGGGCATCCTGGTGAAAAAGGCCCTGGCCAGTGGTCACGTATGCCTTGCGCCTGGAGTGGATCCAATTCGCGCCAGTTTCACGTTGTTGTTTGCGCAAACCGGCGTCGCCAGTGCTATTGTCGGGACCATTAATCCGCTGCACCTGGCCCATAACGTGGCGACCGCTGCCCAAGTCATTCGTCAACTCTGATGCCGCCGACGCGGCCGACCCCGTCGCAAGAAGGAGCCGACATGGCGCGTACGCTCATAAGAAAAAACCCCAGCAACTTCAAAACACTGCCGCTGCACGTCGAAGCCACCCCCGAAGGCCTGAGCTACCAGAGCGTCGGCATGCCGCTCAACTTTGCCCAGACCCTGCAGCGGCGCAAGCCGGTGGAGGTGGCAGACCCCGAGCGCTTCGCGCTCGAACTGGCCAACCTGGGGGTTTCGGTACGCCTGACCCTGCATTGGCAGAACCGCGATTACTGGGTGCTGGTACGCCAACGCCGGCAGGACCGTGGCGATGTGGTGCTCAAGCTGATTTCCGGCTACGTGCCAGCCCATGAACTGAACCTGCCGCTGCACACTGCCATCCAGGAAATTGCCGAAGAGTGCCTGCTGGAAACGCCGGAAGGTTGGCTCAGCGGGCGCTTCAATGACACCTGGCTGCCCGCGCCCTACTCGGCCGCGCTGCATTACCGCGAAGCGCTGCCGTTTCGCCTGAGCCCCTTGTCCGGCGCTGCCCGCCCGGTGCGTTGTGCCACAACCCAGTTGATCGAACGCCCGCGTGCCTACGTGCACTTGCCCACCGCATCGCTGCAATTGATTTACGACCTGCGCCTGGAAGTGCCCAAGGAAGCCAAATCCCTGAGCCTGTTCCATGTGGACGAGCGCCTGGAAGGTGATCAACTGGTCGCGCGCCTGGACCGCAAGCGGCCGGACCTGTACCTGATGCCACTCAAAGACGGCCAACCCTTGGCCGAGCTGTACACCGTCAAGAAGGACCAGCTGTATCCAGCGAGCACCCGGGGTTTGTACCTCGCAGAAAGCTTCGCCCAACAGGAAGGCTGGGTGGTGCGTGAGGAGCGGATTCGCTGGAAGGATTGGCTGCGCCAGCAAGGGCTCGCGGTGCCGGAGAAAGAATCGAAATTGAAGCGCTTGGCAAAGCGGGTGCTGCGCAAAATCGTGCCGAAGAAAAAAGCCAAGGCTTAACACGAAACAAATGTGGAAGCGGGCTTGCCTGCGATACACACACCTCGGTGCATCAGGTAGACCGAGCTGATGCCATCGCAGGCAAGCCAGCTCCCACAATTGATTGCGTTCAGCCTTTGAGCAAGCGCTCCAGGCCGACCTTCAACGGCGTAGGCTCCGGCAGTGTGAAGCTCGCCAACAACCGCTGATTGTTCGCCCGCGAATGCCGGATATCCCCGGAACGCGCCGGCCCGTAAGTCACCGCCGGCAACTTGCCGACTATTTCTTCCAGGGCTTGCAGCACTTGGCTGAGGGTGGTGGTGCGGTTCCAGCCCACGTTGATTGCGCCCAAAGGTGCGGCGGGCGCTTCTACGGCCTGGACCAATACGTCCACCAGGTCTTCCACGTACATGAAGTCACGGGTTTGCTCGCCGTCGCCAAACACGGCAATCGGCACGCCTTGCTGTACGCGCTCGCTGAAGATACTGATCACGCCCGAATACGGCGATGACGGATCCTGGCGCGGCCCGAAGATATTAAAGAAGCGCAAGACCACCGGCTCCAGGCCATGCTGGCGGCGGTAGAAGTCGAGGTAATACTCACCGGCCAATTTGTCGGACGCATAAGGCGTCAACGGCGCCTTGGTGGTTTCTTCGTCAATCGACGCGCCCTCGCCATTGTTGCCGTAGACGGCAGCGCTGGAGGCATACACCACACGCTTGACGCCAGCCTTGCGCATGGCTTCGCAGACATTCAAGGTGCCGACGAAGTTGCTCTGGTGCGTGCTGACCGGATCATCCACCGATGCCTGCACCGAGGCCACCGCCGCCAGGTGCACCACCGCTGCCGCGCCGACAGCGGCACGCGCCACCAGCTCGGCATCGGCCACATTACCTTCAAGCAGTTCGACGCGCGGATCGTCCAACGGCAGGTTGCTGCGCTTGCCGGTGGAGAGGTTATCCAGCACCCGCACGCTGTAGCCTTTAGCGAGCAGCCCATCGACCAGGTGCGAGCCGATAAAGCCTGCACCACCGGTGATCAGTACCCGCTTACTCATTGTTGCGTATCTTCTCGACGATAGCCGTAGTCGAGCTGTTCTCAACCAGGCCCAGCACTTTGACCGTGCCGCCGTAGGCGCTGACAATATCCGCCCCCACGACCTGGTCGACGGAGTAGTCGCCCCCCTTGACCAACACGTCCGGCTTGACCTGGGCCAGCAGGTTTTCAGGGGTCGCTTCAGGGAAGCTGATCACCCAGTCCACCGCGCCCAAGCCTGCCAGCACCGCCATGCGACGGTCGACACTGTTGATCGGGCGGCCAGGGCCTTTGAGGCGGCTGACCGACGCGTCGTCGTTGACCGCGACGATCAGGCGATCGCCTTGGGCGCTCGCCTGCTCAAGGTACGTCACATGACCAGCGTGCAGGATGTCGAAGCAGCCGTTGGTGAACACAATGCTTTCGCCGTGGGCACGGGCATCGTCGATCGCCAGCAGCAATTGCTCAATCGTCAGCACACCGCGTTCCGAGCCTTCGGAGCGCTGGATCGCGCGACGCAATTCCGGTGCACTGATGGCTGCCGTACCCAACTTGCCGACCACGATGCCCGCTGCCAGGTTGGCCAGGGCCACCGCATGGGGCAGCTCTTCACCGGCCGCAATCGAGGCGGCCAGGGTGGAAATCACTGTATCGCCGGCGCCGGTGACGTCGAACACTTCACGCGCTCGCGCCGGAAGGTGCATCGCCGGGTGGCCCGGACGCAGCAAGGTCATGCCGTGCTCGCCACGGGTGACCAGCAAGGCGCCCAGGTCGAGGTCGGCCATCAGCGCTGCGCCCTTGGTCACTAGGTCGTGCTCGTCGGCGCAACCACCGACGATGGCTTCGAACTCGCTGAGATTCGGCGTGATCAGGCTGGCTCCACGATAAATCGAAAAGTCCTTGCCCTTCGGATCGGCCAGCACCGGGATGCCTTTGGCCTTGGCGGCCTGGATCAATACCTGGTGATTCTTCAAGGCGCCTTTGCCGTAGTCCGACAACACCAGCACCTTGATGCCTTCGAGCAGCTCGTCAACCTGGCCACTGAGGGCCAGGGCGTCGGTGGTGAAGGGTTCTTCGAAATCAATACGCAGCAATTGCTGGTGACGGCTCATGACCCGCAGCTTGACGATGGTCGGCTGATGGGCAATGCGCTGGAACAGCGCGCGCACGCCAGCACCGCGCAGGCTGTTGGCCAGGCTGTCGGCGGCTTCATCGTCACCGGTCACACCCACCAGGGAGGCCGGGGCGCCGAGGGCGGCAATATTGAGGGCAACGTTGGCAGCGCCGCCTGGGCGGTCTTCGATTTGCTCGACCTTGACTACCGGTACCGGCGCCTCAGGGGAAATCCGTGAGGTACCGCCATGCCAGTAACGGTCGAGCATGACATCGCCGACCACCAAGACAGGGGCTTGATCGAATCGCGGCATGGACAACTTCATGGAGCAACCCACATACAAAATGAACAGGGGCGCGATATTAGCACAGGGTTACAGAACGCTTGTGGAGGTGTGGCAGAAGATGTTGCGCGGAACAGGTGAGGCGGATTGCCCGCCTCAGCTCAGGTGTCAGGTGATATCTGCCGATACGGGAGCATCCAGGCCCATGGCGTGCAGACGAGCGTAGTAACCGTTCTGTGCCAGCAACTCGTTATGGGTCCCGCGCTCTACGATCTGGCCATCGTCCATCACTAGGATCAGGTCGGCTTTCTCGATGGTCGATAGGCGATGCGCGATCACCAGGGTCGTGCGGCCCTGCATGACTTTATCCAGCGCGGCCTGAATATGCCGCTCGGACTCGGTGTCTAGTGCCGATGTGGCCTCGTCGAGAATCAGCAGCGGCGCGTTCTTGAGCAGGGCACGGGCGATTGCCAGTCGCTGGCGCTGCCCGCCGGACAATAGCACGCCGTTTTCACCGACCGGGGTATCGAAGCCTTTAGGCAATTGGTCGATAAAGTCCTTGGCATAGGCGTCCGCCGCTGCGGCTTCAACGTCAGCCTGTGGCGCGCCAGCCAGATCGCCGTAGGCGATATTGTTGGTTACGGTATCGCTGAAAAGGGTTACGTGTTGGGTGACCTGAGCAATATGCCTGCGCAGGTTGAGCAGCTTGTAGTCCTCAATGTCTACGCCATCGAGAAGGATATTGCCGCTTGCGTGGTGATAGAAGCGTGGAATCAGGCTCGCCAGGGTCGACTTACCGCTGCCGGAGCGGCCCACCAATGCAATCATCTGCCCAGGTTCTGCGGTAAAGCTAATGTCCTTGAGGACATGACGGTCGGTGCCCGGATAGGTGAAGTTCAGGTGGCGTACTTCCAGACGGCCGCTAACCTTGTCAAGCTCGATAGTGCCACGGTCGACCTCCATCTCTTCATCGAGCTGTTCGAAAATGCTCTCAGCACCAGCCAAACCTTTTTGGATGGTCGAGCTGACTTCCGACAACTGGCGAATCGGCTTGGGCAAGAGGCCGGCCAGGGTGATGTAGGCGACCATGTCACCGGCAGACGCATCGCCGCGAAGGTAAAGAACCAGGAACATCAGCACCGCCATGGCGGTGTAGATCACCAGTTGCAGCGCCGGCGTATAGATCGCTCCGGTGCGGGTCATGCGCAGTTGTTTGTTGGTATTGCTCAGACTGGCCTTGAGGAAACGCTTTTCCTCATAGGATTCACCACCGAAGCTGCGTACCACGCGGTAGCCCTGGATGGTTTCCGAAGCAACGTGAGTCACGTCGCCCATGGCGGCCTGGATCTTTTTGCTCTGCTTGCGAAATTTCTTGCTGGCAGTGCTGACCATTACGGCAATCAACGGCAGTATGGCGATCATTACCAGCGTCAGGCGCCAGTTCATGTACAACAGGGAGGCGAACAGAAAGATCACCGTCATGCCTTCGCGGATAACCACCTTGATGGCGTCGGTCGCAGCCCCTGTGACCATAGTCACGTTGAAGGTGATGCGGGAAATCAGATGCCCGGAGTTATGGTTGTCGAAGTAGCGGTTGGGCAGCGTCAGCAGGTTGTTGAACAACTGCACTCGCAGGTCATGGACCAGGCCCAATGAAACTCTGGCCAGCAGGTAGTTGCCCAGAAACGACCCCAGACCCTGCCATGCGGCGATCAGGATGATAAGCAGCGGCACGGCCTGCAGCAATTGCAGGTCGCGCAGGTAAGGTACGCTCGGAAACAGCACCGCCTCTGGGTTGGATAGACCGTCGACGAAGTACTTGAGGATGTACCCCAGCATTGGCTGAGTCGACGCGAAAATCAGAAATCCGACGATACTCAGCGCGAACAAGCCCATGTAAGGCTTAACGTAACTGAGCAGGCGGAAGTATATTTTCAAGCTCGAAGGGCTTGCGCTCGGACTGGAGTCGGTCATATCACGCGGCGTTTTGAAAAAGGAGGCTGACTTTAGCACAGCTTCTCTGTTGTACTTGCACCTGGCGTAGCATTACGCCCGGTTGGGCTCAACCGGCGACACTATATAGCCACTACTTTAAGATGGTCGGCTTTCTCTTTCTGGAATGGCTTTTTGTATGCACTCCAAACGTCACAACTATGGCTCAAATCGCGTTTTCGACCTCTTGGTCCTGTGGGTTTTACCCATTGGCTTATTGCTGCTTCTGAGTTCGCTGTTCCTTGTCACCAATCGAAACGTACTGCACAGGTTCTTTTATATTTTCTTCAGCGCGCCCACCTTGCTGTTGTTGTGCTTGCGCCCACGGGAGCTGAAGGCGCTGCTGCGCGAACCGTTGGTGATTGCCCTGCTGACATTTTGCGCCTGGGCGCTGATTACATTGTTATGGAGCCCAGTTACCAGCGTTGACTCCGACCTGTTCAAGCGACCACTGCATACATTCATGCTGTTTGCCGGATGCGGACTGCTGCTGCATTACCGCAACGATCTGTTCAAACCAATATTTTTCGGTGCGGCCGTGACAGCCCTGGTGGTATGCGCGTGCAACCTGATGGCTTTCGGTAAAGGGTTTGAGCCGGGCATGCGCATGATCGGGGGCCATGGCGCCCTCGACAACCCACTGCTCAGTTCTCACCTCTTCGGTTTCTTCTCTGTCTACTGGCTGTATGTCTGCCTCACCACCCAGCGCCTGAAGCTGCTGTGGCTCAGCATCCCTGCGCTGGGAATCATGATGGTCGCCGTGCTGGCCACCGGTTCGCGAACACCGCTGGTTGCGCTGACACTGGCCGGCCTGTGGATGAGCTTTGTAAGCCGCAACCGTCGCTCGGCACTGCTGATTGCAGCCATGCTACTGGGCGCCGCCGGGCTGCTGCTGTTTTACCCCGAGGCTATCACTGAGCGTGGCAGTTCGTACCGCCTTGAACTGTGGACCATGACACTGCATCGTATCGCGGACCACCCCTTGATCGGCCATAGCTTCAACTCAGAGCTGCACCTGGTACTACCTGGCGGGTTGGAATTGAGCGAACCCCACAGTTTCGCCCTTGGCGTACTCTACTATGTCGGGATAATCGGCTTTATGCCGTGGGCCTTCATGCTCTGCTGGGGCTTGTATAAAGGCTTCAAGGAGCGGGCACAGCCGCTGTTTTCGCTGGCTTCCGCCCTCCTCGCATACGGCATCGGCGCAGGCCTGACCGAAGGGGGGGGCATTCTGTCGCGCCCAAAGGAACACTGGTTCCTGCTGTGGATTCCGCTGGCATTGCTCGCAGGCTTGAGCATCGCTCGGCGTCGTCACAGCCTATTGGGCATGCCGATGAGCTCACCCAACACCGAGACTTTCGCAGCTCTGCACGAAAGCGCTGACATCATCGAAGAGGACGGCCTTGGTCCGAAAGTTCTGCGACTGAAGGATCGCACCTTCCTCAAGCTATTCAGGCCGCGCCGCTGGTATACCTCTGGTGGATTCAACCCCTATTCCGAACGCTTTGCCATCAACAGTGAGCAGCTCAGGTCGAAGGGCATTGCTTCGCCGCTGATCCTGAATCTGTATCGTTTGCAGGACGGCAGCAGCGCCGTGCGCTATCAGCCATTATCCGGCTGCACCCTGCGCCAAGCCTTACAAAGCCTGGACAGCAGCCTGCGAGATTCGCTGATAGAGCGCTTTGGTAAATTCATGGCTCAATTGCACGAGCACGGCGTTTATTTCCGTTCGCTGCATCTGGGCAATGTGCTGCTCATGGAGGATGGTGAGTTCGGGCTGATTGACCTGGCCGACATGCGTATCTACCCGTCCGCGCTAAGCGATGCGCTCCGTCAGCGTAATCTCAAGCATATGCAACGCTACCCGCAGGATCGCAATTGGTTGTTCGAGGCACATTTCGAGCAGCTGGCGAAGGGCTATGCGTCCGTCGCGTCGCAACGGGCCACGGTCAAGATACGTGAACATGTACTGACGTTGGCCCGTCCAATCGCTTAACAAGCGAGTCTGTGCGCCCCCCCGGGGGGGGGGGGGCGCACGGCAGCGGTATCAGTCTTTTTCCAACGGGGAAAAATACAGCCGCGCCAAGCCACGCCAGGTTTTCTTATTCCACACCCGAAACGGGATCTGTGCCAGCAGTTCCCGCGCTAACATGCGATTGCGGTTAGAGGTTTTAAGGAACATGGAGCTGAGAAACTTGTAACGCACCTCGTCATATTTCGGATGGTCGCTAAACAATGCGTATGAACGCAAAATATTGTCGATCATAAACCGGTGATTCTTGTACGAGTTGGTGGCGTGCTTGCGGTAGCGGGCCATGACCACGCTAAGACCATCGATGAAGTAGCCGGCGTGGGTGATTTTCAACTCGATCAACAAGTCTTCCAGGCGAATCTCAGGGTCGAACCCACCGACCTTTTCCAGTGCCTCGCGACGGATCATCAACGTGGGCGCAGGTGGGTAAGGCTTACGTTCCATGAACATGTCGTCGAAGTCCAGGCGCCGGAACGGCACGTCCCGCCGCTGGCTCTTTTCCGGAAACAACTCACCCTGGGCATCGATCAGCTCAATGTTACCGGCACAGATACCCACCTCAGGCTTGCCATCCATATAAGCCACCTGGGTCGCAATGCGCTCCGGCAACATAATGTCATCGGAACCGAACGGCACAATAAGCGCGCCCTCGCTCCGGGCGATGGCACCATTGAGCGTATTGGTCAGCCCTTGATTCTTCTGGACGCGAAAGTCGAACCCATGGTGTTCCTGCAATCGACGAATACGCTCGACACTGTCGTCTGTAGAGCCATCGTCAATCACCAGCAACTCAATGTTGGGGTACGTCTGGTTCAGGACACTGAGGATACTTTCCTCAATGTATGGGCCATGATTGTAAGACGCGATGATCACTGTCACCAAAGGCTGACTCGGGTTCATACATTGTTCCTATGTGCTTGAGCCAATCCTGAATCAATCAGTTCCAGATACTCCTGACGGAACACCTCAATGTCGTGCTGTGCCTGCAGGTACTGGTAAGCCTGTTCGCCCTTGCGCGCGAGCGCTTCTTCGGACAGCGCCAGGTAGGTGTCCAGCGCCTGGGTCAGGCCGGGTACGTTAGCTGGCTCTACCGCAAGGCCACCGGCCCCCTCAATCAAGGGAAGCATGGCCGGTACACTTGAGGCGATCACAGGCAGGCGACCGCTCATTCCCTCCAATAGTGCGAGCCCCAGGCCCTCTGCCAGTGAAGGCATCACCCAGATGTCGAAGGCTCGAACGTACTGAAGGGCATTTTCCTTGAATCCCAGCAAGTGAGCGCGACCATCAAGGCCAAGACTCTGGATCTGAGCCGCCAGGCTGGACTCCTCGCGCCCTGCGCCAATGATGGCAAGCTGTGCCGTGGGGTATTTTTCCTTGAGTGCCGCAAACGCTTGCAACAGATAGGTGTGCCCCTTGACGGGCACCAGGCGACCCAAGGCGCCGACCAAACGTACGGAAGGGGCAAGCCCCAACAACTCACGCGCGCGTTCGCGCGAATGCTGCAAGGCTTCGGCCTGTGCGATGTCGATGGCATTGGTAATGGCGTAGGTATTGCTATCGGTAAACCCGCACTGGCAGTTCAACAGGTATTGCTTGACCGCGGGCGATACACCGACAAAGCGCCAGTGCTCGTCGATCCAGCGTTGCGCCTGCTTGCGCCGATAAAGACGGTCATACTCACCAAAGCCGTGGGAGATACCGATACACAGCGGGATTTTCAGCCAGCGATTGAGTTGCAACATGATATTGACTGGTTTGAAGCGGTTGCACACAACGACATCAAACTTTTCCTTGCGGCAGAATTGGTACAACCGCCACATGGCGCTCAGCCGCAACCCCTTGAGGGATTTGTCGGAAAACTCAAAGTAGACCGAAGTATCCGCACGACTGACCGGGTCCGCAGCCCCAGGACGACCACGCAGGAACGCGGCCGTAACTTCATAGCGGTCCGAGGGCAATGCCTT
Source organism: Pseudomonas sp. RA_15y_Pfl1_P11 (assembly GCF_963970975.1). Taxonomy (NCBI): domain Bacteria; kingdom Pseudomonadati; phylum Pseudomonadota; class Gammaproteobacteria; order Pseudomonadales; family Pseudomonadaceae; genus Pseudomonas; species Pseudomonas sp. RA_15y_Pfl1_P11. The sequence goes on from NZ_CAXAOY010000002.1 coordinate 223,504, forward strand.
AACGATCTGTTCGGCCAAGTCGGCAAAATCGTGGGATTTAACATTGTAGTCAGGCTGCAATTGCAGGACCTTGAAACGCTGACTCATAACTCTCCTCGATGGAAACCTTTGGAATCAATAACCCAAGATGTCTCAGCAGCAAGCGCCGCGACAGACTCGATGTCTGGCTCCGGTAACAAAGGCCACTGATTACGCTTCCAACACACAAAATGCAAATACGGAAACTCACGCTCGCCATCCCTGTCATTGGTCAGGCGGCCGTTATTCCAGAACCACTGATCAGGAAAGCAATAACTGTTGTCATGCCACTTGATTACGCCACCCGGCGTGCTGAACGCCTCGATGAATTCACTGCGTCGGCGCCACGTGTTGAACTTACCCACCAGCTCGAACAACGGTTTCGGAAAATTTTTGCGCCACAGAAAAATACGACTGAACGCACCCTCATCCAGCGCATGATGCGCCTGATCGGTGAAGCGCGCTTTCCAATCCTTGATCTTCATGAACACTTGGCGTTTTTTGGCGGTGTTACGCATCACACACAAGTGGCCGGCAACCCGTCGCTCATGAGTGGAAAACAGGTCATAACGAGCCAACCGCTCGGCGCTGAAATACTGACGCAGGTCACCGTAGATGAGGTCCAGATCACCAAAAGCCCAGAAGTCGTAGCCATCGAGACGATCGACATGGATATGCCCCAACGCGGGCTTGATATCACACAATTTGTAAGGCGCCTGTGGCGCAAAGTTGATATGTAAACGCCGTGACACCAATGCGCAATAATCAGCGAAAGTAATACGCTCGATTTTGACATTTTCGGGAATGTTGTCAGGCAGCGGACAGTCGCTGAATAAAAGCCAGTTGATATCCGCGTTGCGTCGGCAGCTTTCGAGAAAAAACGGCATCCAGAATGGCCAGCGGCCAAAATAAGGAATGAGAAAAAGGATACGGGGGGGCGGATTGATCATAGGAGACTCACTGTCATTACTACAGGAGCGCTCAGCGCTCCAGACATGGCATAACTTTACTTGCGGTCAATAAGCCAAAAAATTTCATGCCGTCGAATGGCTTTGCGGAAGAACTCGTTCTCGCCCCAGGGCGAAACGGTCCGTGCCGCCAACAGGCGCTGTATGGCGCGCCGCATACGCCGCTTTAATGGCATCCTCGGTTGCAAATCATGCATCATGCCAAGCGACATGGCCTTATCACGCTGCAGCTCTTCGCAGACCGACAGGCAATAGGGTTGCAGAGTGTACGCCGAATCAAAGACTGGTGGCAAAGCGACACTATCTCCGGAGGCGCCCATTGGCCAACGATCATTGTCATGCAAGTGGTTGGCATAGCCCAGCACAGTGGTCGGCTGCCACTCCAGCCCTTCCAGCGCCTCCATCACGGCTTGCTGCGCACAGACATGGTCTGGATGCGGGTCCAATACCGGATGCGGCAACACGATCACTTCCGGGCGCGCCATTAACAGTACTTGGCGCAGGTCGGCCAACAGGTTGTTCCAGGTGGGCAGGCCGTCGCTGTCCGCCGGTAATGGAAAGGGGTTGAACTGACGGAATGGCCGCACGTCCGTCAGCTCTGCCTCGCGGGAAGCGAAGGGCAGGTCCGGCGCGGCCTGCATCGCCTGCAACTGCAGGCAGAAATAGCCCAGCTGCACGCAGTGGGCCTGGGGCACACCCGCCCAGAGCGGCACGGCGATGCTGTCCCAGGCACGCAGGCGGCCTTTGATGCGCGAGGCTTCGACCGCGTCCAGGCCCATCTGCTCATAATGCTCGGCTTCGATTTCACCTGCCGTCAGGGTGACGATCCAGGGATTTTCAGCCTGGCTGTACAGGCCGAAGGCCGCCAATTCAGCATCGTCGGCGTGGGGCGCGATCACCATCACGCGCTGTGCGCGGTAGTCCGGATGGGTCCAGGCCCACAGACGGGGCGTGCCGAGCAATCGGCAATGGCGACCGCGCAACGTTAAGTCGCTCAGCGCCAAACCGCTGAGGTTCAGGTAACGCACGCCGTTGACGCCACGCTCAAAGGTTTGCCGATCGTCCACCAGCTCGACGCTCGGGTCAAAAAAACGCCCCAGCCAAGTGCTCTTGACCTTGATCGCCAGCACCACCGTCGCGTCCGCGTCAACCGCCTGATCCAGCAGCAAGCGCCCATTTTCCAAGCGCACGCCCGCCAGCTCGGCATCCGCCGCGAAACGGTACTGGTAATCTTCGTTGGGCGCGTAGAACAGGTGGTCGGCAAACCACGCTTCATGGGCCACCCAGGCCAGCAGCGCCAACAGCAACGGTAACCACCAGACCACCAGGATGCCGACCAGCAACAGCAGCAACACACCAATGATCAGCGCCGTACGCTTGTTGCGCCGGTGACGTTTGAGCAATTGCTGCTTGCGGGTCATACGCTGAATACCTGCACAGGGTTGCACCAACGGTCCTTGTATTCGCGGTCGGCGCGGCCAAAGGAAAAGCGCAGTGGCTTGCCGACTTCGCGTGCCTGCTCCCAGGCGCTCTGGGTATTGAGAAAGCTCAGCACGCTGCCGGGGCTAAAGGCGCGAGTTTCAGGATCGACCCCACCGTTGACGTACTCCACACTGATCCATTGCGGCGACTCGACCCGATACACCAACTGGATTGCGATGGGTGCGTCATTCAGAAAAATCACCGAGCCGATCAACCACTCGCGCATCAGCTCGATGACCTCGGCCATGCGCTCGGCGCCTGTGGCGGTGAAGCCCCAGCGGCGCAGGAACAGGTCACAGTAGATGGACGCCAGCTCCGCACTGGAAAACTCACTGACCGACCGCACCACGCCGCCCGCCTCTTCCAGCAAACGCAGTTCGCGGCGCTGGTTGTAGCGAAACTTCTTCGACAGTTCTTCGGGCGTTCGCGCCATGGCCAACTGCTCGGCCTGAAGCTTGAGGCCGCTGAAACGCCCTTCGTTCAGCGCAGACAGGTAGCGCGCACGCTGCCTCAGCGGTGCCTGCGCGTCGGCGGCGGCCGGCAGGATCAGCTCGGCATTGCCCAGATCGAACAGGCCTTTCTTGCCACTGCGCTTAAGTACATCCTTGGACAGCGCCAGGTCGCGCCCCCAGGTGGCAATGCACGCTTTGAGCTCACCCGCCTGCTCCCAGGCCAAGTAACGCACCGGAATCTGCGCCAACCCGGCCAGGCGTTCGATCACTTGCGGATGCGTCGCGACGCTGCCGCCAAAACGCTGCCAGGCCTCGCTGTATGCAGGCGCATCGACGACGGACCAGCCGCGCTCGCGCCAGCCTTGAAATCGATTGAGCATCAAGCCCTCGCGGTCAGTTCAATGACATGCGGCAGTTGCCAGAAAGTAGCGCGCACCGCCTGATCCGAGAATCGTGCGTGCAGGCGCTCCAGCATCAAATCAGCGCACTGGCGTTGCTGGTGCTGATCCATCGCAGCCAAGTGCCCCAGCCCTTGGGCCAGGTGCTCGCCGTCGCCGAAGGGAAACAGGATACCAACGCCCTCAACCACTTCCCGCGCGCCGCCACAGGCGGTGGCGAGCAAGGGGACGCCGGCCGCCATGGCTTCCAGCAACACCATACCAAAGGGTTCGTGGTCGGAGCTCAACGCAAACACGTCAAACGCACGGAAATAGCGACGCGCCTCCGGCACCTGGCCGAGAAACACAACCTTGTCGGCAATCCCCAGCTCGCGCGCCTGCTCTTTCAGGTCCTGCTCCAGGCGTCCGGTGCCGAGGATCGCCAGACGACTTTCAGCCGGTAACGTTGGCAATGCCAGGGCAAAACCTTTGAGCAGCGTGGCCTGATCCTTGTCCGGGTGCAGGCGGCCGACATTGCCGACCACCCACTCATCCGGCGACAAGCCAAGGGCGTCGCGCGCCTCATCCTTCGAAACCTGCTGGGCCTGCAGGCTTTCGACATCAATGCGGTTGTACAAGGTCTGGATACGCGCCGCCGGCCATTTCGGCAGGCAGCGACGGATGTCATCGCGCACGGCATCGGAGACGCCCAACAAGCTCAGGCGCTGGCGAAAAATCGTTGCAAACAGCCGACGCCCCCGGCGCTGGTAGTCGCCAAAAGCGTGATGCACGCCAATCACCTGCAAGCGCGTGGCGAGCAGCGCGATGTAGATCGGCTTGGCGCGGTGCGCGATGCAGAAACTGAAGTTGCGCGACGCGGCAATCTTGCGCAGCTCGGCGATGGCGCCCAGCTTGAGGCCACGGATGGCCTTCGAGCTGTACTCCATGAACAACACTTCATCACTGGCGCAACCGGCCGCCACCTCAGGGTCGGCGACCCCGGTGAGAAACACCGTGGTCACCTTGTAGCCTGACCCTGCGAACAAACTGGCGTACTGCCGCGCACAATCGAGGAATGGCCCGTCATAGCCGTGGCAGAACTGCAGGACGTGGCGGTCAGCCGAGCGCGTCATAAGGGTCCACGCCATCCTTGACGACCAGGATGTCTTCCATGATCAGGTACTGCAGGTCAGAGCCGAAGAACATGTTCAGCGCGTCGGTCGGCGAGCAGATCATCGCTTCGCCACGACGGTTGAGCGAGGTGTTCAGGGACACGCCGTTGCCGGTGAGCACTTCCAGCTCTTTCATCATGTCGTAGTAGCGCGGGTTGTATTCGCGCTTGAGCACCTGGGCGCGGGAGGTACCATCTTCATGGACCACTTCCGGCACGCGGGTCTTCCACTCTTCGGACACTTCAAAGGTGAAGGTCATGAACGGCGCCGGGTGATCGACCTTGATCATCTGCGGGGCCACGGTGTCGAGCATCGACGGGCAGAAAGGCCTCCAGCGCTCGCGGAACTTGATCTGGTGGTTGATGCGATCCGCCACACCGGTCGCGCTCGGGCAACCGATGATCGAACGACCGCCCAGGGCGCGCGGACCAAACTCCATGCGGCCCTGGAACCAGGCCACCGGGTTGCCGTCGACCATGATCTTGGCGACGCGCTGTGGCATGTTCTCGATCTTGCGCCAGTTCGGCTTGCTCTCGTGCTTGGCGCACGCGGCAATCACGTCTTCGTTGCTGTAGGACGGGCCGAGGTAGACGTGTTCCATCTTCTCGACCGGCACACCACGGGCGTGGGACACATACGCCGCCGCACCGACCGCAGTGCCGGCATCGCCCGACGCCGGCTGCACGAACAGCTCTTTGACGTCGTCACGGGCGATGATCTTCTGGTTCAGCTTGACGTTCAGCGCGCAACCGCCGGCGAAGGCCAGTTTGCCGGTGTCCTTGAGGATGTCGCCCAGGTAGTGGTCGATCATCTGCAGGGCCAGTTTCTCGAACAGCGCTTGCATGCTGGCGGCGTAGTGGATGTACGGCTCGTCGGCGATATCGCCTTCGCGCTTTGGACCCAGCCACTCGATCAGTTTTGGCGAGAAGTAGAAGCCCTTGCCCTTCTCTTTGTAGCGGCGCAGGCCGATGACGTTAGCGTAGTCGGTGTTGATCACCAACTCGCCGTTCTCAAAGGAGGCCAGGCGCGAGAAATCGTATTTGCTGGCATCGCCGTACGGCGCCATGCCCATGACCTTGAACTCACCGTCGAGCATCTCGAAACCGAGGAACTCGGTGATCGCGCCATACAGGCCACCGAGGGAGTCTGGATCGTAGAATTCCTTGATCTTGTGGATCTTGCCGTTTTCGCCGTAGCCGAAGAACGTGGTGGCGTACTCACCTTTACCGTCGATCCCGAGGATCGCGGTTTTCTCCTGGAAACCAGAGCAATGGTAGGCGCTGGAGGCGTGGGCCAGGTGGTGTTCAACCGGTTCGATCTTGATTTTCTTAGGATCGAAGCCCAGTTGCTCCAGGCACCAGACGATCTTGTTGCGGTAGCGCTTGTAGCGACGGTTGCCCATCAGGATCGCGTCGAGGGCGCGGTCGGGGGCGTACCAGTAACGCTTGGCGTAGTGCCAGCGCGCCTCGCCGAACAGGCTGATCGGGGCGAACGGGATCGCGACCACGTCAACGTCGGAAGGCTTGATACCGGCCTGTTCCAGGCAGAACTTCGCCGATTCGTAAGGCATGCGGTTCTTTGCATGTTTGTCGCGTACGAAGCGCTCTTCTTCGGCGGCCGCGATCAGCTTGCCGTCGATATACAAGGCTGCGGAAGGATCATGGCTAAGGGCGCCGGACAGGCCAAGAATCGTCAATGCCACAGGGGTCTAGCCTCTTTTAGTCTGCATGCAGGCGGGTTACGCCTGAAAAAAGTGTGCCCCCTGCCTGGGCAGGAAACAGCTAAAGGGCGGGATTATAGCTTAAAAGCAGTGGGGAGCTGTTAGCGACAAGCGTCAAGAGGGATCAGCGGAAGATCTGGATGCTGCCGTCCCTATTCTGGCGGTAAATGGTGTAGGGCAGCACCAGGGTGTCCAGCACGCCGGAGGCGACGAACTCCACGGCGACGATAGGCAACACGCTGCCCCCATGGTCTATCAGGCTCTTGTCCTTAAGGCTCTTGTCAGGCGCTGGCTCGCCATTGAGCGTGCAAAACCCGTAGATCACCCCGCTGTAGATGCGCGGCACGTTTTCGCAATGGCTGCGTGAGTCCTTGAGGTTCTGGCTGGTCACGGCGTCGGGTCGGAAGACGGTATTGATGGTGCCGCAACCGGCCAGCGAAAAAGACACCGCAACCCACAAGACTTTCGACGTAATCCTCATGACCCCACCCTTTTGACCCTTCAGCCATTGTTACTGCCAAGGCTGGCCACGCTAACATCACAACGGATGGCGACCCAGGGCGGGAACACCGATTCGCTGCGTAAGACGACTCCTAAATGATAAAACTCGCCTGATTCACTAAACTCGCGCCCCTTTGCGCGTTTACCTCCTATGCGCGCCACGGATTCCGGCTGACTGATGAACACCCTCGCCCGCTTCACCCTGTTGCTGCAAGGCCTGCTCACACTGAGCAATACGGCACTGGCCGATGACACGCCTTTGGTCCTCGACCCGAGCGTGGTCAGCGGCTCACGCAGCGCCAGCCCGACCTTCGACCTGCCCTACTCGGTGGACGGCATCAACCGTGAACATATCAGCGACGGTCAACTCGGCATCAATGCCTCCGAAGCCCTCTCCCGCGTGCCCGGCCTGGTGGTGCAGAACCGCCAGAACTATGCCCAGGACTTGCAGATTTCCTCCCGAGGCTTTGGTGCCCGCTCGGCATTCGGCGTGCGCGGCATCAAGCTGATCGCCGACGGCATTCCGGCCAGCACGCCGGACGGCCAGGGCCAGGCTGCCACCTTCAACCTCGACACCTCCGAGCGCATCGAAGTACTGCGTGGGCCGGCAGCCACCCTGTATGGCAGCAATGCCGGCGGGGTGATCCAGATGTTCTCCCGCGACGGCGAAGGCCCGCCGCGCATCGGCGCCGAAACCCTGGTGGGCAGCAACGGCCTGAACAAAAACCACCTGACCGCCGAGGGCGCCACCCACGGCGCAGGCTTCGTGCTCGACGCCTCGCGCATGGACACCAACGGCTACCGCGACCACAGCAGCGCGCGACGTGACCAGACCTTTGCCAAGCTCAACTTCCAGCCGGATGACGACAGCAAGCTGGCGCTGATCTACAGCAGCCTGGAGCAGAATGGCACGCAGGACCCGCTAGGGCAGACGTGGTCAGCGTACAAGGCCGATCCACGCTCGGTGAGTGCGAATGCGCTGACGTACAACACGCGCAAAAGTATCGATCATCAGCAATTGGGGATGAATTACGAGCGCTATATCGGCGATGCGACGTTGCAGGTGAATGCGTATACGGGACGGCGGAGTGTGATTCAGTATTTGTCGATTCCTGACAAGTTCGCCAGTGGCGCGAAAAACCCCGCCAATGCTCGCGGCGGTGTGGTGGCTTTCGACCGCAAGTTATACGGCGGTTCCGTCCACTGGCTGCAACCCATCACCAGCGCACCCGGCGACCTGACGCTAATCGCCGGCCTCGACTACGACCGCAGCGAGGATGATCGCCAAGGCTATTCCAACACCGTTAACGGTGTGCACGGCGTCAAAGGCGCACTCGGCCGTGATGAAATCGACACCGCCACCAGCCTCGACCCGTTCGTGCAAGCCAACTGGCTACTGGGGGACTGGACACTGCAAGCCGGCCTTCGCCACAGCACCATGAAGATGGACGTGGACGACCACTTCCTCAGCGACGGCAACGACAGCGGCAGCAAGACCTACCAGAAAAACACGCCATCGGTCAGCGTCATGTACGCGTTTACGCCTGACTTGCACGGCTACGTGAGCGCCGGCAAAGGTTTTGAAACGCCGACGCAAGCTGAATCCGCCTATTCAAGCAACTCGAACAGCTTCAACTTCGCGCTCAAGCCATCGGTCAGCAAACAGTATGAAGTCGGCTTGAAAGCACGTGTCGGCCAGGACACCCGCATCAACGCTGCCGTGTTCCAAATCACCACCGAAGACGAGTTAGTGGTTCAGCAATCCAGCGGCGGTCGCACGACTTACCAAAACGCCGGCCGCACCCTGCGCCGCGGTTTCGAACTGGGCCTCGAAAGCCAGCTCAGCGAACAGTGGAGCAGCAGCCTCGCCTACACCCGCCTGCAAGCTACTTACGACAGCGACTTCGTCAGCGGCGGCAGCACCGCCGTCGACAAGGGCAACTACCTGCCCGGCGTGCCGCAAACCACGCTGTTCGCCGAACTGAACTGGAAGCCCCGCGACTGGGTCAGCACCGCCATCGAAGGCATTTACCGCAGCAAGGTCTACGTCGAGGACACCAACAGCCGACACGCCGCACCGGCCTACAGCGTGTTCAACTGGCGTGCGCGCTTCGAGCAGAAGGTCGAACACTGGACCTTCCACCAGACCCTGCGCCTGGATAACCTGCTCGACCGCCAGTACGTCGGCTCGGTGATCGTCGGCGATGGCAACAACCGCTACTACGAAGCGGCACCGGGTCGCTCGTGGTATGCGGGTGCGGGCGCGGAGTACCCATTCTGATCAGCGCGCCGCGCACAAGCCGCGATGCGGGCGGTCGAAAGGCCCTGATCCCCCTCTAGCCTGCAAGGAACGCTCATGAAACACATCGCGATTATCGTCGCGCTAGGCTGGGGCTCAAGGTGAAGGAGCGCAGTCGCACTACCGCCGAAGAGGAGCGCCTGCTGTCCCGCGATTCGACCTGCGTCGTGGAACGCGAATTGGCGGCCAGCACACTCAACTCGGCGCTGAGCGGCAATGCCAAAGCGCTCAATTGCACCGCCGCTGGCGATCAATACCGCGCCACCAGCACCGTCATGTACCTGGAGGACTACGGGTACTTCTTCGCCAGCCAGGACAATACTCAGAACAAGGTCGACATTCGTACGACGCTGGTCAAGGCTCAGTAACCGGCCTTCAGGCCTCGATCTGTTTGGGCAGGCGCTGATCAATCAGTTGATACAACGCACTGTCCTGCGGCCAATTACGCATGAACCGCGCGCGGTCCCTGGCAAACGCCGGGGCGAAGCTGGCTTGGGTGCTGTGTTGGCGCATGGCATCCAGGTCGATCAACGACCAGCGATCCTTGTCCCAGAACAGGTTATGCCCCTTGAAGTCGCCATGGCTGATGCGCTCGCGGATCAGCTCGGCGAACAGGTGATCCAGGGCGAGCAGTTCGTTCTCCGGCGCGTCACCGCTCTCAATGTAAGGCGCAAAGCGCTCGATGATGTCCGGCCCCGGCAGGAATTCGGTAATCAGGTAAGCGCGACCGCGCAGGCCGAAAAAGCGCTTTTCCAGCACGGCCAGCGGCTTGGGCGTAGCGATACCGAGGAACACCAGGCGATTGCCTTCACGCCAGGAATGCCAGGCACGGCTTGGGCGCCAGAAGCGCTTGAACCAGTGGGCGAAACTCTTGATGTTGTAACGCTTGATCACCAATGGGCGACCCGCCACTTCGGCCTTGGCCACCGTGGCGGTTCCACCGGTCTTGTACAAGTGGCCCTGCTCGAGCAAGGCATCGGCCTGTTCCAGCACCGCCAGCATCGCGACTTCTTCCTCGCGACGGGTTACACGCAGGGCAAACGGCCCGCGCAGCACACTGAACAGCGTGCATTCGCGACCGACCTTGTTGAGAAAGTCCTTCAGGCGCCAAGCGCTGACCTTGCGCACCTGTTTCTCCAAGGCCTCCAAGGGCAAAGCGTGCTCGCCGTTGCCCAGCAGGTAATACACCAGCAGTTCTTCGTTAAACGGCTCGAGATGCTTCGGCAATTGGGCGAAAAACACCCCAAGGTTTTCCAGTACGCGGTTGCGCGACAGGGGCTTGCCCGCCTCTTCCACGCGAATCCCGGCACCATCGATCAAATACAGCTTGCCGTCCCGACGCAGCAAGTTGTCCAGGTGCAGGTCTTCCTGCCACAGGCCTTTGGTGTGCATCAGGGCAATAGCACCCAATGCCTCGGCAAGCACCGCAGTTTGCTCGTCAGCCAAGGGCGGCAGACCTTCGACCGCGTGCCAGGCGTCCGCCAAGCTCTCGGCGCCTTCGATAAATTCGAACAACAGCCAACCGCCCTCGCCTTCCTGCAAGCCATCGGCCAGCAACAACGGTGTGGTCAGGCCTTGCTCGGCGAGCAGGCGCACGCCATTGAGTTCACGCTGAAAGTGCCGCGCCGCCTTGCTGCCCACCAGCAACTTGGCCAGCACCGGACGCCCGCGCCACACCGCTGCGCCTACGTAGCGCTCGCCCGGCAGCACACGCAACAGGCTCAGCAGTTGCAACTGGCCTGGGCCCGCCGCATCGACCAGTTCAATCGTCAGCGGCAGGGTGGGAGTACGGCCGGCGGTTTTCAGCTCGGACAAACGCATCAACGGTTTTCCTTATGGCTACGACGAGCGCCAAGGCGCTGGAACCAAGTGGCGACCAACTCGCTGCCCTCAGGCTGTTCCAGATAGGCCGCCAACAGTTGGCGGACCTGCGCATCGGACCATTGTGGTGCGCGACGCAACAACGGCTCCAGATCCTTGACCCGATCACGCCAGCCGAACAGCAGCGGGCGGGTTTTCTCCAGGTCGATCAACTGCGCGGCATAACCGTCACCGGTGGCCTGCAGGAAAATATGCTTGGGGTAGAAACAGCCATGCACTTGGCCGACGCTGTGCAGTCGGCGTGCGAGTTGGCCACAGGCCAGCAGGATCGCGCGGTGCTGGGCATCGCTCAGTGAAGGCCACTGCTCCAGCAACGAATCCAGGTCATTCAAGCCGTCCAGGGCGCGGGTCAGCAGCATCGCGCGGTGTTCGCCAGCGACTTTTCGCTCCCCGTAGAACGCCGCTTGCAAGGCAGGAATACCGAGCTTGCGGTAACGGCTGATATTGCGGAATTCGCGGGAGAAGCTCGGTTCGCCGAAGGGGCGGTGCAGGCTGCGCGTCAGGTAATTGCTCTGGCGCTTGAGGTAGTAACCGTGGCCGTCGAGCTCCAGGCGAAACACGCTGCTCCAGCCGCCGCGACTGGTATTCGGCTCGTCCACCGCATCCAGTTGTTTGGCCCACAGGGCATCGAACGTCGCCAGGCCGTTGCGCTCCAGCAGCGCACGGTCTTCAGCCGCCAGGAAATCACTCATTCACGTCCCTCGAAAAACTTCACCACGTGGCGAATACGCTGCTTGTCCGAAGCACTCAGGTGCCGGCGCTGACGGTACTGCATGTAGAAGCGCAGGCGCTGGGTGGCGGACAGGTGATACTTGGCCACCTTGTCCAGGCAGGCCAGGTCTTTGGTAATACGGTACTTGAGCCAGAAGCCGCGCCAGAAATCGCCGTTGGGGCAATCGATCAGGTACAGGGTGGTCTGGTCGTCGATCAGCAGGTTGCGCCACTTCAAATCGTTATGGGTAAACCGATGATCGTGCATGGTGCGCGTGTATTCAGCGAGCTGGCGGCTCACCGCGTCGACCCACTTCGGATCGCGCAGGCGTGCATCATTACGCTCGGCCAGCACCGACAGGTCTTCCGTCCTCGGCAACTCGCGGGTGATCATCGCACCACGGTCGTAGGCCAGGCCTTTGCGTTCCAGGCCCCAGGCAACCACGTCGGCAGTGGGAATGCCCCACTTGGCGAAGCGCTTGAGGTTCTGCCATTCGGACTTGACCCGGGGCTTGCCCAGGTAACGCCGCAAGCCCTTGCCGGCGCCGACGTAGCGCTTGACGTAGTAATTGACCCCGCCGCGCTCCACCCGGACCACCTCCGACAGCGGGTCGCGGGTCAGCCGCTCGCCTTGCAGGGCAAAGACGGCTTCGAGGCTTCCAAAATCATCCGCTAGGTGGGCGTAGGCAGGCTCCAGGTTCCAACCCGCCATCAGATCGCATCCCCGTAACGTTGCTTGCGCGCATAGAGCTTGTCGGCCTTGCGCTGCATCAGGCTCAACGACGCCGATTGCTCGGCCAGGATCTGGCGCAGCGGTTGGCGGAAGTAGCCCTTGAGAAAGCGCAGCTTGTCGCGGCGGGTCAGGCCGATTTCCAGCGCCGAGTAGTACAGCGCCGACAGGTCCTTGTCGCGCCAGCGCAGCGGCAGATGGGCCCGCAATTGGGCACGGTGCAGGTCGATCACCGACAGCTTGATCGTGCTGGCATCAATGGGCTTCGAGGTGTCCAGCAGAAAGTGGCACAGGTAGCAGTCGCGGTGATTGACGCCACCTCGGTGCATATCACCGACCATGCGCGCCAGCTCAGCCGTCAGGGCGTGGCGCAACGCAGGCGCAGGCGGCTCGGCAACCCAATTGATCGTCAGGTCTTCCAGGCTGATCGTCGGCGCCAGCTCTTCGGTGATGATGAACGAATGCTGGTCCGCCGGGTTGCTGCCCTTTTCGCCGAACGCCACGCCGGTCATGGTCGGCACACCCAGTGCCTGCAAACGGTGGATGGCGTCCCACTCCAGGCCGGCGCCGAGCACCGGCAACTTGGCGGTGATCAGGTTCTTGAAGATTTCCGCCCAACCAATGCCGCGATGGATTTTCACGAAAAACGGGCGGCCATCGACCTCGGTGCGCAAGGTGCGACGCGCCGCCAGCTCACGAAATACCTGGCCTTGCAGTTTCTCGACTTCGGCAAAGGCATCAAGCCCGGCCCACAACGTCTTGAACGGTTCGGCAAGAATCAATTTCATCGTTTTGGCTCCGCCAGAATCACATCTGCCGCGTGCTGCGGCATGCTGTAGAGGTCGGCCGTCTCGGCGAAGGCCAACCCATTGCGGCTCCAGGCCGCGCGCTGTGCAGTGTCGGTGAGCATCTGGGCCAAATACTGGTTCAGCTGCGTTTGTTCAAACGGCTCATCCAGTACCAGGCCGCTGTCGGCCTCATGGATGTAGTGGGCATAACCACACACCGCCGAGACCAGCACCGGCAGCCCGGCCACCAGGGCTTCGAGCAATACGGTGCCAGTGTTTTCATTGTACGCCGGGTGGATCAACAGGTCGGCGCCCAGCAGGAAGCGCGGGATATCGCTGCGGCCTTTGAGGAACTGCACGTTATCGCCCAGCCCCAACGTGGCGCTCTGCAACTGGAATACCTTGGGGTCGTCCTGGCCGATTACAAACAGGCGCGTGCGTTTTTTCAGCTCCGATGGCAAGGCGGCCACGGCCTTGAGGCTGCGGTCGACGCCCTTGGTCTTGAAGCCGGAGCCTATCTGCACCAGCAACAGATCGTCTGCGCCCAGGTTGAATTCCTTGCGGAAACCTTCGCGAATCTCGGCGGCGTTCGGCGGCGCGCGCCGGTCCTGGGCAATGCCCGGCGGCAGCAAGTGGAAGCGTTCCAGCGGGGTGTCGTAATGCTTGATGAACAGCGGCTGCTGCACTTCGGAAATCATCAGGACTTCGGTCTTGGCATCCTTGGCAAACACCGCGCGCTCGTACTCGGCAAAGTGGCGATAACGGCCAAAGCTTTTGTACAGCGAATGGCGCAGGTTTTGCGCCTTGTCTTCAAAGCAGCCGTCGGCGGCGTAGTACACGTCCAGGCCAGGCATTTTGTTGAAACCAATCAGGCGGTCCACTGGGCGCTTGGCCAGGTCGGCCTCCATCCAGGCGCTGAGTTTCTCGTTGCGCCGATGGTTGAAGAACGCCTTGACCGGCGCCACCAGCACTTCGAAACCGGGCGGGATATCGCCTTCCCAGATCAGCGTGTAGACACGAATCTGATGGCCGCGCTGCTGGCATTCCAGGGCGATGCGCATGAAGTCACGCTGCAGGCCGCCGAAGGGGAAATATTTGTACAGAACAAAAGCCAGTTGCATCAGTGCAGCTCCTCAGCCAATAACAACGTGCTCAGTCGGCTTGCCACACGCTCAGGGTTCAGGCGAGTGAAGCACAGGGGCGACTCGCGCGTGATGTCGAAGCGACGCAGGTCGTCGGCCGTCGGTTGATAGGTACAGTGCTTTTGCAGGCAAGGCGCGCAGGGGAAGTCGCTGGCCAGGTGAATCTGGCCCTTGCCATAGGCACCAGTGAGGCCAGGGTTGGTCGGGCCGAACAGGGAAATGGTCGGCACGTCCAGCGCAGCAGCCAGGTGACCGAGACCGGTGTCCACCGCCACGCAGGCGCGGGCGCCGGCCAATACGCGGGCGACACCGGCCAGGTTCAGCTTGGGCAGCACTTCGGCGTTTTGCAGGCCCTGGGCCAAGCGTTCGGCGCGGGCTTTTTCGGCGGCGTTGCCCCAGGGCAATTTCACGTCCACACCCAGGCGCCCCATGCGTTCGGCCAGCTCGCGCCAGTAGGTTTCGGGCCAGTGCTTGGTGTCCCAGGTGGTGCCGTGCAGCAGCAGGACGAAGGGCTTTTTCGGCGGTAGGCCGAGCAGCTTGTCGACGCTCAGGCCATAGTCGCCCAAGCCTTTGGGCAAGTCATAACCCAGCGCCACGGCGAACAGTTGGCGCAAACGCTCCACCGCATGTTGCCCGGGGGCCACGGCCAGGCGCCGGGAGTAGAAGCGTGCTGCGAACGGCTCGCGGGCCGAGTGCTTGTCGAAACCGGCTACCGGGGCACGTACATAGCGGGTCAGCCAGGCGCTTTTAAGCAGGCCTTGGGCGTCGATCACCAGGTCGTACTTGGTCGACTGGACCTGCTGCTTGAAGCGCCGCCATTCGCCACTTTTGAGGGTCTGCCAGATGTTTTTGCGCCAGCGACGAATTGCCACCGGGATGACCTTGTCGACCGCCGGATGCCAGGTGGGAATCTCGGCGAAGCCTTCTTCCACGACCCAGTCGAATTGAATGCCGGGGATCGCCCGCGCTGCGTCGGTCAGTGCCGGCAACGCGTGGATCACATCGCCCAGGGATGAGGTCTTGATTACCAGTACGCGCAAACTATCGGACCTCGACCACAGAGCCCTGCAACCGCTGCAAGGCTTCGTTCACCGGTTGCGGCAGCAATTGGCGCATGCAGTTGTAGTGACCGAAACGGCAAGTGCGCTCAAAGCACGGACTGCACTCCAGGCCCAGGCGCACGACTTCGACCTTATCGGCCAAAGGCGGGGTGAAACCAGGGGAAGTGGAGCCGTACACCGCCACCAATGGGCGGTTCAGCGCGGCGGCGACGTGCATCAGGCCGGAGTCGTTGGACACCACCGAATCGGCGCAGGACAGCAGGTCGATGGCCTCGGCCAGGGACGTGTCACCACTGAGGTTGACCGACTCTTCGCGCAGGCCGGGAATCAGGCGCTGGCGAATATCTTCACCCACCGGATGATCCTTCTTCGAACCAAACAACCACACCTGCCAACCTTCGCGGATCTTGGCCTCGGCGACCTTGGCGTAGTGTTCCGACGGCCAGCGCTTGGACTCGCCAAACTCGGCCCCTGGGCACAGCGCCAGGACCGGACGGTCGAGTTGCAGGCCGAACTTGACCAGGGCGGCGTCGCGGCTGACCGGGTCGATCTGCAGGCTCGGGCGCGGATACGGCTTGGGCAACTCGGCACCCGGCTCATACGCCAGGGCCATGAAACGCTCGATCATCAGCGGGTAGCGGGATTTGTCCAACCTGCGCACATCATTGAGCAGCACGTAGCGAAACTCGCCGCGCCAGCCGGTGCGTTTGGGGATGCCGGCAAAATACGGCACCAGCGCCGACTTGAGGGAGTTGGGCAACAGGATCGCCTGGTTGTATTCGCCCGCCAGGGATTTACCGATGCGGCGGCGGGTCGCCAACTCCAGGGCACCGTGACCGAGCGGGAAGCTCAAGGCCTTGCGCACCTCGGGCATGCGCTCAAGGATCGGCCGGCTCCACTCAGGGGCGAGCACGTCGATCTGGCAGTCTGGGTAGCGCATGCGCAGGCACTGAAACAGTGTCTGCGCCATCACCATGTCACCGACCCAGCTGGGCCCAACGATCAGAATATTCATGTAGTTTCCACAAACGATGCGGGGAGGCTTATGCCTCCCCGCCTCGATAATGACTATAAGACCGGGTTTGTGTGAACACCGGTTTGTGTGGGAGCGGGCTTGCTCGCGAAGGCATCACCGCAGCCCGATAGACAGACCGCAGCGCCTGCTCCGCGAGCAAGCCCGCTCCCACATAAAGCCGGTTTCCACATCAGATCGGCGTCGCTCAATTCATCAAGTTTCAGCTTAACCCCAGTTCTTTCCAGATTCGCATCACCTGGCGCCGCTCGTCGGCGAACTGATCCCCGGCCACCGTACCGGCCTCGTTTTGCAAGGCCTGGCGGTGCGCGGCGGAACGGTAGGCCTTATACACCTCACGCAGCAGGTGGGCATCGGCGGCGGGCATCAAGCCCACCTGCTCCAGGCCTTCCAGAATGCGGATATTGTCGGTATAGCGCAGCAACGATGGATGTTGCGCAGACCATGCCAAAGCCGCGTATTGCACCATAAATTCAATATCGACGATACCTCCGGCGTCCTGCTTGAGGTCGAACGCCGCCGTGGCTTCGAAGGCATTGGCGCCAGTGCCGGCCGCCGTGGTCTTGGTACCCAGGTTGTCACGCATCTTCGCGCGCATCTCGCTCACCTCCTGGCGCAGCTTCGCCAGATCCCGCTCCCGCCCCAACACTTTAGCCCGGACCCGTTCGAACCCATGCCCCACATCCTGGCTACCGACCAGCACCCGCGCACGGATCAATGCCTGATGTTCCCAGGTCCAGGCTTCATTTTGTTGATAGCGATCAAACGCTCCCAGTGAACTGACCAACAGCCCGGAGGCGCCGGAAGGCCGCAGGCGCATGTCCACTTCATACAGCTGGCCGGAGTTGGTCTGGGTGGTCAGCAGGTGAATGATCCGCTGGCCCAGGCGCGTGAAGAACTGCGCGCCATCAATCGGCTTGGCGCCATCGGTTTCGGCCTGCGGGTCGCCGTCGTGGATAAACACCAGGTCCAAGTCCGAACCATGCCCCAGTTCGATCCCGCCGACTTTCCCGTAACCGACAATAATGAACCCAGGATCGCACAGCGTACCGTCCAACCGCTGCGGCGAGCCGTGGCGCGCGACGGTCTGGCGCCAGGCCAGGGCCAGCACTTGCTCGAGGATGGCCTCGGCGAGCCAGGTCAGGTAGTCGCTGACTTTCATGAGCGGCAAGCTGCCGGCGATTTCAGACGCGGCCACGCGCAGGCGGTGAGCCAACTTGAAGTGACGCAAGGCTTCCATCTGTTGCTCAAGGTCGTCCTCGGGGATGCGCGTCAGGCGCTCGCGCAGCTCAGCCGCAAGCTCCGGCGCCAATGGCGGCTTGAACAAACGGCCTTCGTTAAGCAGCTCATCCAGCAGCAGCGGGAAGCGTGTGATCTGTTCGGCGATCCACGGGCTGGCGGCGCACAGGGTCAACAGGCGACGCAACGCGTCAGGGTTTTCCGTGAGCAGCACCAGATAGGCAGAACGCCGAGCGACCGCCTCCACCAGCGGCAACACACGCTCCAGCACCAGGTCCGGGTTGGCGTGTTCGACAGCCTGGGCGAGCAGACGCGGGATAAATGCATCCAGGCGTTCGCGGCCCAGGCGCTGCATGGCACGCAGTTGGGCGCTGCTGCGCAGGCCGGCCAACACTTTGAGCGCCTTGGTCGCGTCAGTGAACCCGCCTTCGGCCAATTGGCGGCAGGCCGCTTCGTCGTCTTGGGATTCTTCCCACAACGGCAACCACTCACCGCCCACTACCAGTTCGCTCTCTTCACCCTCTTCTTCGTCTGGATCGGCAATCACTTGGCGGAAATGCCAATCCACACGCCCGCGCCAGTACATCAGGCGCTCATGGAACGCGGCCCAGTCGGCGAACCCCAGCATAAAGGCAATGCGCGCCTGATCTTCCGGGTCGTCCGGGAGCATTTGCGTCTGGCGGTCGGCAATCGCCTGGATCGCATGTTCGGTATAACGCAGGAATTCGTAGCCATTGCGCAATTCGGCGATCACCGCCGGCGGCAGGTAACCCTGACCCTCCAGGGTGCCGAGCACCTTGAGCAGCGGCCGCTGTTGCAAGCTGAGGTCGCGGCCGCCATGGATCAGCTGGAAGGCCTGGGCGATAAATTCCACTTCGCGGATACCGCCAGAGCCCAGCTTGATATTCTCGGCCATGCCTTTGCGCCGCACTTCCTGCTGGATCAACTGCTTCATGGTGCGCAGCGCTTCGATGGCGGAGAAGTCCAGATAGCGCCGATAAACGAACGGTCGCAGCATGTCGAGCAGTTGCGCACCCGCCACCTGGTCGCCCGCCACCACCCTCGCCTTGATCATGGCGTAGCGTTCCCAGTCACGGCCCTGGTCTTGGTAGTACTGCTCCAGCGCATTGAAGCTGAGCACCAACGCGCCCGCGGAACCGTAGGGGCGCAGGCGCATATCGACGCGGAACACAAAGCCGTCAACCGTCATCGGGTCGAGGGCCTTGATCAGTTTTTGACCAAGACGGATGAAAAATTCCTGGTTGTCCAGGGAGCGTTTAACACCGACGGTTTCGCCGCCTTCGGGATACGCGAAGATCAGGTCGATATCCGACGACAGGTTCAGCTCCACCGCGCCGAGCTTGCCCATGCCGAGGATGACCATGTGCTGCGGCTCGCCGCTGCGCCGGCCGGTAGGCGTGCCGAACTGCGCGCAGTGGCGCTGGTACAGCCACAGGTAGGCCTGGTCGATGCTCGCGTCGGCCATGTCGGAAAGGTCTTGGCAGGTTTGCACCAGGCCCGCCTGGCGGGTCAAATCGCGCCAGATGATGCGCACTTGCTGGCGAGTACGCTGGCGACGCAACACACGGCCCAGCTCGTCTTCTGTTTCGGCTTGTTGCACTGCGCCAGCAATTTGCCCACACAGCTCGCCAGGGGCGAAACCCCGGTCCAGCTCGCCCCAGGCCACCAGCTCGAGCAACATCAAAGGGTCACGAACACTCTGTTCAATGACGAAATCACTGGCGGCGCACACGCGGACGAAATCCGCCCACCGTTGCGGCGTCCACGCAGAGAGTCCATGATCGTCGTCCAGCGCGGCCACAGCGTCACGAAATGACTGCTCGGCCCGCTGGGCTTTTGGCAAGAGAATGGCCGGCAGTTCGGCCAGCATTGGAAGGCTCATGGTCTATCCTTGATCAGCGCGTAAATGGCTTGTTGCTGTGGACGTGATACTGGCGCTACATGAAGGACTGTCGAACAAAGGTTATAAATAGCTGAAAAACCATAGTTGTTGGCAGGGAACATTAAACTTCCACCTTTTCTTGTTCGCAAAAGATCAACAATAACGATTATGCTCACCAGCCAGACCGAGCCATACGCTCAGTCTTGTGTAGTTTTACTACTCGTATATACATTCGAAAGGCTGAAATGGCCGACGATTTGTAGTAAAACTACAGGACGCCGAAGCAACCTTCGGCCATCCAAGAATTTATGTCGTCTGCCCACAAGGCCAGTCGCAAACTTCAGGCAACCGATTCTGGTAGCCTTTCCGCCCTGGAGCAAGCCATGCAAGACCTCGATCCCGTCGAAACCCAGGAATGGCTGGACGCCCTGGAATCGGTTCTCGACAAAGAAGGCGAAGACCGTGCTCACTACCTGATGACCCGTATGGGCGAACTCGCGACCCGCAGCGGCTCGCAACTGCCTTACGCCATCACTACGCCATACCGCAACACCATCCCCGTTACCCACGAAGCACGCATGCCTGGCGACCTGTTCATGGAACGCCGCATTCGCTCGCTGGTACGTTGGAACGCCATGGCGATGGTAATGCGCACGAACTTGAAAGATTCTGACCTGGGCGGTCACATCTCCAGCTTCGCTTCCAGTGCAACTCTGTATGACATCGGCTTCAACTACTTCTTCCAGGCCCCGACCGAGGAACACGGCGGCGACCTGATCTACTTCCAGGGCCACACCTCCCCAGGCGTTTACGCCCGTGCGTTCATGGAAGGCCGCATCACCGAAGACCAGATGAACAACTTCCGCCAGGAAGTGGACGGTGGCGGCCTGTCGTCGTACCCGCACCCTTGGCTGATGCCTGATTTCTGGCAGTTCCCGACCGTTTCCATGGGTCTGGGTCCAATCCAAGCGATCTACCAGGCACGCTTCATGAAGTACCTGGAAGCCCGTGGCTTCATCCCTGAAGGCAAGCAGAAAGTCTGGTGCTTCCTGGGCGACGGCGAGTGTGACGAGCCGGAATCCCTAGGCGCCATCTCCCTGGCTGGCCGCGAGAAGCTCGACAACCTGATCTTCGTCATTAACTGCAACCTGCAGCGCCTCGACGGCCCGGTTCGCGGCAACGGCAAGATCATCCAGGAACTCGAAGGTGTGTTCCGTGGTGCTCAGTGGAACGTGACCAAAGTCATCTGGGGCCGTTTCTGGGACCCACTGCTGGCCAAGGACGTCGACGGTATCCTGCAACGTCGCATGGACGAAGTCATCGACGGCGAGTACCAGAACTACAAGGCCAAAGACGGCGCATTCGTGCGTGAACACTTCTTCAACACGCCAGAACTCAAGGCGATGGTTGCAGACCTGTCCGACGACGAGATCTGGAAACTCAACCGTGGCGGCCACGACCCGTACAAGGTCTACGCGGCGTACCACGAAGCGGTCAACCATAAAGAACAACCCACCGTCATCCTGGCCAAGACCATCAAGGGTTATGGCACCGGTGCCGGCGAAGCGAAGAACACTGCCCACAACACCAAGAAAGTCGATGTCGACAGCCTGAAGTTGTTCCGCGACCGCTTCGACATTCCGGTCAAGGACGAAGAGCTGGAAAACCTGCCGTTCTTCAAGCCTGAGCCAAACAGCGCCGAAGCCCGCTACCTGAGCGAGCGTCGCACTGCACTGGGCGGTTTCGTGCCGCAGCGCCGCGCCAAGAGCTTCAACATCCCGACACCACCGCTGGATACCCTCAAAGCTATCCTGGACGGCTCGGGCGACCGCGAAATCTCCACCACCATGGCCTTCGTGCGGATCCTCGCGCAGTTGGTCAAGGATAAGGAAATCGGTTCGCGCATCGTCCCGATCATCCCGGACGAAGCCCGTACCTTCGGTATGGAAGGCATGTTCCGTCAGTTGGGCATCTACTCCTCCGTCGGCCAGCTCTACGAGCCAGTCGATAAAGACCAGGTGATGTTCTACAAGGAAGACAAGAAGGGCCAGATCCTCGAAGAAGGCATCAACGAAGCGGGCGCCATGAGCTCCTTCATCGCTGCCGGTACTTCGTACTCCAGCCACAACCAGCCGATGCTGCCGTTCTACATCTTCTACTCGATGTTCGGCTTCCAGCGTATTGGCGACCTGGCGTGGGCAGCAGGCGACAGCCGTACCCGTGGCTTCCTGATCGGCGGTACCGCCGGCCGGACTACGTTGAACGGTGAAGGCCTGCAACACGAAGACGGTCACAGCCACATCCTGGCTGCCACCATCCCGAACTGCCGCACCTTTGATCCAACCTACGGCTATGAGCTGGCGGTGATCATCCAGGACGGCATGAAGAAGATGACTGAAGAGCAGCAGGACGTTTTCTACTACATCACCGTGATGAACGAGTCCTACCAGCAACCTGCCATGCCGGCCGGTGTTGAAGAAGGCATCATCAAGGGCATGTACCTGCTCGAAGAAGACACCAAGGAAGCGGCGCACCACGTGCAGCTGATGGGCTCCGGCACCATCCTGCGTGAAGTGCGTGAAGCGGCGAAGATCCTGCGTGAAGAGTTCAACGTCGGCGCTGACGTGTGGAGCGTTACCAGCTTCAACGAGCTGCGTCGCGACGGCCTGGCCGTAGAGCGCAGCAACCGTCTGCACCCAGGCCAGAAGCCTGCGAAGAGCTACGTCGAAGAGTGCCTGGCCGGCCGCAAAGGTCCGGTGATCGCCTCTACCGACTACATGAAGCTGTTTGCTGAACAGATTCGCCAGTGGGTCCCGTCCAAGGAATTCAAAGTCCTGGGCACCGACGGTTTCGGCCGCAGTGACAGCCGCAAGAAGCTGCGTCACTTCTTCGAAGTTGACCGTCACTTCGTGGTGTTGGCAGCCCTGGAAGCCTTGGCTGACCGTGGTGAGATCGAACCCAAGGTGGTGGCTGACGCTATCGTCAAGTTCGGGATCAACCCGGAAAAACGCAACCCACTGGACTGCTGAGGAGATTTTTTGTGAGCGAACTCATTCGCGTACCTGACATCGGCAGCGGTGAAGGTGAAGTAATCGAGCTGTTTGTGAAGGTCGGCGACACTGTCGAAGCCGACCAGAGCATCCTGACCCTGGAATCGGACAAGGCGAGCATGGAAATCCCTGCTCCCAAGGCCGGCGTGGTCAAAAGCCTGAAAGTGAAGCTGGGCGACCGCCTGAAAGAAGGCGACGAACTGCTGGAACTGGAAATCGAAGGTGCCGCTGATGCGGCCCCTGCTGCGGCGGCTCCTGCTGCCGCTGCTGCACCTGCACCGGCTGAAAAACCTGCTGCCGAGGCCCCTGCGGCCCCCGCGGCTGCCCCTGCCGCCGCCAGCGTTCAGGACATTCATGTCCCGGACATCGGCTCGTCGGGCAAGGCCAAGATCATTGAGCTGCTGGTCAAGGTCGGCGACACCGTTGAAGCCGACCAATCGCTGATCACCCTGGAGTCCGACAAGGCCTCCATGGAAATCCCTTCGCCGGCTGCCGGCGTGGTGAAAAGCATTGCAGTGAAGTTGGAAGATGAAGTCGGCACTGGCGACTTTATCCTCACGCTGGAAGTGCAAGGCGCTGCACCTGCTGCCGCTCCAGCACCGGCCGCTGCTCCAGCCGCCAAAGCTGAAGCTGCACCGGCTGCCGCTGCACCTGCACCTGCTGCAAAAGCCGAGGCCGCACCGGCCCAAGCGGCTGGCGCACCTGCGCCAAGCGGTGCCAAGGTTCACGCCGGTCCAGCCGTGCGTCAATTGGCCCGTGAATTCGGCGTTGAGCTCAATGCCGTATCGGCAAGCGGCCCTCACGGCCGCGTGTTGAAGGAAGACGTGCAGGTCTACGTCAAATCCATGATGCAAAAAGCCAAGGAAGCGCCGGCTGCCGGTGGCGCTACCGGTGGTTCGGGCATTCCGCCGATCCGCACCGTGGACTTCAGCCGCTTTGGCGAAACCGAAGAAGTGCCGATGACCCGCCTGATGCAAATCGGCGCGTCGAGCCTGCACGCGAGCTGGCTGAACATCCCACACGTGACTCAGTTCGACCAGGCCGACATCACCGACCTGGAAGCTTTCCGCGTTGCGCAGAAAGCCGTGGCCGAGAAGGCTGGCGTGAAACTGACCGTGCTGCCACTGCTGCTCAAGGCGTGTGCGCACCTGCTCAAGGAACTGCCGGACTTCAACAGTTCGCTGGCGCCAAGCGGCAAGGCGATCATTCGCAAGAAATACGTACACATCGGCTTTGCCGTCGACACACCGGAAGGCCTGCTGGTACCGGTCATCAAGAACGTCGATCAGAAGAGCCTGCTGCAACTCGCTGCCGAAGCCGCTGCGCTGGCTGCCAAGGCCCGCGACAAGAAGCTCACCGCAGACGACATGCAAGGCGCATGCTTCACCATCTCCAGCCTCGGTCATATTGGCGGCACTGGCTTCACGCCAATCGTCAACGCGCCGGAAGTGGCGATCCTGGGTGTGTCCAAGGCCACTATCCAGCCTGTGTGGGACGGCAAAGCGTTCCAGCCTAAGCTGATGCTGCCGCTGTCGCTGTCCTACGATCACCGCGTGATCAACGGTGCCGCTGCTGCTCGCTTCACGCAGCGCTTGAGCCAACTGCTGAACGACATCCGCACCATCCTGCTGTAAGCCTCAACGGGCCTCCTCCTCACCGAGGGGGCCTGGCTGCACCGATTTCCGAGCGCCACGCTCGTACCTCAACCCCGCCACTTGGCGGGGCTTTTTTTGCCTGTTCCCCGGCAGGAAGCTGGATAAAGAAGACAGGTTTGTACACCTTCCATCATTCCGATTGAAGAAACCCCTCCCGCGGCCGATAACACCCTTATAGCACTTAGCCTTCATCCTCTCTTGTCAGCCCGCGCCGCATGATGCAACCTTGCCGCAGGCAACAGAAAAGAGGGCGTAAGCCCGGCGCCGTGCGCGTTATTTCAAATGAGTCTGCCCCATGAAAAGCCAACCCGATGTCGCCCGAATGGCGGCCGAGGTAGTGACGCAGTTACCGGTGCCTTCGCGCCTCGGTATGCTGCGTTTCGAGCGGCTGAATGAGGCAAGCTGGGCCCTCCTTTACCTCGACCCCAATTGCGAGCGCCAATTCGGTGTGTCGGCCGTTGAGCTGTGTGCCCTGCTCGGCACGCCCTACGCCAGCCTGATGGAACCCCAGGCGCGCTATGAACTGCACGACACCATCCAGCAGCAACTGGCCCTGAGCCCTCACTACTTGGTGCGCTATACCCTGCATACCAATGATGGTCCGCTGAGCCTGCTGGAAATGGGCGAAGCCTATAAACAACACAATCGCCACCTGCTGCGCGGCTACCTGATGGTGGTCGACGGCCTGTTCAGTGAACTCCCCGCTGCCGCTGCCGTGCCCACGGCAGACCTGGAAAACCAGAACAGCCGCCTGCAGATCGCACTAGAGCTCAACCAGCGCGCCCAGCAGGAACAGTTGCAACACCTGGAGCGGGTGCGTGCCCAGCAGGAGTTGATTCTGCTGCTGGCCCGCCAACGCTACACCATCAATAATTCGTTGCAAGAAGCCGCTGAGCTGATCACTCGCAGCGCCTGCGATATCTACCAGATCGACTGCGCCAGCATCTGGAACCTCGAAGGCCAACGGCTGGTGCCCATCTCGGCCTACCACCGCGACGACCAGCAGCACCACCTGCCCGACTCCATTGACGCAAGCTGCTTCCCGGATTACCTCGAAGCCCTGCACACCAGCCGCGCCATTGACGCCACCAACGCCTTGCGCGACCCACGTACCTGGGAAATGGTCGAGAACAAAGACATTCACGCCATGCTCGACGCGAGCATCCGCGTCGATGGCCAGGTCGTCGGCGTGTTGTGCCTGGAACAAAGCAGCTGCACGCGCGCCTGGCAGGCCGATGAAATCGCCTTTGCCGGCGAACTGGCCGATCAGTTCGCGCAAGTCATCAACAACCACAACCGCCGCACTGCCACCAGTGCACTGCACTTGTTCCAGCGTGCCGTGGAACAAAGCGCCAACGCGTTTTTGCTGGTCAACTGCGACGGCGTGGTGGAGTACGTCAACCCGAGCTTTACCGCGATCACCCAGTACAGCGCCGAAGAAGTCCACGGCCACCGCCTGGCCGAATTGCCGGCGCTGGAAAACTTCAGCGAATTACTGTTCGACGCACCGTCGAGCCTGGCCAAGAGCAACAGCTGGCAGGGCGAATTCAAAAGCCGGCGTAAAAACCTCGAACCCTACTGGGGCCAACTGTCAATTTCCAAGGTCTATGGCGATAACCGTGAGCTGACGCACTACATCGGCATCTACGAAGACATCACCCAGACCAAGCTGGCCCAGCAGCGCATCGAGCGCTTGGCCTACACCGACAACTTGACCAACCTGGGCAACCGCCCCTCGTTTATCCGCAACCTGGATGAACGCTTTGCACGTGACAGCGACAGCCCGATCAGCCTGTTGCTGGTGGACATCGATAACTTCAAGCGAATCAACGACAGCCTTGGCCACCAGACCGGTGACAAACTGTTGATCAGCCTGGCGCGCCGCCTGCGCAACAGCCTGAGCGCCAGCGGCAGCCTGGCGCGCTTTGCCAGTAACGAGTTTGCAGTGCTGCTCGACGACACCGATTTGGAGACCGGCCAGCAGGTCGCCAGCCAACTGCTCGCGACCCTCGACAAACCGATGTTCGTCGATAATCAGTTGATCAGCGTCACCGGCTCCGTGGGCCTCGCCTGCGCGCCGCTGCATGGCCGCGATCCGCAAACCCTGATGCGCAACGCCGGCCTGGCCCTGCACAAAGCCAAGGCCAACGGCAAACACCAGGTGCAAGTGTTTACCGAAGCCCTGAATGCCGAAGCCAGCTACAAACTGTTCGTGGAAAACAACCTGCGCCGCGCCCTTACCCAGAACGAGTTGGACGTGTTCTACCAACCCAAGCTGTGCCTGCGTAGCGGTCGCCTATTGGGCATGGAGGCGCTGCTGCGCTGGAACCACCCGGAAAAGGGCATGATCCGTCCCGACCAGTTCATCAGCGTGGCTGAAGAAACCGGGCTGATCATTCCCATCGGCAAATGGATTGCGCGCCAGGCCTGCCGCATGAGCAAGCAACTGAGTGCCGCCGGCATGGGCAATCTGCAGGTGGCGATCAACCTGTCGCCCAAGCAGTTCTCTGACCCGGACCTGGTCGCGTCGATTGCCACGATCCTCAAGGAAGAACAACTGCCGGCCAACCTTCTAGAACTGGAGCTGACCGAAGGTTTGCTGCTGGAAGCCACCGAAGACACGCGCTTGCAACTCGATCAGCTGAAAAGCTTTGGCCTGACACTGGCCATGGATGACTTCGGCACCGGTTACTCGTCGCTGAGCTACTTGAAAAAATTCCCCATCGACATCATCAAGATTGATCGCAGCTTTATCCACGAAATCCCGGATAACCAGGACGACATGGAAATCACCTCGGCGGTGATCGCCATGGCCCACAACCTCAAGCTCAAGGTCGTGGCCGAGGGCATTGAGACGGCCGAGCAACTGGCGTTCCTGCGCCGGCACCGTTGCGATGTCGGCCAGGGCTACCTGTTTGACCGGCCGATCCCCGGAGCAGAGCTGCTCGAGAAGCTCAAACGCTATCCGCGCGGGCCAATCGCCTGACAGCGCTGTAACACTCGGGCACACTGGCGGTCTGACGTCTTATCCAATTCAACCTGACTGAGAGGACTGATCATGGTCTTGCGCTCGGAAATTCTGGTGAACAAAAACGTGCTGCCTACTCAAGAACAAGCTTTGCCTGGTCGTGAAACCCCAATGACGCTGCCAGAGACTCATTTCGTCAACGGCAACCCGCTGCTGGGCCCGTTCCTCGATGACGTCGGTTTTGCGATCTTCGGCCTGGGTTGTTTCTGGGGCGCCGAGCGCAAGTTCTGGGAGCGCGATGGCGTGGTCAGCACCGTGGTGGGTTACGCCGGCGGCTACACGCCGAACCCGACCTATGAAGAAGTCTGCTCAGGCCTGACCGGCCACAGCGAAGTAGTGCTGGTGGTGTATGACCAAGCCAAAGTGAAATACGAAGACCTGCTGAAGATGTTCTGGGAACTGCACAACCCAACCCAGGGCATGCGTCAGGGGAATGATATTGGCAGCCAGTACCGCTCGGTGATCTATGCGACCACGCCGGAGCAGTTGGCGGCGGCGCAAGCCAGTGCTGATGCCTATCAGGCTGAATTGACCAAGGCCGGCCTGGGTGAGATCACGACGGAAATCGAAGAAGCGCCGACGGTGTACTTCGCCGAGACGTATCACCAGCAGTACCTGGCGAAGAACCCGCAGGGCTACTGCGGGATTGGCGGTACAGGCGTGAGCTGTCCGATCTGAAGATCGGAGCTGCAAGTTTCAAGCTGTAAGCTGCAAGTAAAAGCAGCAACCACCACTTGCAGCTTGAAACTTGCAGCTTTCATTCAGCAATAAGCCAATCCATCTGCCACCCGCCCTGGGTCTGCCCGAGCTTCTTCGACAACCACGGCAGCAGCTCACGCAATTCCTCCTCCAGGCCCCACGGCGGGTTGGCGATCGCCAGGCCCGAGCCGGTCAGGGTGTTGGGCGTGTCCAGCGGATGCACCAGCAACTCCACACGCAACAACTTCGGCGCACCGGTGCCGGCCAGGTCCTGGTAGAAACGGCGCAACAGGCGCTGGTCCTTCACCGGGTACCAGATGGCCGCGACGGTCTGGCGCATGCGGCTCACGGCTTCCTTGAGGGACGCCGCGCAACGTTGCATCTCGTCGAGCTTCTCGAACGGCGGATCAATCAGCATCAGCGCACGCTTTTCCGGCACCGGCAGCAAGGCACGTGGCACATGCCAGCCTTCGCCCAAGTGCACCTTGACCCGGCGATCACCTTTCATGTTGTCCTTGAGCAGCAGACCGTCTTCCGGATGCTTTTCATTGAGCAGTACGCGGTCCTGTGGACGCGTGAGGCGCCGCGCCAGCTCCGGCGAGCCCGGGTAGTAGCGCAACTCGCCATCCGGGTTCATCTCATGCAGCACACGCATATAATCGGCGGTCAGCGGCGGCAGGTCACTTTCGCCCCACAGGCGCGCGATGCCTTCCAGGTATTCACCGGTGCGGTTGGCCTGGTCGCCCTGCAGGTCGTACAGACCGATGCCGGCGTGGGTATCGAGGTAGGTGAACGGCTGCTCCTTGCGCGACATCAGGGCGATGAGGCGGGTCAAGGTCAGGTGTTTGAAGACATCGGCGTGGTTGCCGGCGTGAAAGGCGTGACGATAATTCATGGTTGCTCCTGCGCAGGGGGCGAAGTTTACCTTTTACGCGGGCGTTGGTGCAGTGCGGCTTGCCGGACGGTGCTTATGTCAAAAGCACAGGCGTTATGCCGAAAATGATCTAGCGGGTTATGTGGGAGCGGGCTTGCCCGCGATGCAGGCGCTGCGGTATTACCAACTACCGCGGTGATGCTATCGCAGGCGAGCCAGCTTGCACCTTGCAGCGGGTGCCCACAGAGTCCAGGGAGGTCAATAATTTTCATGAAAGACGCCACCATCGCATTGCACCACGGCTTCAAGTCCGACCCAACCACCAAGGCCGTCGCCGTA
Source organism: Pseudomonas sp. RA_15y_Pfl1_P11 (assembly GCF_963970975.1). NCBI lineage: Bacteria > Pseudomonadati > Pseudomonadota > Gammaproteobacteria > Pseudomonadales > Pseudomonadaceae > Pseudomonas > Pseudomonas sp. RA_15y_Pfl1_P11. The sequence continues at coordinate 252,626 of NZ_CAXAOY010000002.1, forward strand.
CCGATCTACCAGAACGTCGCGTTCGAATTCGATAACGCCCAGCACGGCGCCGATCTGTTCAACCTGGACGTGCCTGGCAATATCTACACGCGAATCATGAACCCCACCAATGACGTGCTGGAGCAGCGTGTCGCCGCCCTTGAAGGCGGTATCGCCGCCCTGGCCGTGTCGGCCGGCAGCGCCGCAATCCACTACGCGATCCAGACCCTCACCCGGGCCGGCGACAATATCGTCACCACCCCGCAACTCTACGGCGGCACTTACACCCTGTTCGCACACTTGCTGCCAAGCTTTGGCGTCGACGTGCGTTTCGCCCGCGACGACTCCGCCGAAGCCATCGCCGAACTGATCGATGACAACACCAAGCTGGTGTACTGCGAAAGCATCGGCAACCCAGCCGGCAATATCGTCGACCTGGAAGCCTTGGCCAAGGTGGCCCACGCCCGAGGCGTGCCGCTGATGGTGGATAACACCGTGGCCACGCCGATCCTGTGCAAACCGATCCAGTTTGGTGCCGATATCGTGGTGCACTCGGTGACCAAGTACATCGGTGGCCACGGCAATTCACTGGGCGGTGTGATCGTCGACAGTGGCACCTTCCCCTGGACCGACTACCCAGAGAAATTCCCCGGTCTCAACACCCCGGAGCCCGCGTATCACGGCGTGGTCTACACGGAAAAATTCGGCCCTGCCGCCTTCATCGCCCGCGCCCGCACCGTACCGCTGCGTAACACCGGCGCGGCGCTGGCCCCCATGAACGCCTTTCTCCTGCTGCAAGGCCTGGAAACCCTGGCCTTGCGCATGGAACGCCATACCGAAAACGCCCTGAAAGTTGCGCAATTCCTGCAAGACCACGCGGATGTCGAGTGGGTCAGCTACGCCGGCCTGCCAGACCATCCCCATCACGTATTGGCGCAGAAATATATGCAGGGTAAACCGTCGGCGATCCTGTCGTTTGGCCTAAAGGGTGGTTACGAGGCCGGTGTGCGCTTCTACGACGCGCTGCAAATCTTCAAGCGGTTGGTAAATATCGGCGATGCCAAATCCCTGGCCTGTCACCCCGCCTCTACCACCCATCGGCAGATGAGCGAGCGGGAACAAGCCAAGGCCGGCGTGAAGCCGGAGATGATTCGCCTGTCAGTCGGTATCGAGGCGATTGAAGACCTGATCGAAGATCTGCAGCAGGCACTGGGTTCAACTCAGCTCTGAGGCCAGATAGCCGGCCAGCGCCTGATGGCTGACATCCGGACCGCGCGAAAAGTAGACGACCTTGTGCTGCAAGGTCGTGGGCGTGAAGGCGGTGTAGAGGTGGGGGCGCTGCTCTTCCAGCCATTGCAGCAAGTTGCCGATAAGAGTCTGCGGCGATTGCCCGGCCAGGTGTTCCAATAACGGTGCAGGCACCCGCCACCACGGGCTGGCTTTAGCCGCCGTGACCGGGCCAGTCGCAACGGTCAGCGACTGGCCACTGATCAGGTAATGCTGGAATACCGGCAACACCTCGCCACCCACTTGCTGCAGGATGGGTAGCATCTGATCGCCATCCCATAAACGCAAAACCACCTCCTGGCCATCGGGCAGGTACACCTTGGTCAAGCCTTGAAGATGTGCCACCACACTGTCCAACGAGCTCAACGAAAGGGCCAGCCACCCTCAATCCGTTGCGTCAGTGGAGGCGGCCCAATCGAGGAAAGGGCTGCCCGGCTCGACGATACCCACGTAGGGCATTACCTCTTCCCATTTCTCGTAGGCGGTGCCAGCCCAAATGGGTTGCAGTGGGGCGCCGACGGCAAGCGCTCTCCAAGCCTCCAAGGGCTTGGCGTCGCTGGCAGCGCCCAGTACCGCGAAGAGCTGTTCACCAGCAAGCAAGGGTTGATGCATCGACGTAAATTCCTTTTAAAGTGGAGGTCAGGTGAGATCACACTGGCCGTTTTTACAACGCTCACACTCTTCGCAAAACGGCGCGCTGCGCTTCAGGCTGGCAATTTGCACACGACTCAGCGGTGCAGGAATCACGGCCAGCAACTTCTCTTTCACGCCAGGAATCAACGGCGCGGATGTCGGAACGGCGGAGCCGCCGAGCTGAATCGGTACGCTGCTGAAAATTCCGCCCGCAGACAGCGTGATCGACTGCCCACCCGCCTGAATCGTGACGGTCGCGCCCGCATCAATGACAACGCTTTGCCCTGCCCCCATCTGGATGGTCTGCCCGGCGCGCACCTGCTGTGAGCCGCCAACCACCAGATGGTCGTCCTGCTTGAGGTCGGTCACGCGGTTGCCATGGGTTATGCGCTGCTCTTCGCCTTGCTGTTCATGGTGCGACTCACCGCCCACCTTCACCCGATGGTCATGCAGCACATGCTGCGTCCAATCACGCTGGGCACGCAGGTAGATTTCCTCGGCCCCCTTGCGATCCTCAATGCGTAGCTCGTTGTAGCCTCCCCCACCTGGGCTGCTCTGGCTGCGGAAAATGCTGCGGGTCTTGTCCGCCGGCAGGTCGAGGGGCACCTGTGTTGCGGCGCTTGCCAGGCAGCCCACCACCAGTGGCATGTCCAGGTCGCCATTGACGAAGCCCACCAGCACTTCCATGCCGACTCGCGGGATCACGACCGACCCATAACGATCATGCGCCCAGGCGCTGGCAACCCGCAGCCAGCAACTGGAATGGTCGTTATGCTCTGCGGCACGATCCCACGCCAACTGCACCTTGACCCGGCCGTATTCATCACAATGAATTTCACTGTCGACGGGGCCGGTCACCGTTGCGTTTTGATAGCCAGCAATGCTCGGGCGAGGCTGCTCTGGCATTGGCGGCCGGAAAATCACATCCCACGGGGCGGCGGCGAATTCGTTGCGATAGCCCTGGCGAAAATCCCCGCCCGACACCTCGGTTACAAGCTCTTCCAGTACCTGGGGCTGCTTGCCCTCATGGGTTACTTTCGTCACCAGCCACAAGGCGTTCCAGTCTTCGCGCGGGTGACCGGCGAGCCTGAGGAACCGTCCGCTGACCAGAGCAGGTTCATCACCACTGCCACAGGCGACACGATAGTCGCTGCGATGACGCTCCAGGCCACGCTGTGCGAGGTATTTGCCATGGGCACGGTCGCTGAAGTGGCCGGGATAATCCTGCGCTTCGAGCTTGGGTAACTGCTCGCCAGACACCGCGCTTTCCAGCGCCAGGCTGGGTTTGCGAAAGTCATAGTCGCGCAGGTTGATTGCCGTGGCGCGCGTCTGCACCTGCACCGTAAACCGCTTGATCGCCGGGGTGTCCGCGACCATCCCGGAACCGGGAGTGTAAGGAGTAGGCTGATCCGCCTGGACAAAAACCGTCTGGTCATCGCCAAATACCAGCACATGCGCCTCGGCCGAATGCTGGAAGTGATAGTGAATGCCCAACTCGGCACACAGCCGCTGAATGAAGGCCAGATCAGTTTCGCCAAACTGCACGCAATACTCGCGCTCGGGGTAGGTGCCGCTGAGCCGGCACTCGAAGCGGTCGCTCTGGATCCCCTGCCCCTCCAGCACCTGCGCAACAATCTGCGGTACTGTCTTGTGCTGGAAAATACGCTGGTGACTGCTGTGCGCCAGATAGGCGAGCTGCGGTACAAGCGTCATTTGATAACGCGTCAGTCGGCGCCCTGAATCACCTTGCGCCACTCGGTGAACCAGACCATGAACGCCATGGCCACGATCATCAAATCCGAGATACACCGGGTGATGCAGCAGACTTTCCAGGTCTAGATCGGGCTGCTCGGCGACCAGTTCGAGTTCAAAACGGTAGGGTTGGCTGATGGACTCACACCCATGAACTCGAACACCTTGAGTTCACTGGGCTCCCCATCGAGGGTCAGGGTGAAGGCACTTTGATTGGCAGGAGCGAACATCCGGTGTTTCTCTGCGAGGGATAGGTGGCAGATTCTGCACCACCGTTTCACCTTGCTGAACACACCCCAAACAAATCAGTAAAACCCTACATGCACGCGCCAGAGCTTTCTTCAGTCCGACGTAAAGCACTCACAAAAAAAGGCCCGCCATCCGTAGGACGCGGGCCTTTTTTTCATTTCGTAGGGCGCTTCACGCCCGTCGAATTACTTATTGAGGTTGTAGTCTTTTTCCGCCGCATCAAAGCGCTCAACCATGCCCGCAGTCGGTGCGCCCATCTTGCTCACGAAGTAAATCGCGAGGCTGGCGAAGATGAAGCCAGGGATGATTTCGTACAAACCCAGCAATTCGAATTGTTTCCACACGATCACGGTGATCGCGCCGACCAGGATACCGGCCAGTGCGCCGTCGCGGGTCATGCCTTTCCAGATTACCGAGATCAGCACCACAGGACCGAACGCAGCGCCGAAGCCAGCCCAGGCGTAGCTCACCAAGCCCAATACACGGTTTTCCGGGTTGGCAGCCATGCCGATGGCGATCAGGGCAACCAGCAGCACCATCAGGCGACCGACCCATACCAGCTCAATCTGGGAGGCGTTTTTGCGCAAGAAGGTTTTGTAGAAGTCTTCGGTCAGGGCGCTGGAACACACCAGCAATTGGCAGCTCAAGGTGCTCATCACGGCAGCCAGGATGGCCGACAGCAGCACACCGGCAACCCATGGGTTGAACATCAGCTTGGCCAGCTCAATGAACACACGTTCGTGGTTCTCGGTCACAGGACCTGCCACTTCCGGATGCGCCGAGAAGTAAGCGATGCCGAAGAAACCCACCGCCACGGTGCCGGCCAGGCACAGGATCATCCAGGTCATGGAGATGCGACGTGCCTTGGCAATTGACTTCACCGAATCCGCCGCCATGAAACGCGCAAGGATGTGCGGCTGGCCGAAGTAACCCAGGCCCCAGCCCATCAGCGAGACGATGCCGATGAAGGAGGTGTTTTTCAGCATGTTGAAGTTGTCAGGGTTCTTGGCTTCGATCGCCAGGAAGGCGGTGTCAACGCCCCCGGTGGCGAGCAGCACGATGATCGGCGTAAGAATAAGCGCGAAGATCATCAGCGTGGCTTGTATGGTATCGGTCCAGCTCACTGCCAGGAAACCACCGACGAAGGTGTAGGCAATGGTCGCTGCAGCACCGGCCCACAGCGCGGTCTCGTAGGACATGCCGAAGGTGCTTTCGAACAGGCGTGCACCGGCCACGATGCCGGAGGCGCAGTAAATGGTGAAGAACACCAGGATCACCACGGCGGAGATGATCCGCAGCAGGCCGCTTTTATCTTCGAAACGGCTGGAGAAGTAATCCGGCAGGGTCAGGGCGTCACCGTTGTGCTCGGTCTGGACCCGCAGGCGACCGGCGACGAACAGCCAGTTGAGGTAGGCACCGACGATCAAGCCGATGGCGATCCAGCTTTCCGACAGGCCGGACATGTAGATTGCGCCCGGCAGGCCCATCAACAACCAGCCGCTCATATCGGAAGCGCCGGCCGACAAGGCAGTCACCACGCTACCGAGGCTACGGCCGCCCAGGATGTAATCGGAAAGGTTGTTGGTGGAGCGATAGGCTATGAAGCCGATCAGTACCATTGCTGCGATATAGATCACGAATGTGATCAGGGTTGGATTACTAACGCTCATAAGAGTGACGCCCTGGCTTTGTTTTTATGTAGCGACGGTCTGTCAGACGACCACCCACTAAGAGTAGGTTAGACGTAGCTGCGTGCCGCGCATTTATGACTGACGTTTCCCCAGGAAAGCCGTCAGCCGATGAACCGACTCGCGGGAGTGGTTGCACCTTGGCCCCGAATGCTATTCAACAAACCAAATAAGGTGCAACCAGTTTCGCGAGAATAAGTTGCACCTTGATGCAAAAAGTGCAAAACACTCTGTTTTTGCTACTTTTCGGAGCAAGAACAGCCAATCTCAGAAGCAAACGCACCAAGACAGAGCCGATTCCGCCGGGGGCCATTTTATTTCATGTACCCGTGCGAAAATTTCATGCATAAAAAGGGTTGCACCCGGTTGCACCTCTGCATGCGCAAAGCTAATCTTGCCGCCAGCTGATGCCACTCGGTAGTGGCACCCATGAGGATAAAAAAATGGCTACGACCACCCTTGGGGTCAAACTTGACGACCCAACCCGCGAGCGCCTCAAGGCTGCCGCGACCTCCATTGATCGCACGCCGCACTGGCTGATCAAGCAGGCGATTTTCAATTACCTGGAGAAACTGGAGGGTGGTGCAACCCTGCCTGAGCTCAATGGCTTGAGCAGCAAGGACACAGACGACGCAGGCGAGGTCCAGAACGACCACGCCCACCAATGCTTCCTTGAGTTCGCCGAGAGCATTCTGCCGCAGTCCGTACTGCGCGCCTCGATCACCGCCGCTTACCGCCGCCCAGAGCCGGAAGTGGTGCCGATGCTGATCGAGCAGGCTCGCCTGCCAGCGCCTATGGCCGAGGCCACCAACAAGCTCGCCGCCTCGATTGCCGAGAAGCTGCGTAACCAGAAAAGTGCTGGCGGCCGTGCAGGGATTGTTCAGGGCCTGTTGCAGGAATTTTCCCTGTCTTCCCAGGAAGGCGTGGCGCTGATGTGCCTGGCCGAAGCGCTGCTGCGCATCCCGGACAAAGGCACCCGTGACGCACTGATCCGCGACAAGATCAGCACCGGCAACTGGCACCCGCACGTGGGCAACAGTCCATCGCTGTTCGTTAACGCCGCCACCTGGGGCCTGCTGCTGACCGGCAAATTGGTCGCCACGCATAATGAGGCAGGTTTGACCTCGTCCCTGAGCCGCATCATCGGCAAGAGCGGCGAACCGATGATCCGCAAGGGCGTCGACATGGCTATGCGCCTGATGGGCGAGCAGTTCGTCACCGGCGAAACCATCGCCGAAGCCCTGGCTAACGCGAGCAAATTCGAAGCCAAGGGTTTCCGTTATTCCTACGACATGCTCGGTGAAGCCGCGCTGACTGAGCACGATGCGCAGAAGTACCTGGCCTCGTACGAACAAGCCATTCACTCCATCGGCAAAGCCTCCCACGGCCGTGGGATTTATGAAGGCCCGGGCATCTCCATCAAGCTGTCGGCACTGCACCCGCGTTACAGCCGTGCTCAGTACGAACGCGTGATGGATGAGCTGTACCCGCGCCTGCTGTCCCTGACGCTGCTGGCCAAGCAATATGACATCGGCCTGAACATCGACGCCGAAGAAGCAGACCGCCTGGAGCTGTCGCTCGACCTGCTGGAACGCCTGTGCTTCGAGCCGCAACTGATCGGCTGGAACGGCATCGGTTTCGTGATCCAGGCCTACCAGAAGCGTTGCCCGTATGTGATCGACTACGTCATCGACCTGGCACGCCGCAGCCGCCATCGTCTGATGATCCGCCTGGTAAAAGGCGCGTACTGGGACAGCGAGATCAAGCGCGCCCAGGTTGAAGGCCTTGAAGGCTACCCGGTGTACACCCGCAAGGTTTACACCGACGTTTCCTACATTGCCTGCGCACGCAAGCTGCTGTCGGTGCCGGAAGTCATCTACCCGCAGTTCGCCACGCACAACGCCCACACACTGTCGGCTATCTACCACATTGCGGGTCAGAACTATTACCCCGGCCAGTACGAGTTCCAATGCCTGCACGGTATGGGCGAACCACTGTACGAGCAGGTTGTAGGCAAGGTGTCCGAGGGTAAGCTCAACCGTCCGTGCCGCGTGTACGCACCGGTGGGTACCCACGAAACACTGCTGGCTTACCTGGTACGTCGCCTGCTGGAAAACGGCGCGAACACCTCGTTCGTCAACCGCATCGCCGACCAGTCCATCTCGATTCAGGAGCTGGTGGCCGATCCAGTGGCCAGCATCGAGCAAATGGCTACGCTGGAAGGCGGCTTCGGCCTGCCGCACCCGCGCATCCCTTTGCCGCGTGACCTGTATGGCAGCGACCGCGCCAACTCGGCCGGTATCGACCTGGCCAACGAACACCGCTTGGCCTCGCTGTCCTGCGCCCTGCTGGCGACCGCTCACAACAACTGGAAAGCGGCGCCCATGCTCGGTTGCGCCTCCAGCAATGAAGCAGCGGCACCGGTACTGAACCCGTCCGACCTGCGTGATGTGGTCGGCCATGTGCAGGAAGCCACTGTCGAAGACGTCGACAACGCTATCCAATGCGCCATCAATGCAGGCCCGATCTGGCAGGCCACCCCGCCCGCCGAACGTGCCGCGATCCTGGAACGCGCCGCCGACCTGATGGAAGGCGAGATCCAGCCACTGATGGGTCTGCTGGCCCGTGAAGCCGGCAAGACCTTCGCCAACGCGATCGCTGAAGTGCGCGAAGCCGTGGACTTCCTGCGTTACTACGCCGTGCAAGCGCGTAACGATTTCACCAACGACGCCCACCGCCCACTGGGCCCGGTGGTGTGCATCAGCCCGTGGAACTTCCCGTTGGCGATTTTCAGTGGTCAAGTCGCCGCGGCACTGGCTGCCGGCAACCCGGTACTGGCCAAGCCTGCCGAGCAAACGCCGCTGGTGGCCGCCCAAGCCGTGCGCATCCTGCTCGAAGCCGGTATTCCGGAAGGCGTGCTGCAATTGCTGCCGGGTCAAGGCGAGAGCGTGGGTGCGCGCCTGGTCGGTGATGATCGCGTCAAAGGCGTGATGTTCACCGGCTCCACTGAAGTCGCACGCCTGCTGCAACGCAATGTCGCCGGTCGCCTGGATGCCCAGGGCCGTCCGATTCCGCTGATCGCCGAAACTGGCGGCCAGAACGCGATGATCGTCGACTCCTCGGCGCTGACTGAACAAGTGGTCATCGACGTGGTGTCCTCGGCCTTCGACAGCGCCGGCCAACGCTGCTCGGCCCTGCGCGTACTGTGCCTGCAGGAAGATTCAGCAGAGCGTGTGATCGAAATGCTCAAGGGCGCCATGGCGGAATGCCGCTTGGGTAACCCGGAGCGTTTGTCCGTCGACATCGGCCCGGTGATCGACGCCGAAGCCAAGGCCGGCATCGAGAAACACATTCAGGCCATGCGCGACAAAGGCCGCAATGTGTATCAGGTGGCTATCGCTGATGGCGAAGAGATCAAGCGTGGCACCTTCGTGATGCCAACCCTGATTGAGCTGGAAAGCTTCGACGAACTGCAACGCGAGATCTTCGGCCCGGTGCTGCACGTGGTGCGCTACAAGCGCAAAGAGATCGACCAGCTCATCGGCCAGATCAACGCTTCTGGCTATGGCCTGACCCTGGGCGTGCACACGCGCATCGACGAGACCATCGCCAAGGTGATCGACAACGTCAATGCCGGTAACGTCTACGTGAACCGCAACATCGTCGGCGCCGTGGTCGGCGTGCAACCGTTCGGCGGCGAAGGCCTGTCGGGTACTGGCCCGAAAGCCGGTGGCCCGCTGTACCTGTACCGCCTGTTGTCGACGCGCCCTACGGATGCCATTGAGCAATCCTTCGTACGCGGCGACGCATTGGCCGCGCCGGACGTGCGCCTGCGCGATGCCATGAGCCAGCCGCTGACAGCCCTGAAAACCTGGGCCGACAGCAATAAGTTCAGCGACCTGAGCGCCCTGTGCAGCCAATTCGCCGCGCAATCGCAAAGCGGTATCACCCGCCAACTGGCCGGCCCGACCGGCGAGCGCAACAGCTACGCCATCCTGCCCCGCGAGCACGTACTGTGCCTGGCGGACGTGGAAGGCGACCTGTTGACTCAACTGGCGGCGGTATTGGCGGTGGGCGGTTCGGCGGTATGGCCAGAAACCGAGCTGACCAAGGCGTTGTTCTCACGCCTGCCTAAAGACATTCAGGCGAAGATCAAGCGCGTGGCCGACTGGACCAAGAAGGATGAAGTAGTGTTTGACGCGGTTCTGCATCACGGTGATTCCGACCAGCTGCGAGCGGTGTGCCAGCAAGTGGCCCAGCGCGGTGGCGCAATTGTTGGGGTGCATGGTTTGTCGCAAGGCGAAACGGCGATTGCGCTGGAGCGTTTGGTGATTGAGCGTGCGTTGAGTGTTAACACGGCGGCGGCGGGTGGCAATGCCAGCCTGATGACTATCGGTTAAGCAGCAGCCGCCAGTTTAAGCTACAAGCTGCAAGTAAAAGCACGCCGCTCTTACTTGTAGCTTGAAGCTTGTGCCGCCCCATCACCCCCATCTATCTTCCTTCCCCGTTTTTATCAGCGCTCCTAGACTGCGGCATACTTTTCTACAGGTAATCCGCCATGTCCGAGACGCTGCTCAGTTCCCGCAATCTGGCTTTCGAGCTCTACGAAGTCCTCGATGCAGAGGGCCTGACCCAGCGCGAGCGGTTTGCCGAGCACAATCGCGAAACCTTCGATGCGGCCATCAGCACCGCGCGCAACATCGCCGAAAAGTATTTCGCCCCCCACAACCGCAAGAACGACGAGAACGAACCGCGCTACGAGAACGGCGCAGCCATCCTGATCCCGGAAGTCAAACCGGCGGTGGATGCCTTCCTTGAAGCCGGCTTCCTCAACGCGGCCCGCAGCTTCGAAGCAGGCGGCATGCAACTGCCCACCCTGCTGTCTCAAGCCTGTTTTGCGCACTTCCAGTCAGCGAACGCGGCGTCCACTTCCTACCCATTCCTGACCATGGGCGCCGCCAACCTGATCGAAAGTTTCGGCACCGACGATCAGAAACAACGCTTCCTGCAACCGATGATCGACGGCCGATTCTTCGGCACCATGGCCCTGACCGAACCCCATGCGGGCTCGTCGCTTTCGGATATTCGTACGCGCGCGGAGCCTTCGGCTGACGGCACCTATCGACTCAAGGGCAACAAGATCTTCATCTCCGGTGGCGACCACCCGCTGTCGGAAAACATCGTGCACATGGTGCTGGCCAAGCTGCCGGATGCGCCCGCTGGGGTGAAGGGCATTTCGTTGTTTATCGTGCCCAAGTTCCTGGTCAACGACGATGGCAGCCTGGGCGAGCGCAACGACGTGCTGCTGGCGGGGCTGTTCCACAAGATGGGCTGGCGCGGGACTACGTCAACCGCGCTCAACTTCGGCGATAACGGTAGTTGCGTCGGCTATCTGGTGGGCAAACCGCACCAGGGTCTGAGCTGCATGTTCCAGATGATGAACGAAGCGCGCATCGGCGTCGGCATGGGAGCGGTGATGCTCGGTTATGCCGGCTACCTCTACTCGCTGGAATACGCCCGCGAACGCCCGCAAGGTCGCCTGCCCGACAGCAAAGACCCCACAACGGCTCCGGTCTCGATCATTCAGCACGCAGACATCAAGCGCATGCTGCTGACCCAAAAATCCTACGTGGAAGGCGCCTTCGACCTTGGCCTCTACGCTGCACGGCTGTTCGACGACACCACCACCCTGGAAACCGAAGCTGAGCGCAAGCACGCCCACGAACTGCTGGACCTGCTCACGCCTATCGTCAAATCCTGGCCTTCGGAGTTCTGCCTCAAGGCCAACGAACTGGCAATCCAGATTCTCGGCGGCCATGGCTACACCCGCGAGTACCCGGTGGAACAGTACTACCGCGACAACCGCCTGAACCCGATCCACGAAGGCACGCACGGGATCCAGTCCCTGGATTTACTGGGGCGCAAGCTCGCGCAGAACGGCGGCGCGGGGTTGAAGCAACTCATACGACTGATTGCCGAAACCGGTGCACGGGCGCAGGAATACCCAAGCCTGACCGCACTAAGGGAACCGCTGGAACAGTTGGTCAACCGCCTGCAAAGCGTCACCATCGGCCTGCTGACGGATCTCGCCCAAGGCAAGGTCAACAGCAGCCTGGCAAACTCGGCGCTGTACTTGAAGGTGTTCGGGCATACGGTGATTGGCTGGCGCTGGCTGGAACAGGCGATTCGCGCCGAAGAAGGATTGGCCAAGGGCAATGCGGCGGATGTGGCCTTTTATAAAGGCAAGCTCCAGGCCGCCCGGTACTTCCTGACCTGGGAAGTACCGAGCTGCCATCATGAACTGGCAATTCTGGAGGCACGCGATGACACGTGCCTGGGCATGCAGGATGAGTGGTTCTAAGGCGTACCGATCGCCTTGGAAATCACATCGACCGTGGCGCTGACTTGCTCTTGGTAACGGTCGAGTTCCTGCTGGTGAGCCTGCTGCATTTCGATCTGCTCGGCGCACAGGTTCAGCGCCGCCAGCACCAGTAGTTTGTCACCGATCAGGGTCGGGTACTTTTTCTTGGTGGTGGTAAGGGACGCCTTGAGCAGGGTCACGGCGTGCATCAGGGTTTTGTCTTCCCCGGCCGGAGCCTTGATCGAGTAATCCTCTCCGAGAATCGAAACGACCTTTATCCCTTCACTCATGCGTTGACAGGCCCTGCGCTCACACGCTCAACCAGCGCCTGGATACGGGCGGCGGTAGCGCCGTGCTTTTCTTCCTGCTCCATCAGGTTCAGTTGCAGGCTGTCGTTCTCATCCTTGGCGCGGGCCAATTCCGCTTTGAGGGATTCGGTGGTGCCCAGCAGATCCTGATTTTGTTGTACCAAGTCGCTGACGAGTTGTTCCAATTGGCTGAGGGATGCTTCTAACATTTTGATTTCTCTGGCTTTTCAAAGGGCGGTGACGATAAAGAAAATTCACCTCGGATGCCAGGGTTATCCCTGGCGCGCAGCCCGATTTTTAAGGGCCGGGCCGCACTTTCGAGCCTTAGTGACTGCAATTACCCGATCTGGTTCCTGAATCGGCCAAGACCCTCGTCAGGTGCGACAAAAACGCACACGCCCCTTTAGACTTTAGTCGTAAGACCGATAGAGAGGCACACACCGTCTCATGGCCGCACGGATCGCGCGTTCCCCCAGGATTCCCCCCCATGTCGCTTCGTAATATGAATATCGCTCCGAGAGCCTTCCTCAGCTTCGCGTTTATCGGCGCGTTGATGCTGTTTCTCGGTATTTTCGCGTTGAATCAGATGAGCAAGATCCGTGGCGCCACCCAAGACATCACCCTGTCCAGCGTGCCGAGCATCCGCGCCCTCGATGAATTCACCCAACTCACCTTGCGCCTGCGGGTGCTGTCCTATCGCTTGCTGACCAACCGCGAGCCGGACGTTCAGCAAAAGACCCTGGAAGCCTTCGAACTGCGCAACCAGCAGATCCGCACCGCGCAGGGCATTTACGAAAAACTGATCGACAGCAGTGAAGAGCGCTCGATCTACGACGAGTACATGCGCCTGCTTGCCCAGTACCAACAGATTGAAGCGCGCATGAAGAGCCTGTCGCGCGCCAACCAGATCGAAGAGCTGCGCACCCTGCTCAACACTGAGCTGTTGAGCAACTCCGAGCAGGTCAACACCGTGCTCAACCGCCTGCTGGACTACAACAACAAGGCCGCCCTTAACACCAACCAACAGGCCGAAGACCATTACAACATGGCCTTCAACTGGGTGATTGGGCTGCTGATTATCGCCACGACACTGACGATGCTGTTCGCCTGGCTGCTGACCCGCAGCATCACCCTGCCCATTTCCCAGGCACTGGAAGCGGCGGAAGAAGTGGCCGAAGGCAACCTGACGCGCCCGATCAAAGTCGACGGCAACGACGAAGCCGGGCGCCTGCTGGCCGCCATGGCCAAGATGCAGGACAAACTGCGCGACACCCTGCAACGCATCGCCGGTTCCGCTACCCAACTCGCATCGGCTGCCGAAGAGCTGAACGCGGTCACCGACGAAAGCGCCCGCGGCCTGACTCAGCAAAACACCGAAATCGAACAAGCCGCCACTGCGGTGAATGAGATGACCAGCGCTGTCGAAGAAGTCGCACGCAATGCGGTGAGCACCTCCGAAGCTTCGCGCAACGCCACCACCTCTGCCGGTGATGGCCGTGATTTGGTGCAGGAAACCGTCAGCGCCATCGAACGCATGAGCGGCGACGTACAGGCCACCGCCACGCTGATCGGCGACCTGGCCAATGAGTCGCGCGATATCGGCAAGGTGCTCGACGTGATTCGCGGCCTGGCGGACCAGACCAACCTGCTGGCCCTTAACGCTGCGATTGAAGCGGCGCGCGCCGGTGAAGCCGGACGAGGCTTTGCGGTGGTTGCCGACGAAGTACGCGCACTCGCCCATCGCACCCAGCAGTCGACCAGCGAAATCGAGCGGATGATCGGCAGCATCCAGGCCGGTACAGAGCATGCGGTGGATTCGATGCGCAACAGCACGGAACGCGCTGAGTCGACCCTGAACATCGCCAAAGGCGCGGGGATGTCGCTGGACACGATCAATACCGCGATTGTCGAGATCAACGAGCGCAACCTGGTCATCGCCAGCGCGGCGGAAGAACAGGCACAAGTGGCGCGGGAAGTGGACCGTAACCTGGTGAACATTCGCGATCTGTCGGTGCAGTCGGCGACCGGTGCCAGCCAGACCAGCGCGGCGAGCAGTGAGCTCTCACGGTTGGCGGTGGACTTGAATGGGATGGTGGGGCGATTCCGCCTCTAACTGACTCGCCTCAGTCAAAATGGGGGAGCGGGCTTGCGCGCGAATGCAGTGGTTCAGTCAGCCTATCTTTAGCTGATGTACCGCATTCGCGAGCAAGCCCGCGCCCACATTAGATCTACATGAATCAGAAGAACCTTTTTGACAGCGCAGCAATTCAACAGGTTAGAATCGCTGGCACGCAGACTGCATGGTCAGTTTGCGCCCCGTCTTGTTTGCTCATGGAGTACTGCCTTTGAATGCGACGACCATCAACAGCCTGTTCTTGATCGGCGCGTTGCTGGTGAGTGCGAGCATTCTGGTGAGTTCTCTTTCGTCCCGCCTGGGGATTCCGATCCTGGTGATCATCCTGGCCGTGGGGATGCTGGCCGGCGTTGATGGCGGCGGCATCATTTTCGATAACTACCCGACCGCCTACCTGGTGGGCAACCTCGCCCTGGCGGTGATCCTGCTCGATGGCGGCTTGCGTACCCGGGTCGCAAGTTTCCGTGTGGCACTCTGGCCGGCGTTGTCACTGGCCACGGTGGGGGTGTTGATTACCACCGGCCTCACCGGTATGGCTGCGGCCTGGCTGTTTGACCTCAATATCATCCAGGGCCTGTTGATCGGTGCCATCGTCGGCTCCACGGACGCCGCAGCGGTATTCTCGCTGTTGGGCGGTAAAGGCCTCAACGAGCGGGTCTCCGCCAGCCTGGAAATTGAATCCGGCAGCAACGACCCGATGGCGGTGTTCCTCACTGTCACGTTGATCGACATGATTGCCAGTGGCCAGACCGGCCTGCACTGGAGCCTGCTGACGCACCTGCTCCGCGAGTTCGGCATCGGCGGTATCGTCGGCTTGGGCGGCGGCTGGCTGATGCTGCAGATGGTCAACCGGATCAGCCTGGCCAACGGCCTGTACCCGATCCTGGTGATCGCCGGCGGCCTGTTCGTCTTCGCCCTGACCAACGCCCTGCACGGCAGTGGCTTCCTCGCCGTTTACCTGTGTGGCCTGGTGATCGGCAACCGCCCGGTGCGCAGCCGTCACGGCATTTTGCATATGCTCGACGGCATGGCGTGGCTGGCTCAGATCGGCATGTTTTTGGTGCTGGGCCTATTGGTCACGCCCCACGAATTGCTGCCCATTGCCCTCCCGGCGCTGGGCCTTGCACTGTGGATGATCCTGTTTGCGCGGCCGCTGTCGGTGATGGTTGGCCTGCTGCCGTTCAAGGCGTTTCACGGCCGCGAAAAAGCCTTTATCGCCTGGGTCGGCCTGCGCGGTGCGGTCCCGATCATTCTGGCGGTGTTCCCGCTGATGGCCGGCCTGCCGCATGCGCAGCTGTACTTCAACCTGGCGTTCTTTATCGTGCTGGTCTCGCTGCTCGTGCAGGGCACAAGCCTGCCGTGGGTGGCCAAGCTGCTCAAGGTCACCGTACCGCCGGACCCGGCGCCGATCTCCCGTGCGGCCTTGGAAGTGCATGTCACCAGCGAGTGGGAGCTGTTCGTCTACCGCCTGGGCGCAGAAAAATGGTGCATTGGCGCCGCCCTGCGTGAGCTGAAAATGCCTGAGGGCACGCGGATCGCCGCCCTGTTCCGCGGTCAACAACTGCTCCATCCGTCGGGTAGTACGGTGCTGGAAG
Source organism: Pseudomonas sp. RA_15y_Pfl1_P11 (assembly GCF_963970975.1). Classification (NCBI taxonomy): domain Bacteria; kingdom Pseudomonadati; phylum Pseudomonadota; class Gammaproteobacteria; order Pseudomonadales; family Pseudomonadaceae; genus Pseudomonas; species Pseudomonas sp. RA_15y_Pfl1_P11. Next base: position 268,612 of record NZ_CAXAOY010000002.1, read on the forward strand.
TCGATGATTTGCTCTGTGTGATCGGCCACGAACACAACCTGCCGGCCCTGGGCAAACTCTTCAGCCAGGCGCCGCAACGCGGTTTGGATTTGCGTTTCTTCGGCGACTTCGTACTGGAAGGCGACGCCCAGCTGGGCGCGGTTTCCGCCCTGTACGGCTTGAAGCTGGAGGGCATCGACCCGGACATGCCGCTGAGCCGCTTCATCACCCAGAAAGTCGGCGGTGCGCCAGTCGTAGGCGACCAGGTGGAGTGGAACAACACCATCTGGACCGTCGCTGTCATGGACGGGAACAAGATCGGCAAAGTCGGCGTCAGATTCCCCGAAGGAAGTCGCCCGGGTCCCGGACTCTTCCTCTAAACTGCGGGGCGACAGCTCGCCCCCATTTTTTCATTTCGCTCGACCGGTCTCTATGCCAACTCTGCGCACATTTCTCGCCACTGCCCTGCTGGGCTTGACCCTCTGTGTCGGTACCGTCCACGCGGCCGACCCGCCCAGCGCCGACGCCATCCAGCAAACCCTGGACAAACTGCCCGACCGTAAGCTGCCCGACGCCGATATGAAAGCGTTGCAGGCGATCCTGCAACAGACCCTGACGTACCTGGACAATAAGCAGGACTATGAGCAGCGCCTCATCGACCTCAAGCGCCAGCTGGAAGACGCCCCGCGCCAGACCACAGAGAACCAGCGCGAACTGACGCGGCTCAAGGCCACCAAGGTCGTCCCGGTCGCCCAACGCTACGCCACCCTGCCGGTACCGCAGCTCGAGCAATTGCTGGTGCAGCGCAGTACCCAGCAGGGCGACCTGCAAAAAGAGCTGGCCGACGCCAACAGCCTGTCCATCGCCGCCCAGACCCGGCCCGAGCGCGCCCAGACTGAAATCAGCAGCAGCCAGACGCGCATCCTGCAGATCAACTCGATCCTCAAGGCCGGCAAAGACAACGGCAAAACCCTCAATGCCGATCAGCGCAACCAGCTCAACGCTGAACTCGCCGCCCTGAACGCACTGATCCCCTTGCGCCGCCAGGAACTGGCAGGCAACAGCCAACTGCAAGACCTGGGCAACAGTCAGCACGACCTGATCCAGGAAAAAACCGCGCGCCTGGAGCAAGAAATCCAGGACCTGCAAACCCTGATCAACCAAAAGCGCCTGGCCCAATCCCAGCAGACCGTCACCCAGCAATCCATCGAAGCGCAAAAAGCTGGCGGCAGCAGCCTGCTGGCCACGGAAAGCGCGGCCAACCTCAAGCTCTCCGACTACCTGCTTAAAAGCACTGACCGCCTCAACGACCTGACCCAGAAAAACCTGCAAACCAAGCAGCAACTGGACACAGTCACCCAGAGCGATTCGGCCCTGGACGAGCAGATCAACGTGCTCAAGGGCAGCCTGCTGCTGTCCAAGATCCTCTACAAACAGAAACAGGCGCTGCCGCGCCTGACGGTAGACCGTGACCTGGCGGATGACATCGCCAACATTCGCTTGTATCAGTTTGAGGTCAACCAGCAGCGCGAGCTGATCAGCTCGCCCAGCGCCTATGTGGATAACTTGCTGGCTAACCAGGCGCCAGAAGATGTCACCCCGCAACTGCGCCGCACGTTGCTGGAACTGGCCATCACCCGCAGCGACCTGCTGGAGCGCCTGAGCCGAGAGCTGAGCTCGCTGCTGAATGAATCCATCACGTTGCAACTGAACCAGAAACAACTGCTCAGCACCGCCACCGCACTGCGGGCGACGCTGGATGAGCAGATGTTCTGGATCCCCAGCAACAAGCCGCTGGACACCGAGTGGCTGGAAACTGTCCCGGCGCACCTGAGCAAGCAAGTCGCCACCCTGCCCTGGGCCTCCAGCATCAGCGAATTGTATGACGGCCTGACCCAGCGCCCGCTGCTGTTCCTGCCACTGCTGCTGGTGATCGGTGCCCTGCTGTGGCGACGCAAAGCCCTGTATCAGCGCCTGAGCAAGGTCCACCTGGACATCGGCCACTTCAAGCGCGACAGCCAGTGGCACACGCCGCAGGCCATCCTGATCAATATCCTGCTGGCGATGCCGGTGGCGCTGGGCCTGGCGCTGTGCGGCTATGCACTGCAAATTGACGCCCGTGGGCAGAACGCCAACCTCGGCGCAGCGTTGCTGCAAATCGCCCAGGCCTGGCTGGTCTTCTACACCGCTTATCGCATCCTGGCGCCGGGTGGCGTGGCGCAATTGCACTTCCGCTGGGAAAAACCCCAAGTCGAATTCCTGCAAGGCTGGATACGCAAGCTCGGTCTGGTGGTGCTGGCGCTGGTGGCCGTCGTGGCGATCGCCGAGCACCAGCCGGCGGCGCTGGCGGACGATGTGCTGGGCATTGGCGTGGTGCTCACGTGCTATGCGCTGATGGCCTGGTTGCTGGGTCGCCTGCTGCTCAACAGCCCAACCCATGAAAAAGCCTCACTGTTTCGCAAGGCCATCGGCCTGCTGTTTACCGCCTTGCCCGTCGCCCTGTTTATCGCCGTGTGCTTTGGCTATTACTACACCGCGCTCAAGCTCAGCGACCGCTTGATCAACACCCTGTACCTGCTGATGTTCTGGCTGGTGATCGAGGCCACCTTTGTACGCGGCCTGGGCGTTGCGGCGCGGCGACTGGCCTATGCGCGGGCACTGGCTAAACGCCAGGCCGCCAAGGAAGCCGGTGAAGGCGAAGCGGTGATCGAAGAGCCGACCCTGGACATCGAGCAGGTCAACGAGCAGTCGATGCGACTGATCCGCCTGGCCTTGCTCGGCGGCTTTATCGCGGCGTTGTACTGGGTGTGGTCGGACCTGATCTCGGTATTTTCCTACCTGGACAACGTCACCCTGTACGAATACACCAGCGGCACGGGTGCGAATATCAGCATGGTGCCGATCAGCATCGGCGATTTCATCGGCGCGTTGATCATCATCGGCATTACCTTCGCACTGGCGCGCAACCTACCCGGTCTGCTCGAGGTGCTGGTACTGTCCAAACTGGAGCTGGCCCAAGGCAGCGCCTACGCGACGACCACGCTGTTGTCGTATGTGATTGCCGGCATCGGTTTTGTCTCCACCCTCTCCACCCTTGGCGTGAGCTGGGACAAGTTGCAATGGCTGGTGGCGGCGCTGTCCGTGGGGTTGGGCTTTGGTATGCAGGAGATCTTCGCCAACTTTATCTCCGGCATCATGATCCTGTTCGAACGCCCGGTGCGCATCGGCGACACCATCACCATCGGCAACCTGTCGGGCACGGTGAGCAAAATCCGCATCCGCGCCACGACGATCACCGACTTTGACCGCAAGGACATCATTGTCCCGAACAAAACCTTCATTACCGGGCAACTGATCAACTGGTCGCTGACCGATACCATCACCCGGGTCACCCTGAAGCTGGGCGTGGACTACGGCTCCGATCTGGACTTGGTGAAGGAGTTGTTGCTCAAGGCTGCCAGGGAAAACCCACGCGTGTTGAAGGAACCGGAACCGCTGGTGTACTTCCTCAACTTCGGTGAAAGCGCCCTCGACCACGAACTGCGCATGCACGTGCGCGACCTGGGCGACCGCAACCCCGTGCTGGATGAGGTCAACCGCTACATCAACCGTGAGTTCAAGAAACAGCACATCAACATCTCGTTCCGGCAGATGGAGGTGTACCTCAAGAACATGCACGGCAAGGAATACAAATTGGTGCCTGCCGAAGACGAGCACAAGACCATGGCCGTGCCTGCCCCTGAGCAGGACGCCCCCGAGCCGCCACCCGGCAAAGTCGACGATGCGCCGGAGCCGCCGCCGAGCAAACTCGACTAACGGTGCTATCCCCAGCAGAATGCCAGGACATTCTGCTGGAGATGGCCGGTGAAAGCCCTCGACGAACTGACCTTCGACAACCGCTTCGCACGCCTGGGCGACGCGTTCTCAACCCACGTACTGCCTGAACCCCTCGACGCACCGCGTCTGGTAGTGGCGAGTAACGCTGCCATGGCATTGCTCGACCTCGACCCGGCCGTGGCCGAAACGCCGGTGTTTGCCGAGCTGTTTGGCGGGCACACGCTGTGGGCCGAAGCGGAGCCACGGGCGATGGTCTATTCCGGGCATCAGTTCGGTGGCTACACCCCGCAATTGGGCGATGGCCGTGGGTTGTTGCTGGGTGAGGTGTATAACGAGGCCGGCGAGCACTGGGACCTGCACCTCAAGGGTGCCGGTATGACGCCTTACTCACGCATGGGTGATGGGCGCGCCGTGTTGCGGTCTTCGATCCGCGAGTTTTTGGCCTCCGAAGCGCTGCATGCGCTGGGTATCCCCAGCAGTCGCGCACTGTGCGTGATCGGCTCCGATACCCCGGTGTGGCGTGAGAAGCAGGAACGCGGCGCGATGGTGCTGCGCATGGCGCCGAGCCATATCCGCTTCGGGCATTTCGAGTATTTCTATTACACCAAAAAGCCCGAACAGCAGGCGCTTTTGGCCGAACACGTATTGAACCTGCATTACCCCGAGTGCCGCGAACAACCAGAGCCTTACCTGGCCATGTTCCGCGAAATCGTCGAGCGCAACGCCGAATTGATCGCCAAGTGGCAGGCGTATGGCTTTTGCCATGGCGTGATGAATACCGACAATATGTCGATCCTGGGCATCACCTTCGACTTCGGACCGTTTGCGTTTCTCGATGACTTTGATGCGCACTTCATCTGCAACCACTCCGACCATGAAGGACGTTACTCCTTCAGCAACCAAGTGCCGATTGGGCAGTGGAACCTCAGTGCATTGGCACAGGCGTTGACGCCGTTTATCAGCGTCGACGCCTTGAAAGAAACGCTTGGGCTGTATCTGCCGTTGTATCAGGCGAATTACCTGGATTTGATGCGTCGCCGCATGGGGCTGACCACCGCTGAAGACGATGACCAGAAGCTGGTGGAGCGCTTGTTGCAACTGATGCAGAACAGTGGCGTTGATTACACGCTGTTCTTCCGCCGCCTGGGAGATGAGTCGGCGGCGCTGGCCGTGGCACGACTGCGCGACGACTTCGTCGACCTCGCCGGGTTTGATGCCTGGGCTGAGCTGTACAAGGCCCGCGTTGCGCGGGATGGGGAATATAGCGAAGAGCAGCGCCGCAAGCGGATGCACGCGGTGAACCCGCTGTACATCCTGCGCAACTACCTCGCGCAGAACGCAATCACTGCGGCCGAGTCGGGCGATTACAGCGAGGTGCGGCGACTGCACGAGGTGCTGAGCAAGCCGTTTGGGGAGCAGCCTGGTATGGAGCAATACGCACAGCGGCCGCCAGATTGGGGCAAGCATTTGGAGATTAGTTGTTCGTCGTAAACGCCTCAGATAAAGGTTTCTACTGATACGCCGAAGCGTTCAGCCAGCCAACGAATTTGCCGTATGTTGAGTTGGCGCTTTCCGCTCAACACCTCAGAGACGACCGATTGGGCGCCGACGCCCGGCAGGTCGCTCTGAGTGAGATTGTGTTCGCGCATCATGTATCGCAGCACATCGGCGCCGCTGGCGACGGGCATTGGGCGATGCTCATGATCGTAGGCTTCGATCCAGTCGCTGAGGATATCTACCAAGCTCATCAGCGGACTGTCCTCATTTTCGCCGATCAGGCTCAATAACTCGTCCAACCCACATACCAGAGCGTCGTAGTCTTCCTCGTTTTCTGGTTTGCGCATCACGGGTGAAACAAATTGCCAGTGTTCGGCAGCTACTCGCATAAGCGCGCTCATCTGTTGTTTTCCTTCCATTTATCTTTCTCATAGTCGCGGTGATCAAGCAGATGCTTGATGTAGATGCGCTGCGCCCGATACTCCACGCCAGCAATCAACCTCAAGTTGTTGCCTCCAATATCGAAAATGTGAAACTCCCCGACCTTATCCGTGGCAGGGAACATGGCTTTCATCGCCGCGAAATCTTTGGGGTAATTTCGCCTCATTACCCGATACCACTGATCCAACGCTGTTGCTGAACGTGGCCACTTTTCCTTCGCTTCCCAGATCCTTTCTCGCTGATCACTCGCATGCAACATCCTTATCGCATCTTGCTATGAAGGTTAAACCCGAATTCCGAATATCTCAATTTGCGATAATCGCAAACAGACCGATGGTTCAAAACAGAACAGGCTCTGACAGCCTAGACAGCTGCCCACATCAGCACGGGCAAAACTGTGAGTGGATGAGTCCCCCCTCTCCCCGCCTTGATAAACACCTCGCCCGACTCCAGATACAGTCCATTGGCCACATCGAAGGAGCCCACCATGTCCGAACCTCTTGTAATCCCCTGCCCTCATTGCAACGGCCTCAACCGCATCCCCGGCGAACGCCTGAGTGACGCGCCCAAATGCGGGCGCTGCAAGCAGCCGGTGTTGTTGAGCAAGCCTTTCGAGTTGAAGCAAGGCGACTACGCCAGCCAGATCAAGGGCGACCTGCCCTTGCTGGTGGATGTGTGGGCCGACTGGTGCGGGCCGTGCAAGTCATTCGCGCCGGTGTTTGAGCAGGCCGCTGGGCAGCTGGAGGGCAAGTGCCGGTTGGCAAAGCTCGACAGTGAGGCCAATCAGCAGTTGTCGGCGCAGTTGGGGATTCGTTCGATTCCCAGCTTGATTCTGTTCAAGAATGGCCGCGAAGTGGTGCGTCAGAGCGGGGCGTTTCCGTTGCCGCAGTTGATGAGTTGGTTGCGTAGCCAGGGCGTCTAAACACGGTCGAATGTGGGAGCTGGCTTGCCTGCGATGACGGTGTGTCAGGCATTCTCTCTATTGAATGCTCCGGCCTCATCGCGGGTAAGCCCGGCTCCCACAAGGTTCTACGTTGCCTTTCAGGTCACACGTTTTCCAGCAGGTTATGCAATTCCACAAACTGCTGCGTCAGCTTATGCCGAGGGTCGAGATGGATCAGCGGCTTGTTCTCCTGATGCGACTCACGCATGCGCACGGAGCTGGTCAGGTACACCGGCAGCACCGGCAACCCTTCTGCAATCAACTCATCGAGCATCTGCTGCGGCAAGCTCGCACGCGCCTGGAACTGGTTGACCACGATACCTTCCACTTCCAGGCCTTCGTTGTGGTCTTCCTTCAATTCTTCGATTTCAGCCAGCAGGCCGTACAGTGCCTGGCGGGAGAAGCTGTCGCAATCAAACGGTATCAGCACGCGATCGGCAGCAATCAGCGCCGAAACCGCATAAAAATTCAGCGCCGGCGGCGTATCCAGGTAAATCCGGTCGTAGTCTTCGCTCAGTTCGTCCAACAGCTTTCGCAGCTTGTTGATCTTGTGCTTGGCTTCAAGCTTGGGCTGCAGGTCTGCCAATTCCGCAGTGGCGGTGATCACATGCAGGTTGTCGAAAGGGGTTTCGTAGATATCGACTTTGTTTTTCTTGGAGAACGGCCCGGAAGACAGGGTTTGCTTGAAAAAATCCGCGATACCCATGGGGATGTCGTCGCCGGTCAGCCCGGTGAGGTATTGGGTTGAGTTGGCTTGTGCATCGAGGTCCACCAACAGGGTTCGATAGCCTTCACTGGCGCTGACCGCCGCCAGGTTGCAGGCGATGCTGGACTTGCCAACGCCGCCTTTTTGATTGAACACCACGCGCCGCATGGAAAAACCTCCGTGTATCAATGAATGCAGGAGTGTAGAGGGCTTAAGCGAATGTTCGCTACCTCGTTCATCCATCCCCGACAAACGAACAGGAAGGGCCCGACAATCCAAATCGGCGTGGGGTAAAGGACAATCTGTAAATCATCCCAACCAAATTGTTATCAGCCGTGAACAATTTTTTACCAATATTTGCTAGAACCCCACGGCACCCGGATAATGCGCGCCATTCGGCTATTGCTCCCTGTCCCGGTATTCGGGGCCACAAGTCGCACATGGAAGCCCGCAGGGGCGGGATACTTTCTCAGTGATCACTTTCAACATCGCCCAATGGCGCGCCTGGGCCCCTGGCCTGGAAAGCACGGATGAATGGCGTGCCTGGTGCCAGGCCCCGGTGTCTCTGCCTGTCAGCGAAGCCTGCCCCGACGTCTCGTTCCTGCCAGCCATGCAACGCCGCCGGCTGAGCCGCCTGGCGCGCATGGCGTTCAGCGTAGGCTGGCCGCTGGCCGAGGGCTTGCAGGACTTGCCACTGGTGTTTGTTTCCCGGCATGGCGAGACCCCGCGCACCCTCGACATTCTCAGCGACCTGGCCAACGACCAGCCACTGTCGCCAACCCAGTTCAGCCTGTCGGTGCATAACGCGGTGATTGGCCTGTGGTCGATCCTGCGCAATGAAACCAGCGAAATGACCGCCCTCGCGGCCGCGGGCGATGGCCTGGAACACGGCATGCTCGAGGCCGCCGCGCTGCTCAACGAAGGCGCGCCGGCCGTTTTGCTGGTGATTACCGAAGAACTGCCGCCCGAGGCCTACGCCAGCTGGATCGTTGACGCACCCTTTCCTTACGCCCTCGGCCTGTTGCTGACACCGGGCGACGAGTGGCAGTTGGAACTCAGCACCCGCACTGTCCAACTCACTCAAACCCAGTGGCCCCATGCCCTGAACCTGCTGCGCACCCTGCTCACCGAACAGGTCGCCTGCCAACATGCCTGGAAGAACCGCGTATGGAACTGGCAACGCAAACCCTGAACGACAAACCGCGAGACGCCTACTATTGGCGTCTGTTCGCCACCGCTGCCAGTTTCGCGCTGTTTGGCTTCGGAGGGCTGTGCCTGCGGTTGCTGGTGTTTCCCCTGCTCAGTTGCCTGCCAGGCAGCGCAGCAAGCCACAGGCGCCGCGCCCGCCACACCATCAGCTGGCTGTTCTGGTTCTTTATTCGCTTGATGCAACGCGCCGGCGTGCTGACCTATAGCGTCGACGGCGCGGAAAAACTCGGGCGCCCGGGCCAGATGATCATCGCCAACCACCCGTCGCTGATCGATGTGGTGTTTCTGATCGGCCTGGTGCGCCAGGCCAATTGCGTGGTCAAGCAGAGCCTGTGGCAGAACCCCTTTACCCGCGGGCCAGTGCGCGACGCGGGCTACATCAGCAACGACGGCAGCGCTGAAATGCTCGATGCCGCCGCCGATGCCCTGCGCGCAGGCCAGACCCTGATCATTTTCCCCGAGGGCACCCGCACCACACCCGGCGCGGCGCCTGCCTTTCATCGCGGCGGCGCCGCCATTGCGCTGCGGGGTGCGACAATCATCACCCCCGTGGTGATCAAGGTCAGCCCCACGACGCTGACCAAGGCCGAACCCTGGTATCGCATCCCGAAATGCCGCGTGCACTTCAGTTTGCGGGTGGGTGCCGATATAGAACCACAGGCGTTCGCAACACTGGGCCCCGCGCCCCAAGCCTCACGCAAGCTCAACGATTACCTGCACGACTATTTTTTTAAGGAGCTCGCCGAAGATGAGCGACAGACACTGCCTTGAGCACGACATAAAGATGCTGATCATCGAGGCCCTGGGCCTTGAAGACATCAGCGTCGACGACATCGGTAGCGAGCAAACCCTGTTCGGCGAAGGCCTCGGCCTGGATTCGGTAGACGCCTTGGAACTGGGCCTGGCAATCCAGAAAAAGTACGGCATCAAGATCGATGCCGACGCCAAGGACACCCGCAATCACTTCACCAACGTGGCCAGCCTTGCGGCGTATGTCACGGACAGACAGGCAGCTTGAGACCGGACCATGCAAACTCGTGACGATATCTTCAACACCTTGCGCGATGCCTTGGTGGAACTGTTTGAACTGCCGCCGGAACGCGTCACCCTTGACGCCAACCTGTACCAGGACCTGGAAATCGACAGCATCGACGCCGTCGACTTGATCGACCATATCAAGCGCCAGACCGGCAAGAAGATCGCCGCCGAAGAATTCAAGGCGGTACGGACCGTGAACGACGTGGTTGAGGCGGTGTACCGCCTGGTCCAGCCGGCCGCATGAGCCGGCTGATCGGCCTTGGCCTGTTGCTGGCGGGGCTGCTGTACCCATTTGCGGTGTATTACGGCACCGAGCACTTTGCACCCTGGCAATTCGGCCTGCTGCTCGGCGGCCTGTGGCTGCTGCGTGGGCTGACCGGTGCCCGACGCCACGGCAGCCGCTGGATGGCGTTGGCGATCATCGTGTTTTGTTTAGCGCTGGCTTGGTTCGATAACCCGCAACTGTTGCGCTGGTACCCGAGCCTGGTCAGCGCGTTCATGTTGTCACTGTTCGGTTTGAGCCTGAAATACGGCCCACCGATGGTCGAGCGCCTGGCGCGCATGACCGATCCGGTGTTGCCGCCCCACGCCATTGTGTATACCCGCCAGGTTACCGTGGTGTGGAGCGTGTTTTTTCTGTGTAATGGCCTGCTCGCCACTGCCCTCACCCTGTGGGCGCCGCTGAGCTGGTGGACGTTGTACAACGGCTTGATCGCCTACGGGCTGATTGGGCTGTTGTTTGCCGTGGAATGGCTGGTACGACAAAGGGTTCGAGGCCGCGTATGAATGGGTTGAAACTTGAGCACTTGCTGCTTGAGCCGCTGCAACAGCGTTTGGTCACCACCGAGCCTGAGATGAATCATGCACAGCTGTGGGAGCAGTCCCTGAGCCTGGCGGCGGGCCTGCAAGCGCGGGGTACCCAGCGCCTCGCCGTGTACCTGGAAGATGCCGGCCTGCTGGCAATTGCCCTGCTGGGTGCATGGCGGGCCGGGGTCAGCGTGCTACTGCCCGCCGATTTGCAACCTCAAACCCGCCAACGCTGGGACGAGGCCGTTGATGCCTGGCTGACCGAAGCGGCTGACCTGGACGCGCTGTTTCAAACACCACTGCGCCCAGCCGCCCTTGATCTGGACAGCTGCCAACTGAGCCTGTGCACCTCCGGCTCCAGTGGCGAACCCAAGCGCATCGACAAGACGCTGCGCCAGCTGGCTAACGAAGTTGAGGCGCTGGAAACCCTGTGGGGCCCGGACCTTAAAGACGCCTGCATCATCGGCAGCGTGGCCACTCAACATATCTACGGTTTGCTGTTCCGAGTGCTCTGGCCGCTGTGCGCCGGGCGCACCTTTGTGCGCAAGCAGTTGGCTTTCCCTGAAGACATGCAGCGCGCGAGCCGCGAGCACGGACAATTTGCCTGGGTCGCCAGCCCGGCACTGCTCAAGCGCATGGGCGATAACCTCGACTGGCCGGCACTGAGCCAGGTGTCGCGGGTGTTTTCGTCCGGCGGCGCGCTGCCAGTGGACGCTGCCGGCAGCCTTTACGACCGTTTGCAGCAGTGGCCCACGGAAATCCTCGGCAGCTCGGAAACCGGCGGCATCGCCTGGCGCCAGGGTGCGCAGCCTTGGCAGCCGTTTGCCGACGTGCAACTGAGTCAGGATGCAGACGGCGCGCTGCGCATCGCCTCAAAGTATCTGCCTGAAGGGCATATCGAACAGACCGCCGACGCCGCGCGCATTCACGCCGATGGCCGTTTCGAACTGCTGGGCCGCTTGGATCGCATCGTCAAACTGGAAGAAAAACGTATTTCCCTGCCCATGCTAGAACACGCACTGATGGCCCATCCGTGGGTCGCCGAAACCCGCCTGGGCGTGGTGCAGGAAAACCGCGCCTCCCTCGGCGCCCTGGTGGTGCTGAGCGACGAGGGCCTGCATGCCCTGCGCAATCAGGGCCGGCGCACGCTCACCCAAACCCTGCGCCAACACTTGAGCCAGCATTGCGAAGCGCTGGCTCTGCCGCGTCGCTGGCGTTTGCTCAGGCAGTTACCGCTGAACAGCCAAGGCAAGCTGCCCCAGGCGGACGTCGAGTCGCTGCTGTTGGCGCCGCGCCCAAAGGCGCCAGACGTACTGGAGAAAGTCGAAGCCAACGGCGAATGGACCGCACAACTAAGCGTCCCGCCGGACCTGGCCTATTTCAGCGGGCACTTCCCGGTCACGCCGGTGCTGCCGGGCGTGGTGCAGGTGGAATGGGCGTTCAACCTGGGCCAGCAACTGCTCGATTTGCCGCCGACCTTTGCCGGAATGGAAGTGCTCAAGTTCCAGCAACTGGTACGCCCCGGCGACGCGATTGAACTGCACCTGCGCTTCGACCGGGAGCGCGGCAAGTTGTACTTCGCCTACCGCAACGGCGTCGCCGCCTGCTCCAGCGGCCGGATTTTGCTGAAGGCCGCGCATGCATAACCCGTGCGCCCTGATCCCGGTCTACAACCACGAAGCCGCCGTGCCGGCCGTGGTCCACAGCCTGTTGAACAGCGGCCTGCCCTGCCTGTTGGTGGACGACGGCAGCAGCCCCACCTGCGCGGCAGTGCTGGCGCAACTTGCCACCCTGGATAACGTCACCCTGCTCACCCTGCCCAACAACCAGGGCAAAGGCGGCGCGGTGATGGCGGGCTTTCGCGAAGCCGCACGCCTGGGCTTCAGCCACACGCTGCAAGTGGACGCCGACGGCCAGCACGACCTGCGCGAAGTCGAGACGTTTGTCGACACCTCGCGCAGGCACCCCGATGCGATTATCTGCGGCTACCCCGAATACGACGACAGCGTGCCCAAGGGCCGTTTGTACGCGCGCTACCTGACCCACGTGTGGGTGTGGATCAACACCTTGTCGCTGCAGATTCGCGATTCGATGTGCGGCTTTCGCGTGTACCCACTGGCGCCGGTGCTGGCGCTGATGGACTCGGCCTACATTGGTACGCGCATGGACTTCGACTCGGACATCCTGGTGCGCCTGGCCTGGCGCAACCAGCCGATGCGCTGGCTGCCAACCCAGGTGCACTACCCCGCTGACGGCTTGTCGCACTTTCGTTTGTTCCGCGACAACGTCCGTATCTCGGCCATGCACACCCGACTGTTCTTCGGCATGCTGATCCGTGCGCCGATGATCCTGTGGCGACGGTGGCAGGCATGAGCGATCGCAACAAACACTGGGCTGACCGTGATGAACGCGGCAGCTATTGGCTGATGAAGCTCACGGCCTTCGCCGCCAAGGTACTCGGCCGTCGGGTATTGAGCCCGCTGCTGTACGGGATCGTCCTGTACTTCTTCCTGTTCGGCCGCACGGCGCGCCAGAGCGCCTGGCAATACCAGCAGCGCCTGGCCGACTGGAGCCGGCGTGATGACCTGCGCCCCACCCACAGGAAAGTCTTCGGTCAGTTCATGGCGTTTGCAGACTCAATGCTCGATAAGCTCGACGTGTGGAACGGCAAATTGCGCCTGGAGCAGATCGACATCAACGACCCGGCGCAATTGCGCGGGCACCTGCGCGGTGAACGTGGGCAGATGCTGGTGGGTGCGCACCTGGGCAACCTCGAAGTGTGCCGCGCCCTCGCGGAGATCGGTGAAAAAGTCACCATGAACGTGCTGGTGCACACCAAGCACGCCGAACAATTCAACCGCCTGCTGGGCGAAGCCGGCGCGAGCCACTTGCGCCTGATCCAGGTCAGCGAGCTGGACCCGGCCACCATGCTGCTGCTCAGCCAGCGCCTGGACGACGGCGAGTGGCTGGCGATTGCCGGCGACCGCGTGCCGCTGCACGGTGGGCGCACGGTGCGCGTGGGTTTCCTCGGCCATGACGCCGCCTTCCCCCAGGGCCCCTGGCTGCTGGCCGGCCTGCTCAAGTGCCCGGTGAACCTGCTGATGTGCCTCAAGCACAACAACCGCTATCGCCTGAGCATTGAACCTTTCGCCGAACGGGTCGAATGGAAACGCAACACCCGCGAGCAAGTCATAGCCTTATGGACCGCGCGCTACGCTGCACGCCTGGGCCAGTTTTGCCTGGAAGCGCCCCAACAATGGTTCAACTTTTACCCTTTCTGGAAGACCGATGACGACGCATCTTGAGCCAGTAACCTTTGGCGAACGCGCTTTGCGCATCGAAGACGTGCTGGCCCTGGCCAATCGTCAGGTGCCCACCCAATTGCAAGACGATGCCGCGTATCGCCAGCGCATTGCCAAGGGCGCGCAGTTCCTCGACTCGCTGCTGGACAAGGAAGGCGTGATCTACGGCGTGACCACCGGCTACGGCGATTCGTGCGTGGTGGCGGTGCCGTTGCAGCACGTCGAGGCGCTGCCGCGTCACCTGTACACCTTTCACGGTTGCGGCCTGGGCAAGTTGCTCGACGCCCAAGCGACCCGCGCCGTGCTGGCCGCGCGTTTGCAGTCGCTGTGCCACGGCGTGTCCGGTGTGCGCGTGGAACTGCTCGAGCGCCTGCATGCCTTCCTTGAACACGACGTGCTGCCGCTGATCCCGGAAGAAGGCTCGGTGGGCGCCAGCGGTGACCTGACGCCGCTGTCCTACGTGGCCGCGACCCTGTCCGGCGAGCGCGAAGTGATGTTCCGTGGCGAACGCCGCCAGGCTGCCGACGTGCACCGCGAGCTGGGCTGGGAACCGCTGGTACTGCGGCCCAAGGAAGCGCTGGCGCTGATGAACGGCACCGCTGTGATGACCGGCCTGGCTTGCCTGGCCTTCGCCCGCGCCGACTACCTGCTGCAACTGGCCACGCGCATCACCGCACTGAATGTGGTAGCGCTGCAAGGCAACCCGGAACACTTCGACGAGCGCCTGTTCGCCGCCAAGCCGCACCCGGGGCAGATGCAAGTCGCCGCCTGGCTGCGCAAAGACCTGGCGATTGACGCACCGACCGCGCCGCTGCATCGCCTGCAAGACCGTTATTCGCTGCGCTGCGCACCCCACGTGCTCGGGGTGCTGGCCGACAGCCTGAACTGGCTGCGTTCGTTCATCGAGATCGAGCTGAACAGCGCCAACGACAACCCGATCATCGACGCTGAAGAAGAGCGCGTATTGCACGGCGGGCACTTCTACGGCGGGCATATCGCCTTCGCCATGGACAGCCTCAAGACCCTGGTGGCCAACGTCGCCGACCTGCTTGACCGCCAGCTCGCGCTGCTGGTGGACGTGCGTTACAACCACGGCCTGCCGAGCAACCTGTCCGGCGCCCCGACTGACCGCGCGATGATCAACCATGGCTTCAAGGCCGTGCAGATCGGCACCAGCGCCTGGACCGCCGAAGCGCTGAAAAACACCATGCCTGCCAGCGTGTTCTCGCGCTCCACCGAGTGCCATAACCAAGACAAGGTGAGCATGGGCACCATCGCCGCACGCGATGCGATCCGCGTGCTGGAGCTGACCGAACAGGTCGCCGCCGCTACCTTGCTCGCCGCCAACCAAGGCGTTTGGCTGCGGGCCCAGGCTGAGGATGCACGCGCGCTGCCACCGGCATTGGCGGCGATGCACGAAGAACTCGCCAAAGATTTCCCGCCGGTCATCGAAGACCGTGCCCTGGAAGGTGAACTGCGCCTGTGCCTGCAACGCATCGCCGAGCAACACTGGAGGCTGCATGCGTAGCCCCGGCGTACTGCATTGCGACACCGAAATCCTGGTGCCGTTTTTTGACGTCGACACCATGAATGTCGTGTGGCACGGGCATTACGTGAAGTACCTGGAAGTGGCGCGCTGCGCGCTACTGGACCAGATCGGCCATAACTACACGGCGATGCTCGAGTCCGGCTACGCCTGGCCGGTGATCGACATGCAACTGCGTTACGTGCGCGGTGCTGTGTTCGGCCAGACCATTAACGTGCGCGCCAGCCTGGTGGAGTGGGAGAACCGCTTGAAGGTCAATTACCTGATCACCGACCTCGCCAGCGGCGAGCGTTTGACCCGTGCCAGCACCGTGCAAGTGGCCGTGGAAATCACGACCCGCGAGATGCAATTGGCCTCGCCAAAAGTATTCACAGACGCCATAGAAAGGGCCTTGAAATGCTGACCCCTGTGGGAGCGGGCTTGCCCGCGATGGACGTTAACGATAACGCGGGCCGCCTGACACTGCGCGGCGCTCTCAGGCTCTTCGCGAGCAAGCTTGCTCCCACAGGGGTTGCGCTGTTGCTGAGCTTTAATGCCCACGCCTTTGATCTGCAACAACTCAGCGATCAGCTTGCAAAACCCTCAGTGATCCACGGCAGCTTCACCCAGGAAAAACACCTGCGTGCCCTGCCCCAACCCTTGGTCAGCAAAGGCACCTTCGTCCTCGCCAAGGACCACGGCCTGCTGTGGCTGCTGAAAACCCCGCTGCAACAGGACTACCGCATCAGCGCACAAGGCATCGCCCGCCGCGACGCCAATGGCTGGCAACTGCTGCCAAACAAGAGTGCCGGCGCCGAGCAGAACCGTTTGTTCCTCGCCGTGCTCCAGGGCGACAGCAGCGGCTTGCAGCGTGACTTCGAATTGCAGTTGCACGGCGAGGCCAAGCAGTGGCAATTGACCCTGATTCCGCGCTCGCTGCTGCTCAAGCAAGTCTTCAACCGGATCAACATCGACGGTGGCGATCTTGTGCAAAAGATCGAATTGCTCGAAACCCAAGGCGACAGCACCGTGCTGCGCATGCAGGACAGCACTGCCAACCAGCCGTTGAGCGACGCGGAGCAACACGACTTTGCCCAGTGAGCGCCTGCTGCCGCGCCTTTTCCTGATCCTGCTGGTGGCGGTGCTTGCGCTGGCCGGCTGGCAGTGGCGCCACGGCGCGCCGTTGTCCGCCAACCTGATGGAGCTGGTGCCGGGCAACACGCCGGACGCCCTGGAGCAACAAGCCGAACAGCGCATGCAGGAACCGCTTAACCACCAAATACTGGTGCTGGTGGGCCATGCCGACCGCCAACAAGCGGTCGCCGTGGCGCAACAATTGGGCGAGCGCTGGCAAGCCAGCGGGTTGTTTGAAAAAGTGCAGTGGAACCTGCAAGCCGACTTGCCGGCGCTACGCGAGCAATTGCTGCGCGGTCGCCTGGCGATGCTCTCGACCACGGACCGCGAGCAGCTGATCAACCAGCCCGACGCGTTTATCCAGCAACGCGTGCAAGCCCTGTTCGACCCCTTTACCGGGTTCAGCCTGGTGCCCAGCCAGGATGACTGGCTGGGGCTGACCGGGCGTATCCAGAACAGCCAACCGCAACAGGGCTCAGTGCAATTGGATATCGGCAGCGGCGCGTTGGTCGCCGACGCTGACGGCAAGCGTTGGGTGCTGCTGCGTGCGAGCACCACCGGCAATGCCTTTGACATGAACCTGCCGCTGCAAGTGGCGCAGTTGCTCCAGGCCAGCCGCGAGCAGGCAGGTCAGCAAGGCGCGCAACTGCTCGCCGCCAGTGGCTTGCTGTATGCGGCCAATGGTCAGCAGCAAGCCACGCGGGAAATCACCTGGGTCGGCGGCGGCGCTACCGTCGGCATCCTGTTACTGCTGTTGCTGGCGTTCCGACGCTGGCGCGTGTTGCTGGCTTTTGTGCCGGTGCTGGTGGGCATACTGTTTGGCGCGGTGGCCTGTGTGGCGCTGTTCGGGCACATGCATGTGATGACCTTAGTGCTCGGCTCCAGCCTGATCGGCGTGGCGGTGGATTACCCGCTGCACTACCTGTCGAAAAGCTGGAGCATGCGCCCATGGCGCAGCTGGCCGGCGTTGCGCCTGACCTTGCCCGGCCTGAGCCTGAGCCTGGCGACCAGTTGCATCGGTTACTTGGCGCTGGCGTGGACGCCGTTCCCGGCGTTGACACAGATCGCGGTGTTCTCCGCCGCCGGGCTGGTGGGCGCTTATTTGTCCGCCGTGTGCCTGTTGCCGGCGCTGCTCAAGGGCGTCGAGCTGCGCCCGGCGCAATGGCCGCTGCGTATCGCCGAAGGCCTGTGGCGGCTGCGCGCCTCGCTGCTCAAGCGCGTGCCGAGCCCGGTCTTGCTGGCGCTGCTGGTGCTGTTTTGCGCCGGTGGCCTGTGGCAGTTGAACAGCAAAAACGATATCCGCCAGTGGATCGGCGCGCCGCCGCAATTGCTGGAAGAAGCACAGGCCGTCGCGCGGATTACCGGGTTCCAACCCACCAGCCAGTTTTTCCTGGTGCGGGCGCAGGATCAGCAGCAGTTGCTGGAGCGCCAGCGCGCACTCGCGCAGCGCCTGGATCAATTGGTAAACATGGATAAGCTCAAGGGCTATCTGGCGCTCAATCAACTGGTCAGCCTGCCCGCCGAGCAGCAACAAGTGCGCGACGCCTTGAATAAACTGCCGCAGCACTGGCAGCCATTGCTGGACCTTGGCGTACCGGCCAGCGCCCTGCAAGCTGAGGTGAGGCAACTGCAAGCGTTGCCTACGCAAGATATCGACGCCGCACTGGCAGGCCCATTGGCCGAGCCTTGGCGCACCCTGTGGCTGGGCCCGGTGGACGGCGGCGTGGCAGCAATGGTTAGCCTGCAAGGCTTGAACAACCCGGCGCTGCTGCGGGTGCAAGCAGTGGATTTACCCGGCGTGCAATTGGTGGACCGCCTGGGCGAATTGAACCGGGTGTTCGCCGACACGCAAATCAGCGCCGCCGAATTGAAATTGATGTCGTGCGTGCTGATCGTGCTCTTGCTGATCCTGCCCTTCGGGTTTGGCGGTGCCTTGCGCATTGTCGCCCTGCCGCTGCTGGCGGCCCTGTGCAGCCTGGCCAGCCTCGGTTGGCTGGGCCAGCCGCTGACGCTGTTCAGCCTGTTCGGCTTGCTGCTGGTCACGGCGATCAGCGTCGACTACGCGATCCTGATGCGCGAGCAAATCGGCGGTCCGGCGGTCAGCCTGCTAGGCACATTGCTGGCGGCTATGACAACCTGGTTGTCGTTTGGCCTGCTGGCCGTATCCAGTACACCGGCAGTGAGTAATTTCGGCTTATCGGTCAGCCTGGGCCTGGCCTTCAGCTTTATGCTGGCACCCTGGGCCGGGCAACAGAGGCACGCCTTATGAATGTGATTAATGCCAATGTGGCAAGGAGCCCTCGTGCCCACAGTTGAAATGGAACGTCGCCAGGTGGTGGTGATCGGTGCCGGTCCGTCCGGGGCCATCGCCGCTGCGCTGTTAAAGCGCAAAGGCCATGATGTATTGATCATCGAGCGCCAGCATTTTCCCCGCTTCTCGATTGGCGAAAGCCTGCTGTCCCACTGCATCGACTTTATCGAAGAAGCCGGCATGCTCGACGCCGTACAGGCGGCGGGTTTCCAAGTGAAAACCGGTGCCGCATTCGCCTGGGGCGAGCGCTACAGCGCGTTTGATTTCAGCGATACGTTCAGCAACGGCAAGCCCACCACCTTCCAGGTGCAGCGCGGCGAGTTCGACAAGTTGCTGGCGGATCAGGCAGCCGTTCAGGGCGTAGAGATCCGCTACGGCGAAACCATCGTCGGTGTGGATTTCAGCGGCGAGTGCCGCTACCTGCACGTACGTCGCGAAAACGGCAGCGAGTACCACCTCAAGGCCAAGTTCGTGCTCGACGCCAGTGGCTACGGCCGTGTGTTGCCGCGCCTGCTGGACCTGGACGTACCGTCGACTTTTCCGGTGCGCCAGGCCGTATTCACCCACGTTGAAGACCGCATCGAACACCCGGGCTTCGACCGTACCAAGATCCTCGTAACCACCCACCCGACCCAGCGCGATATCTGGTTCTGGACCATCCCGTTCAGCGACGGCCGCTGCTCGGTGGGCGTGGTCGCGGCCAAGAGACATTTCGACGGCCGCGACGGCGACCTCGATGCCTGCCTGCGGGGCTTTATCGATGAAACCCCGAGCCTGTCCGGCGTGCTGCAAAACGCTGTGTGGGATACGCCGGCGCGCACCATCGGCGGCTATTCGGCCAACGTCAAAACCCTTCACGGCCCAGGCTTTGCACTGCTGGGCAACGCGGCGGAATTCCTCGACCCGGTGTTTTCCTCCGGGGTAACCATCGCCATGCGTTCGGCGAGCATGGCCGCCGGCGTGCTGCACCGTCAGCTCAAAGGTGAAACCGTCAACTGGCAGACCGAGTTTGCAGAGCCGTTGAAGCGAGGTGTCGATACCTTCCGCTGCTACGTCGAAGGCTGGTACGCCGGGACCTTCCAGGATGTGATTTTCCATCCGGACAGCTCGCCGGAGATTCGTCGGATGATCAGCGCGATCCTCGCCGGCTACGCGTGGGATGAACGCAACCCGTTTGTCAGCGAGCCCAAGCGACGGTTGCGCATGTTGTCGGAGATTTGTGCGAGTGAACCGGTATGAGCAGCCAGTATTTAAGTAAGAACTACGTCGAAGAAACCAAATTTGGCCTCTGGTTCCTGCGCAGTCACACCTGGCAGCATCGCGTGTTACGCGTGGCGATCAACGACTTGCGCAGCCTGTTCACGGAGCCATTGCCTGAGGCGCCGGTACTGCTGGACGCCGGTTGCGGTCAGGGCAAATCCTTCACGCTGTTGCAGCAGGTATTTGCGCCTTCACGGTTGATCGGCCTGGACGCAGACCCCCACAGCCTGGAGTTGTGCCAGGTTGAGGCCACGCGCCAAGGGTTGAGCGTCGAGCTGATCGGCAGCGACTGCGCCACCCTCGACGTGCCAGACGCCAGCGTCGACATCCTGTTCTGTCACCAGACCTTCCACCATCTGGTTGAACAGCACCGCGCCCTCAAAGAGTTCTATCGTGTACTCAAGCCCGGCGGCTATCTGCTGTTTGCCGAGTCCACCGAAGCCTATATCGACACCTGGGTCATCCGTTGGCTGTTTCGCCACCCCATGCACGTGCAGAAAAGCGCCGAAGAGTACTTGCAGATGCTCCGCGAGCAGGGCTTCGAGTTTGGCCCGCAGAACGTCTCGTACCCGTATTTGTGGTGGAGCCGCTCCAGCGACTTCGGCCTGCTCGAGCGCTGGGGCCTGCGCCAGGCGCCACCAGTGGGCCAGCGCGAAGAAACCCTGGTCAACTGCGTGGCACGCAAACCCCTGGCGAGTACTGCCCCATGATACGCATGCTGTTGATGGGCTGCCTGTTGCTGCTGAGTGCCTGCGCCAGCCAGCCACCGCTGCCCGAGAAAACGCCGGTCCTGGCCCTGCCGCTGCAGCTGCATGTGCAGCGCCTGGCCGACGGCCAGAGCCAGGACTGGCTGCTGGTGATCCAGCGCGAAGGCGCGGCGATTCGGTGGTCGATGATGGACCCGCTGGGCATCCCACAGGCCCGGCAAAAGCTGATCAATGGCGAGTGGCAGGCCGATGGCTTGCTGCCGCCCAATCCGCAGGCCAGGGAGCTGTTTGCCGCATTGCTGTTTGCGCTGACATCGGCAAATGACGTGCGCGCGCTTTACCCCAGCGCGCAGGCGATGGACCTGACGCGCACCCTGCCGGGGCATTGGCAGATCGTGTATCAATCGTCCGAGGTCTTCAGCGTGAACATGACGGGGAAGCCCTTGAGCTACCGCATCACGCCGCTCGGGGCTGCCCGATGACCGCCTACCTCAACGCCCTGGGCATAATCTGCGCCCTCGGCCGTGGCCAGGCCGAGGTCAGCCGCAGCCTGTTTGCCGGTGACTGCTCGGGCATGCGCGCCGAAAGCGGCTGGGTGCCGGAGCGCGTGCTGCCGGTGGCCGGTGTGCACGGCGAACTCGCCACCATCCCGCTAGAACTGGGCCAGCAGAGCAGCCGCAATAACCAGTTGCTGCTGGAAGCAGCGTTGCAGATCGAAGACGAGATCCGACAGGCGATCAATACCCACGGCACATCACGGGTGGGTATTGTGCTCGGCACCAGCACCTCGGGCATCGACGAAGCCAGTCGCGGGATTGCCCATTACCTGCGGGAAAACCAGTTCCCCGGCGACTACGACTACCAGCAACAGGAACTCAGCGCCCCGGCAAACTTCCTCGCGGACTGGCTGCAACTGAGTGGCCCGGCCTACGTGATCTCCACCGCCTGCACCTCCAGCGCCCGCGCGCTGATGAGTGCCCAGCGCCTGCTGGACCTGGGCGTGTGCGATGCAGTGATCTGCGGCGGCGTCGACAGTTTATGCAAGTTGACCCTCAATGGCTTTACCGCGCTGGATGCCGTGTCGAACGAGCGCTGCAACCCGTTTTCGGCGAACCGCAACGGCATCAATATCGGCGAAGCAGCGGTGTTGTTCCTGATGAGCAAGGAACCGGCGCCGATTGCCCTATTGGGCAGCGGCGCGAGTTGCGATGCGCACCATATTTCCGCGCCCGAACCCTCCGGCAAAGGTGCTCTGAAATCAATGTGCAAGGCGCTAACCAGCGCAAAGTTGCAGCCCGAACAGATCGGTTATCTGAACCTGCACGGCACCGCCACCCAGCATAACGACGCCATGGAAAGCCTGGCCGTCGCCAGCCTATTCCCGGAAGGCGTGCCCTGCTCGTCGACCAAACCCATGAGCGGGCATACCCTGGGCGCAGCCGGCGCCCTGGAAGCGGCGTTCTGCTGGTTGAGCCTGGTCCATAAGCGGGTGCCGCCGCATGTATGGGACGGCCAGCCCGACCCGGCACTGCCCGCCCTGCAGTGGGCGCAGGCCGCGCAAGCCCTGGAAAAACGCTGCCTGATGAGCAATTCGTTTGCCTTCGGCGGCAACAATGTCAGCCTGATTATCGGAGAGGCCCCATGATCGATTGGCCACTCGCCGAACTGCTGCCCCATGCCGGCGACATGATCCTGATCGACCAGGTGCTGTCGTTCGATGAAGAGCAGATTCACACCCGCGCGACCATCAAGCCCGGCTGCCTGTTCAACCGCCCGGACGGCAGCCTGCCGGCCTGGGTCGGCATCGAGTTGATGGCACAAAGCGTCGCCGCCTATGCCGGTTGCCGCGCCCGCCAGAAAGGCAAAGCGGTGGAACTGGGCTTCCTGCTCGGCACACGTAAGTTCGAGTGTAACGTGGAGCACTTCCCGGCAGACGCCGAGCTGACGATCCACGCCCTGCGCTCCCTGGAAGACGACAACGGCATGGGTGTGTTCGAATGCCACCTTACCGGCAGCGGTATCCAGGCCAGCGCCCGCTTGAATGTATTTCGACCGCCCCAGGCGGCCACCTATTTAGATGAATCGAAGGACGAAACGCCATGACTGAATCCGTACTGGTCACCGGCTCCAGCCGTGGCATCGGCCGCGCCATCGCACTGCGCCTGGCACAGGCCGGGCATGACATCGTGCTGCATTGCCGCAGTGGCCGTGCCGAAGCCTGCGCGGTACAGGCCGAGGTTGAAGCCCTGGGACGCCAGGCGCGGGTGCTGCAATTCGATGTGGCGGATCGCGCGACGTGCAAGGAAATCCTTGAAGCCGACGTAGAGCAAAACGGCGCCTATTACGGCGTGGTGCTCAACGCCGGTCTGACCCGTGACGGTGCGTTTCCGGCGCTGTCGGAAGACGATTGGGATGTGGTGATGCGCACCAATCTCGACGGTTTCTACAACGTCCTGCACCCGGTGATGATGCCGATGATTCGTCGTCGCGCCGCCGGGCGCATTGTGTGCATCACCTCGGTTTCCGGGTTGATCGGCAACCGTGGCCAGGTTAACTACAGTGCCTCCAAAGCCGGGTTGATCGGTGCGGCCAAGGCCCTGGCCATCGAACTGGGCAAGCGTAAGATCACCGTCAACTGCGTCGCACCCGGCTTGATCGACACCGCGATGCTGGATGAAAACGTACCGGTGGAAGAGCTGATGAAGATGATCCCGGCGCAGCGCATGGGCACGCCTGAAGAGGTGGCCGGCGCAGTGAACTTCCTGATGTCGACCGAAGCCGGCTACATCACGCGCCAGGTCCTGGCGGTGAATGGAGGCTTGTGCTGATGAAACGCGTCGTAGTGACCGGTATGGCCGGCATGACCTCCCTGGGCGGTGATTGGGCGACCATTGCCGCCAACTTCCGCGCCAACCGCAGCGGCATCCGGCGCATGGACGAGTGGGACCGTTTTACTGAATTGAACACCCGCCTGGCCGGGCCAATCGACGATTTTGTCGTGCCCGCGCACTGGACGCGCAAGCAACTGCGCAGCATGGGCCGGGTGTCGCGCCTGGCGGTGTGGGCCGCGGAGCAGGCGTTGCAGGACGCCGGTTTGCTCGGCGATGAGTCGATCAAGGACGGGCGCATGGGCGTGGCCTGCGGCTCGTCCACCGGCAGCACCGACGAGATCAAGGCGTTCGGCAACATGCTGCTGAACTCGGTGGCCGAGGGACTGAATGCCAACTCCTACGTGCGCATGATGCCGCACACCACGGCGGCGAATATCAGCATCTTCTTTGGCCTCACCGGACGGCTGATTCCTACGTCAAGCGCCTGCACCAGCGGCAGCCAAGGCATCGGCTATGCCTATGAGGCGATCAAGTTCGGCCGCTTGCCATTGATGCTCGCCGGCGGCGCCGAAGAACTGTGCCCCACCGAAGCCATGGTGTTCGACGCGCTCTACGCCACCAGCCTGAAAAACGACGCGCCGCAAACCAGCCCACGCCCCTATGACAGCGGGCGCGATGGCCTGGTGATCGGCGAAGGCGGCGGGATGCTGGTGCTCGAAGAACTGGAACACGCCCTGGCGCGGGGTGCGCATATCCACGCCGAGCTGGTGGGCTTTGGCAGCAACGCCGACGGCCAGCACACCACGCGTCCGGAGCAGAAAACCATGCGCCGCGCGATGGAACTGGCCCTGGAAGATGCCGGGCTTGAGCCTTCCGCGATTGGCTACGTGAACGGTCATGGTACTGCCACCGACCAGGGCGACATCGCCGAGACGCAGGCCACCAGCAGCCTGTTCGGCGCCCGCATGCCCATCAGTTCACAGAAGAGCTTTCTCGGTCACACCCTGGGTGCGTGCGGCGCACTGGAGTCGTGGTTCAGCATCGAGATGATGAACCGCAACCAGTACGTACACACCTTCAACCTGGATTCAGTGGACCCGCAATGCGGCGAGCTGGATTACCTGCAAGGTGAATTCCGCGAGATGCACAACGATTACGTGATGAACAACAACTTTGCCTTTGGCGGCGTCAACACCTCGCTGATCTTCCGCCGCTGGTCCTGACTTTTTAATCGATTGGTGAATACGCAATGTCTTCCTTGCTACGCGCGACCCTGATCACCCTGGCCTTGCTGACCACCGCTGGCTGCACCAGCAAACCAGTGCTCAACACCCAGCACGACCTGCCGGCCACTGCCCAGGTCAGCGAAGAGAAAATGAAAACGGTGATCGTCAACGCCCTGCAAAAGCGCGAATGGACGGTACAACGCCTGAGCCCGCAATTGGTGCAGGCCGAGATCACCGTGCGTAACCAGTACTACGCCGCCATCGACATCCGCTACACCCGCAACAGCTACGCCATCACCTACCGCGACAGCCGCGAACTGGGCTACAAAGACGGCAAGATCCATCGCAACTACAACCGCTGGGTGAGCATGCTGGACCGCGACATCATGGCGGCGTTGCGCAGTAATGGCGTGAGTGAGTCTGGGAATGCGGCGCAGTTGTTTGAGCAGACGGGCACTTCGAAATAAAACTGGCGCTCGCTGCGCGCCAGAAACGACAAAGATCAAAGGTGGGAGTTGGCTTGCCTGTGATGCGGACGACTCGATGGATCAGGTATGCCGAGGGGATGCTATCGCAGGCAAGCCAGCTCCCACATCGATCTGCTTCGCTTTGAAGTACGCGTTCTTACTGAGCGGATTTACGCGTCAACAACTCCACAAACGCCGCTGCCATCGGCGTCTGCGCGCCTTTTCGCTGCACCAGCCACACCGCCGTCACCGCCTCCGGATCCAGCAGCGTGCGATACACCACCCCGTCGATCCGTATGCGCTGATAGGAGGCCGGCAACACCGACACGCCCAGCCCCGCCGCGACCAGGCCAATGATGGTCATCGCCTCCCCCGCTTCCTGGGCAAAGTGCGGGCTAAACCCGGCGTCACGGCACAGGCTGAGCAACTGCGCGTAGAGCCCACTGCCATAGCTACGCGGGAAAAACACGAACGGTTCTTCCGCCAGCTGCGCCAGGTGCAGGCCATGCTCACTGCCAGCTACCAATGGATGGCCGGCGTTCATTACGGCCACCAGCGGTTCGCGCATCAGCTCGACCACACTCAATGAATCCGGCAACGGCAATGGCCGCATCAGCCCGACCTGAATAGACTCATCCACCAGCGACTCGGCCACCTCGGTGCTGCTCATCTCCTGCAGATTGAGGTGCACCGCCGGAAACGCCTGGCGAAACGCAAAGATCGCTTGGGGAATGCTGGAGTTAAACGGTGCCGATGACGTGAAGCCGATCTTCAATTCGCCCAGCTCACCCAACTGCGCCCGGCGCGCCACGTCCGCCGCTTTGTCGACCTGAGCCAGCACCAATCGCGCCTCATGCAGGAACAACCGTCCCGCCTCGCTCAGCTCGACCCGACGATTGGTACGCTCAAACAAACGTGCACCCACTTCCTGTTCCAGCGCCTGAATCTGCTGGCTCAGCGGCGGCTGCGAGATGCCTAGCACCTGCGCAGCCCGGCCAAAGTGCAGTTCTTCGGCGACGGCAATGAAGTACCGCAAGTGACGCAATTCCATACAGGCCTCATTAGGTCGTAAAAGCTATCAAACAGGTCGAACAATATATTGGAAAGAATCATTAGCCAGCTATATTCTTTTTTGCATGGCCGGTCCTGGCACGCTCTTCCTCCCCGAGGTCCCCGTGAATTCTGCTGTCGCTCCACTCGCTCAAGAAGTCCCGCCCACTGCCCTGGATGAGGTGGTGGCCCAGCTCAATGACGCGTACATCGAAAAAGGCACACCGATGTTCATGCGTACGGTACTCGCGCTGTTCTCCGGGGGGTTCGCCACCTTTGCCCTGCTGTATTGCGTGCAACCGATGATGCCGGCGCTGTCCCACGAGTTTTCCATCAATGCAGCGCAAAGCAGCCTGATCCTGTCCGTGTCCACTGCGATGCTCGCGCTGGGCCTGCTGATTACCGGGCCGATTTCCGACACCCTGGGACGTAAACCGGTGATGGTCGCCGCGCTGTTCTGCGCGGCGCTCGCGACGATTGCCAGTGGTTTGATGCCTTCCTGGGAGGGGATTTTATTCATGCGCGCGCTGGTGGGCCTGTCACTGAGCGGCCTGGCCGCCGTGGCCATGACCTACCTGAGCGAGGAAATCCACCCGCAGCACATCGGCCTGGCCATGGGCCTATACATTGGTGGCAACGCGATTGGCGGCATGAGCGGGCGCCTGATCATCGGCGTGTTGATCGACTTCGTCAGTTGGCACACCGCAATGCTGATCATTGGCGCCCTGGCGCTGATCGCCGCCACGGTGTTCTGGAAAATCCTCCCCGAATCGCGCAACTTCCGCGCCAGCAGCCTCAAGCCGCGCAGCCTGGTGGACGGTTTTGTCATGCACTTCAAGGACGCGGGCCTGCCGTGGCTGTTCCTTGAAGCGTTCCTGCTGATGGGTGCGTTCGTGACGATGTTCAACTACATCGGCTATCGCCTGCTGGCCGATCCCTACGGCCTGAGCCAAGCCGTGGTCGGCCTGCTGTCGCTGGTCTACCTCTCGGGGATCTACAGCTCAGCGAAAATCGGCTCCCTGGCCGACCGCCTCGGCCGCCGTCGCGTATTGTGGGCCACCATCGTGCTGATGCTTGCGGGCATGACGCTGACCTTGTTCACACCGCTATGGCTGATTGTGCCGGGCATGCTGATCTTCACGTTCGGCTTCTTCGGCGCCCACTCGGTGGCCAGCAGCTGGATCGGCCGCCGCGCGGTGAAGGCCAAGGGGCAGGCGTCTTCGTTGTACCTGTTCTGCTACTACGCGGGATCGAGTGTGGCGGGGACGGCGGGTGGGTTCTTCTGGCACTACGCCGAATGGAACGGGATTGGGGCGTTTATCGTGGCGTTGTTGATTGGGGCGTTGCTGGTGGCGTTGAAATTGGCGAAGTTGCCGCCGTTGCAAGGTGCAAAAAGCACGTAACACCTGCGCCTCTAGCGGTTCTGCCGGGCCAAGGTACACTGACGGCATTCGTCAGCCTTGGTAAAGGAAAGCCAGATGCGCCTGGACCAGCTTCATATTCAGAATTTTCGTTGCTACGATGAGGCCACTTTTGACTTCCAACCCGGGTTTAATCTGGTCGTGGGGGTTAATGGGAGCGGCAAGACTTCGTTGCTGCAAGCGGTGGCGTCAAGCCTTTGCAACTTCTCAGGCGCCATGGGCAGACACGAGGCCCATATATCAGATCAAGATGTACGGTTTACCGTTCAGCAATTCAATGACCGTTTCAGGTATGAGCACATCTATCCACTGGTGTTGAGTGCTACAGGTTCTGCATTTGGCCTCACCAATTGGAAGATTTCCAAGGATCGTAAAGACCAGTCACAAAGCCACAACTATGAAATTCATACGACCCTCTCAAAAAAAATCGATCACCTAGATTCAGAGCATATCTTCGATCTTCCACTGTTTACTTTCTACCGAGCTAACCGCCGATGGACATCGGCCCAAGTGTCTCCCGAACTTGCAGCGACACAGAAATCGTCAAGACTCGATGCGTATGTAGATTGGTTTGATGCAGCTGTAAATTTACAAAATTTTGAAAGTTGGTTCATAGGAAAAACTCTAGAACGCTTACAACGTATTTCCCGATCAGACTCTTCACGGGATTTTGACGATGAGCTTCATTGGGTAAATACAGCGCTAAAATTTGCATTACCTGACTCGAAAGGCATTGAGTACGACTTGGGGCTTCGTACGTTGCTAGTGCATGTCGACGAACAGATTAGTTTGCCTTTTAGCAGTTTAAGCGATGGGCAACGCGGCATGATCGCTCTGGTTTCAGATATTGCCAGACGTATGTGTCTCCTAAACCCTCACATGGGAAGTCGAGTTTTAGAAAACACCTATGGCATCGTTATTATTGATGAGCTCGATATCCACCTGCATCCCGGATGGCAGCGCAGTATTGTTTCAGCGCTGAAAAACGCATTCCCGAAGATCCAATTTATTGCTGCCAGTCACTCACCGCAAATAATCGGTGGTTTGAAGCCTGGTGAAATCATGCTCTTGAATAAAAGGGATGCCTCACACCCTCACGTTTCCTACGGACTTGACTCCAGCAGAGTTCTGGAGGAAATCATGGGAGTCTCCGAACGCGAACCAGAAATTGAAACGCTCCTCAGCGAACTCTTCAGTACCCTCGAAGACAATGACTTTAAAAAAGCCAAAGCTCAGCTTCAAGCACTCAAGGAAAAAGCTCCCGGCCTTCCCGAGTTCTTAAGAGCTGAGGCGCTTCTTAAGCGTAAGGAGATGATTGGTCGATGAAGCGAGTTATCAAAGGCACTGAACCTGCATCATTTACCGAGTGGAAGTCGATGGCGAATGAAGCGTGGTCTCCCACCTATTCAGAGCTACGACATCCACAGAAAAAAGAGCTACATGCCAGCCTGCTGACCGAACAAGGTTATGCCTGTTGTTATTGCGGAGACAAAATCACCCTGGACTCGAGCCATATTGAACACTTTCGCCCCCAGAAAAACCATAGTCATTTGGACTTGGAATACACCAATCTCCACGCATCCTGCCAAGGTGAAACGGAAACGCCCAAGCCGGCACATTGCGGCCATAGCAAGGGGAGTGACTTCTGCGAAGATTCTCATATATCTCCGCTAGAGGATAACTGCGAAAGCCGTTTCAGATTTACATTACTGGGTGAAATCAAAGGCAGTAATGACGATGTTTCTGCCGAAGCTATGATCGAACTGCTCGCACTTGACATTGAGTTCTTGAATAGCCGCCGCAAGGAAAAGCTGGAAGGTGTTTTCGATAACGACTTTCTAGCTGATTTCACGATTGAGGAGCTGGAGAAAATCATCCAGCGATCTCGTCAGCCCCTCAGCGGTCAACATGAAGCTTTCGATCATGTCGTTGCCCGCTACGCGGAGCAGCTACTCGGACATTAACCAACAAAAACGCCCGGCATAAACCGGGCGTTTTCTATTGTGCGACGATCACTCGTGGTATTGCGCCGACAACTCGTGCACCGCACGCAGGAAGGCACCGGCATGTTCCGGGTTCACTTCCGGCGTAATGCCATGACCGAGGTTGAATACATGCCCGGTGCCCTTGCCGTAGCTGGCGAGGATACGGCCGACTTCGGTGCGGATCGCTTCCGGCTTGGCGTACAGCACGGTCGGGTCCATGTTGCCTTGCAGCGCCACACGGTTGCCCACGCGCTGACGGGCTTCGCCAATGTCGCACGTCCAGTCCAGGCCGAGTGCGTCTGCACCTGCGTCAGCAATGCTTTCCAGCCATAGGCCGCCCCCTTTGGTGAACAGGATGACCGGAACCTTGCGGCCTTCGTGTTCGCGGATCAGGCCGCTGACGATTTTGCGCATGTAAGCCAAGGAGAACTCCTGGTAGGCCGCCGCCGACAGGTTGCCGCCCCAGGTGTCGAAGATCTGCACCGCTTGCGCGCCAGCCATGATCTGGCCGTTGAGGTAGCTGGTAACCGACTGTGCCAGCTTGTCCAGCAGCAAGTGCATGGCTTGCGGGTTGTCGTAAAGCATGGCCTTGGTCTTGCGGAAGTCTTTCGACGAACCGCCTTCGACCATGTAGGTGGCCAGGGTCCATGGGCTGCCGGAGAAGCCGATCAGCGGCACGCGGCCGTTGAGTTCACGGCGGATGGTGCTGACGGCGTCCATCACGTAGCCCAGGTCCTTGTGCGGGTCCGGGATCGGCAGGGCTTCGATGTCGGCCAACGTGCTGACGACTTTCTTGAAACGCGGGCCTTCGCCGGTTTCGAAGTACAGGCCTTGGCCCATGGCGTCAGGGATGGTGAGGATGTCGGAGAAGAGGATGGCCGCGTCCAGTTGCGGATAGCGGTCCAGTGGCTGCATTGTGACTTCGCAGGCGAACTCCGGGTTCATGCACAGGCTCATGAAGTCGCCGGCGTGGGCGCGACTGGCGCGGTATTCCGGCAGGTAGCGACCGGCCTGGCGCATCATCCACACGGGGGTGACGTCCACGGGTTGCTTGAGCAGGGCACGAAGGAAACGGTCGTTCTTCAGGGCAGTCATGTCGGCATCCGCAAAAAAAGTGCGGGCATTTTCTCAGAGCCAGAAGGAGAAAGACAGTGACTAGCGACAAGCTACAAGCGGCAAGTTAAAAGCGCATTTGCTTTCACTTGCCGCTTGCAGCTTGAAACTGGCAGCTAACATCGCTAGACGTTCAGGTAATCCAGAATCCCTTCGGCAGCGTTACGGCCTTCGAAGATCGCGGTCACTACTAGGTCAGAACCGCGCACCATATCGCCACCGGCAAAAATCTTCGGGTTGCTGGTCTGGTGCTTGTACTGGCCTTGTTCCGGGGCTACAACGCGACCCTGGCTGTCGGTCTGAATCTCGAACTGCTCGAACCACGGCGCCGGGCTTGGGCGGAAGCCGAAAGCGATGACAACGGCGTCAGCCGGGATGATCTCTTCAGAACCCGGGATCGGCTCAGGGCTGCGACGGCCACGGGCGTCCGGTTCGCCGAGACGGGTCTCGACCACCTTCACGCCTTCGACGCGGTCTTCACCGACGATAGCGATCGGCTGGCGGTTGTAGAGGAATTTCACGCCTTCTTCCTTGGCGTTCTTCACCTCTTTGCGCGAGCCGGGCATGTTGGCTTCGTCACGACGGTACGCACAGGTCACCGATTTGGCGCCCTGGCGGATCGACGTGCGGTTGCAGTCCATCGCGGTGTCACCACCGCCGAGCACCACAACCTTCTTGCCTTTCATGTCGACGAAATCTTCCGGCGACTTTTCAAAGCCCAGGTTGCGATTCACGTTGGCGATCAGGAAGTCCAAAGCGTCATGCACACCCGGCAGGTCCTCACCGGCAAAGCCGCCCTTCATATAGGTGTAGGTGCCCATGCCCATGAACACGGCATCGTATTCGGCGAGCAACTGCTCGATGGTCACGTCTTTGCCGATCTCGGTGTTCAGGCGGAATTCAATGCCCATGCCGGTGAACACTTCACGCCGGTTGCTCAGTACGGTTTTTTCCAGCTTGAACTCGGGGATGCCAAAGGTCAGCAGGCCACCGATTTCCGGGTTCTTATCGAACACCACCGGGGTTACGCCACCCCGTACCAGCACGTCGGCGCAGCCCAGGCCAGCAGGCCCGGCACCGATGATCGCGACGCGCTTGCCGGTCGGCTTGACCTTGGACATGTCCGGGCGCCAGCCCATGGCGAACGCGGTGTCGGTGATGTACTTCTCGACCGAACCGATGGTTACCGCACCGAAGCCATCGTTGAGGGTGCACGCCCCTTCACACAGACGGTCTTGCGGGCACACCCGGCCGCACACTTCCGGCAGGGTATTGGTCTGGTGCGACAGCTCGGCGGCGGCGAGGATGTTGCCCTCGGCCACCAACTTGAGCCAGTTGGGAATGAAGTTGTGCACCGGGCACTTCCATTCGCAATACGGGTTACCGCAACCCAGGCAGCGGTGGGCCTGGTCGGCCGAGTGCTGGGGTTTGAAGGGTTCGTAGATTTCCACGAACTCTTTCTTGCGTTGACGCAACAGTTTCTTCTTCGGATCTTTGCGCCCGACATCGATGAACTGGAAGTCGTTATTCAGACGTTCAGCCATGTTAAAACCTCATCAAACTCTTCAGGCGCATGTCACTGCGGGTTGGCACGGATGCTGGAAAGCAACGATTTCAGGTTGGCCGCCTTGGGCTTGACCAGCCAGAAACGACGCAGGTAATCATCGAGGTTTTCGGCGAGGTTACGACCCCATTCGCTGCCGGTTTCCTCAACGTACTCGTCCAGCACGTGCTGCAAGTGGTTCCGATAGGATTCCATGGCTTCGCCGCTGATCCGCTGGATCTCGACCAACTCGTGGTTGACCTTGTCGACGAAGGTATTGTCCTGGTCGAGCACGTAGGCGAAACCGCCGGTCATGCCTGAACCGAAGTTGTAACCGGTCTTGCCCAATACGGCGACAAAGCCCCCGGTCATGTACTCGCAGCAGTGATCGCCAGTGCCTTCCACCACGGTGTGAGCACCGGAGTTACGCACGGCGAAACGCTCACCGGCGGTACCGGCGGCGAACAACTTGCCACCGGTGGCGCCGTACAAGCAGGTGTTGCCGATGATGGCACTGTCCTGGCTCTTGTAGACGCTGCCTTTAGGCGCAACGATCACCAGCTTGCCGCCGGTCATGCCCTTGCCCACGTAATCGTTGGCATCGCCTTCCAGGTACATGTGCAGACCACCGGCGTTCCACACGCCAAAGCTCTGGCCCGCAGTGCCGTTGAAGCGGAAGGTAATTGGCGCCTTCGCCATGCCTTGGTTGCCGTGCTTGCGCGCGATTTCGCCGGAGACGCGTGCGCCGATGGAACGGTCGCAGTTGCAGATATCCAGGGCAAATTCGCCACCGCTGGCGTCGTTGATCGAGGCGCCGGCCATTTCGACCATCTTCTCGGCCAACAGGCCTTTGTCGAAGGGTGGGTTGCGGTCCACTTGGCAAAACTGTGGCTTGTCTGCCGGGATGTGGTCGCTGCCCAACAACGGCGTCAGGTCCAGGTGCTGTTGCTTGGCGGTCTGGCCTTCGAGGATCTCCAGCAGATCGGTGCGCCCGATCAGCTCTTCCAACGAACGCACGCCCAGCTTGGCCAGCCACTCACGGGTTTCTTCGGCGACGTAGGTGAAGAAATTCACCACCATGTCGACGGTGCCGATGTAGTGATCCTTGCGCAGCTTCTCGTTCTGCGTCGCCACACCGGTGGCGCAGTTGTTCAGGTGGCAGATGCGCAGGTATTTGCAGCCCAGGGCAATCATTGGCGCAGTGCCGAAGCCGAAGCTTTCAGCGCCGAGGATTGCAGCCTTGATCACGTCGAGGCCGGTTTTCAGGCCGCCGTCGGTCTGCACACGGACTTTGCCGCGCAGGTCGTTGCCGCGCAGGGTCTGGTGAGTTTCAGCCAGGCCCAGTTCCCATGGCGCGCCGGCGTACTTGATGGAGGTCAGCGGGGATGCGCCGGTGCCGCCGTCGTAGCCGGAGATGGTGATCAGGTCGGCATAGGCCTTCGCGACACCCGCGGCAATGGTGCCCACACCGGCTTCCGCGACCAGTTTCACCGAGACCAGGGCCTGCGGATTGACTTGTTTCAGGTCGAAAATCAGCTGCGACAAATCTTCAATCGAGTAGATATCGTGGTGCGGTGGTGGCGAGATCAGCGTCACGCCCGGCACTGCGTAACGCAGCTTGGCGATCAAACCGTTGACCTTGCCGCCGGGCAGTTGGCCGCCTTCGCCAGGCTTGGCGCCTTGGGCGACTTTGATCTGCAGCACTTCGGCGTTGACCAAGTACTCCGGGGTTACACCGAAACGGCCCGTCGCCACCTGTTTGATTTTTGAGCTTTTTAGGGTGCCGTAGCGCGCCGGGTCTTCACCGCCTTCGCCGGAGTTGGAACGCGCACCCAGGCGGTTCATGGCTTCGGCCAGGGCTTCGTGGGCCTCAGGCGACAAAGCACCGAGGGAAATACCCGCGGAGTCGAAGCGCTTGAGGATCGATTCCAGCGGCTCGATTTCGCTGATGGCCAGCGGCGTGTCCAGGGTTTTCACTTTGAACAGGTCACGGATCATCGACACCGGGCGGTTATCCACCAACGCAGTGTATTGCTTGAACTTGGCGTAGTCGCCCTGCTGCACGGCGGCTTGCAGGGTGCTGACCACATCCGGGTTGTAGGCATGGTATTCGCCACCGTGCACGAACTTGAGCAGGCCGCCTTGTTGGATCGGCTTGCGCGCGCTCCAGGCTTCCGCGGCCAGGGCTTTCTGTTCGGCTTCGATGTCGACGAAACGCGCACCCTTGATGCGGCTTGGCACGCCACGGAAGCTCAAATCGCAGACTTCTTCGGACAGGCCGATGGCTTCGAACAACTGCGCGCCACGGTACGAAGTGACAGTGGAGATACCCATCTTCGACAGAATCTTCAACAGGCCCTTGGTGATGCCTTTACGGTAGTTCTTGAACACCTCGTAGAGGTCGCCCAGCACCTCACCGGTACGGATCAAATCACCGAGCACTTCGTACGCGAGGAACGGGTACACCGCCGAAGCGCCGAAGCCGATCAACACCGCAAAGTGGTGCGGGTCGCGGGCTGTGGCGGTTTCGACGAGGATGTTGGAGTCGCAACGCAGGCCTTTTTCGGTCAGGCGGTGGTGTACCGCACCGGTCGCCAGGGATGCGTGGATCGGCAGCTTGCCCGGCGCGATGTGACGGTCGGTCAGCACGATCTGGGTACGACCGGCGCGCACGGCTTCTTCGGCCTGGTCGGCGACATTGCGCACAGCGGCTTCAAGGCCGAGGCTCTCGTCGTAGTTCAGGTCGATGCTCTGGCGGTCGAAGCCTGGGCGTTCCAGAGTCATCAGCGAGCGCCACTTAGCCGGGGACACGACCGGCGAGCTGAGGATCACGCGGGAGGCATGCTCAGGCGATTCCTGGAAGATATTGCGCTCGGCACCGAGGCACACTTCCAGGGACATTACGATGGCTTCGCGCAGCGGGTCGATCGGCGGGTTGGTCACCTGGGCGAACTGCTGGCGGAAATAGTCGTACGGCGTACGCACACGCTGGGACAGCACGGCCATTGGCGTGTCATCGCCCATGGAGCCGACCGCCTCGTAGCCTTGCTCACCGAGCGGACGCAGCACCTGGTCGCGCTCTTCAAACGTGACCTGGTACATCTTCATGTACTGCTTGAGCTGGTCGACGTCGTAGAAAGCCGAACCGTGGTCGTTGTCTTCCATGGTCGCCTGGATGCGCAGGGCGTTCTTGCGCAGCCATTGCTTGTACGGGTGACGGGACTTCAAACGGTTGTCGATGGCGTCGGTGTCGAGGATCTGCCCTGTTTCGGTGTCCACGGCGAGGATCTGGCCAGGGCCTACGCGGCCTTTGGCGATGACGTCTTCCGGCTTGTAGTTCCACACGCCGATTTCCGACGCCAGGGTAATGAAACCGTTGGTGGTGGTGACCCAACGCGCCGGGCGCAGACCGTTACGGTCGAGCAGGCACACCGCGTAGCGGCCGTCGGTCATTACCACACCAGCCGGGCCATCCCACGGCTCCATGTGCATCGAGTTGTACTCATAGAACGCCCGCAGATCGGGGTCCATGGTCTCGACGTTCTGCCACGCAGGCGGAATGATCATGCGCACGCCACGGAACAGGTCGATGCCGCCGGTGACCATCAACTCGAGCATGTTGTCCATGCTGGAGGAGTCGGAACCCACACGGTTGACCAGCGGGCCGAGCTCTTCCAGGTCCATCAGGTCGTTGGCGAACTTGGTGCGACGGGCCACGGCCCAGTTGCGGTTGCCGGTGATGGTGTTGATCTCGCCGTTGTGGGCGAGGAAGCGGAATGGCTGGGCCAGCGGCCATTTCGGCAGGGTGTTGGTGGAGAAGCGCTGGTGGAACACGCAGATTGCGGTTTGCAGGCGCTCATCGCTCAGGTCTGGATAGAAGGCGGTGAGGTCCGCCGGCATCATCAGGCCTTTATAAATGATGGTCTTGTGCGAAAAGCTGCAGATGTAGTGCTCGGTATCGGCGGCGTTGGACACGGACGAACGACGACGCGAGGTGAACAGCTTGATCGCCATGTCCTGGTCGCTCAGGCCATCGCCAGCGATGAACACTTGTTCGATCTGCGGCAGGCGCTCAAGGGCCAGGCGGCCGAGCACGCTGGTGTCGATCGGCACTTTGCGCCAGCCAACGAGTTGCAGGCCCGCAGCGAGGATCTCGCGGTTCATGTTCTCGCGAGCGGCCTCGGCTTTAACCGGGTCCTGGTTGAAAAACACCATGCCCACGGCGTACTGCTTGGGCAGGTCGACCGCGAAATGCTGTTTGGCGATGGCACGCAGGAACTGGTCGGGCTTTTGAATGAGCAAGCCACAACCGTCACCGGTCTTGCCGTCGGCGTTGATCCCACCACGGTGGGTCATGCAGGTCAGGGCCTCAATGGCCGTTTGCAGAAGGGTATGACTGGGCTCGCCCTGCATATGGGCTATCAGGCCGAAACCACAGTTATCCTTGAATTCATCGGGTTGATACAGACCTGCTTTCATAGACACTTTCTCACCAGGCTGCCTCTTATACCGAGGCAAATTTCTTTTCAATTCAACCGGTTACCTTCCACGCCGAACGTACGCCGGCTTAGCGGGGGCAAAAGGGAGGTCATTGTACACACCGACACAGACGCTCACAAATTTAGCGACGAAATGTCGCAAATCTATGTCGCATTTATGAAAGGTTTAAAGCGATATGCTGTGCTAGTCAAAACTTTTTTAATTCTGACCGCTACGACTCAAAAGCTACGTGACGCAGACACCACAAAGCGCGCGGCCTTCAGGGCTGCACGCTGTTGTAGTTTTTTGAGGTGCCGGGAGGGCGGCCTGGGTAAGGCCGCCGGACCTTCAGCGAGTTGTTGCGAGTTCTTGTTGAACGCTGGCAACAGTGCGAGGCCAAGGTTTACCAGCCTGAACCTTCGCTGGCAAGGATTTGATCGCGGAATCTGCGGCAGCGCGGCTGGAGAAGCTGCCGTAGGTGATCACGTAGAGAGGCTTGCCGTTAAGCATTTTCTTGAAATAACGGTACTCGCCGCCCTGCTCTTTCACGAACGCCTGGGCATTGGCTTCCGAGCTGGTGCCAAGGATCTGCACCACGAAGTTGCCGGTTGGCTGGCTGGCGTACCAGCTGCTGCCAGCGGCGCCGGCTTTGGCGACAGTGGCGGCTGGTTTTTCAGCAGGCTTGGCAGCCGGAGCTGGCTTGGCGGCAGGTGCTGGCGCGACCGGCTTGGTCACTGGCGCAGGCTTGGCAGTGGCCACCGTAGGCGCAGGTGTTGGCGTGGCAGCCGGCTGGCCCGCTGGCACGCCCGCAGGTGGTGCGGTGGTGGTCACGGTCGGCGGCGTAGCGCTGGAACCTTCCACCGGCACACCGTCGTCACCTTCGGCAATGCCACCCGCTTCTTCAGCGAGCGGGCCGCGCATGACGGGCTGGCCGACCATCGGCAGGTTGGTCGGTTGGCCGGAGTTGGCAAACTCAACGTTTGGCGTGGGCTTACCCAGTGGCAACTGCGCCTGTTCGGTTGGCGCGCCGGCAGTGGTCGGTGCTTTGCTGCGACCCGGGATCAACCAGGCAGCCGCTACAGCGACCACGACAACGGCGGAAATCGCCAATACGTGCTTCTTAGGCATAGTGAACCCCATCTTTGGACGCTTGACCGCGGTGCGGCTGGCAATCATGGCTTCGATCATGGCATCGCGGGCAACCTGATTGATGTTGCCAGGCCAGCCGTCGGAGCTTTCGTGAATATCAGAGATCTGCGCAGCGGAGAAAAGTTCGATACCCGCCCCGGCGCCCTCCAGGCGTTGAGCCAGGTATTCGCGAGTTTCTTCCTCTTCGTACGGCTGCAGCTCGATGACGTGGAACAGCTCCTGATCACCACTGATCTGCTCGAGGTCGGCGATCAACGACGACTCGCCAAACAGGAACACGTGCGGGCGACCTTCCGGCGTACCCGCCGCCAGCGCCAACAGCGCTTCCAGAGCCGATTCGTCGAGCTGCTCGGCGTCATCCACCAGCAGGTAGACTTCCTGGCCGGTCAGACCGAGCTGCACAACCTGCTTGAGGATCGCGTTCGGCTCGGCTGTGGCCACGTCCAGCGCCTGGGCAACCTGGCGCAACACGCCGGCCGCATCACCGGCACCACGGGCTGACACCACCACACTCTGTACCGACTGCTTGTTGGTGCTAGCCACCAGGGCCTGGCGCAGCAGCGTCTTGCCGCTGCCCAACGGGCCGGTCACGACCAGCAGCAGTTGGCTGTAGCGCGCCAGGTGATGCAACTGACCAAGCACCGGTTTGCGCTGGGCCGGGAAAAATTTGAAACCAGGCACCCGTGGAGCAAAGGGGTCGTGGCTTAACTGGTAGTGGCCGAGGAACGCCTCGTCGGCATGCAAACTAGTCATCGGGTCTGATTAACCTTTCAGCTGAGCCAGGGCACGGTAATCCGCTCCCAGCGTGGCTTGTAAAATCTCTTTTGGATAATCGTCGGTCACTACCGCTTCGCCCATGTGGCGTAGCAGCACCAGTCGCAGTCGACCGTCGATCACTTTCTTGTCTATCGCCATATGTTCGAGGAAGTCCGCCTCAGTCATCTCCTCAGGCGGGATGACCGGCAAACCGGCGCGCTGGAACAGGTGGATACCGCGATCACGCTCCTGGGCGCTGATCCAGCCCAAGCGCTGCGACATCTCCAACGCCATCACCGTGCCAGCAGCCACGGCCTCGCCATGTAGCCACACACCATAGCCCATGTGCGTTTCGATCGCATGGCCGAAGGTATGGCCCAGATTTAACGTGGCCCGCACACCGGACTCCCGTTCGTCGGCATTCACCACCAGCGCCTTGGCGGCGCAGGAACGGGAAATCGCTTCGGTCAGTGCCACCTGGTCGAGGTTGCGCAATGCGTCTACATGCTCTTCCAGCCAGGTCAGGAATGGCTCGTCGCAGATCAACCCATACTTGATGACTTCCGCCAGGCCAGCCGACAATTCGCGCGGTGGCAGGGTGTTGAGTGTCGCGGTGTCGATCAGCACGGCTTGAGGCTGATAGAACGCGCCCACCATGTTCTTGCCCAGCGGGTGGTTGATACCGGTCTTGCCGCCCACCGACGAATCGACTTGGGACAACAGAGTGGTCGGCACCTGGATAAAGTCCACGCCACGCTGGTAACAGGCGGCTGCGAAGCCGGCCATATCACCGATCACGCCGCCGCCCAAAGCAATCACCGTGGTGCGGCGGTCATGGCGTGCGGTCAGCAAGCCATCAAAGATCAGTTGCAGGGTTTCCCAGTTCTTGTGGGCTTCGCCGTCGGGCAAGATCACAGAAATAACCGAGTACGCCGACAGGCTGCGGCTCAAACGCTCAAGATACAGCGGCGCGACCGTTTCGTTGGAGATGATCGCCACTTGCCGCCCGGCAATGTGCGGTGCGAGCAACTCGGGCTGGTCCAGCAGACCTTCGCCAATATGGATCGGGTAGCTGCGCTCGCCTAGATCGACCTTAAGTGTCTGCATGTGTCCCCGCGTTAGAGATGTATTGACGACCGGCAACGTCAAGATCTGACATCACCTGATGGCTCTACGCCACACCCCGCAGGGTGATAGCGCGCCGCCGAGAATAGCGCATTTCGGGCCCAGCTTTAACGGGGTGGCAGCCGTTGCAGACGCTCGAGAATGTCGAGGACCACCATCCGAGGGGGCCGCTCATCGGTTTCCACCACCAGATCGGCGATCTCCCGGTACAGCGGATCGCGCAGCATGAGCAGGTCCCGCAGGGTTTTTTCCGGGTTGGCCGTACGCAGCAATGGTCGATTGCGATCGCGGGCGGTGCGGCCCACCTGCTGCTCGACTGACGCATGCAGATAGACCACCCGACCACCGGCATGCAGCGCGCGGCGGTTTTCGTCGCGCATCACCGCGCCACCGCCAGTCGCCAACACCACGCCATCGCAGCCACACAGCTCGGCGATCATCGCCTGCTCGCGGTCACGAAAGCCCAGCTCGCCTTCCTTATCGAAGATCCATGGGATATTGGCACCCGTGCGCAATTCAATTTCCTTGTCGGAATCTTTGAATGGCAGGCGCAGCTCTTTGGCCAGCAAACGGCCGATGGTGCTTTTTCCAGCTCCCATCGGTCCTACAAGAATCAAATTTCGCACAGAATCAACGACTCACAGCAATCGCCTGGTTATTCATAATACGCGGAGTCAGGAATACCAGCAGCTCGGATTTTTTCTCCGCCAGCACATCGCGCCGGAAAAGGCGGCCAAGATACGGCACATCGCCCAAAAATGGCACTTTATCTACCACTTTGCTTTGGGTATTGGAGAAGACCCCGCCGATAACAATGGTCTCGCCATCCTTCACTAACACCTTGGCATTGACCTCGTTTTTCTTGATCGGCGGCACGTCGTTGAGTTTGTTCAAGTAATCGGGCTCATCCTTGGTGACCTTGACCTCCATGATTACGCGGTCGTCGGGGGTGATTTGCGGGGTGACCTCCAGCGACAGCGACGCCTCCTTGAACGACACTGAAGTGGCGCCACTGGAACTGGATTCCTGATAAGGAATCTCGGTGCCCTTGAGGATGCGCGCGGTTTCCTTGTCGGAGGTGACCACTTTGGGTTGCGAAACGATTTCTCCGTTGCCGGTTTTCTCCATGGCGGTGAGTTCCAGGTCCAGCAGCAGGTTATCGGTGATAAAGGCGATGCCCAGGCCCGAGGTGCCGGTCAGCGAACCCAAATCGACAAAGGGTGAGCTGGGTGGGTTCTCAGGCGGTTCCGCACCTTCAGACTGAGGCTTGGGGATACCTCCCGCGCCCCAGTTTCCGCGATTCAGCCGGCCACCCCAGCGCGCGCCCAGGCTTTTGTCGTAATCGACATTGGCCTCGACAATCCGCGCTTCAATCATTACCTGGCGCACCGGAATATCCAACTGAGCCACGATCCGCCGCAGCTCCTCCATCCGTTCCCCGGTCTGGTAGGCAATGATGTTGTTGGTACGATCATCGACCGCCACCGAGCCACGCTCATCGGTGACGCCCTCAAGGCCCGTGACTGATTGGAACAGCTTGGCCAGGTCCGCCGCCTTGGCGTAGTTGACTTGCAACAGCTCACGGCGCAACGGCGCCAGTTCGGCCATTTGCTTGCGCGACTCAAGGGTCAGCAGCTCACGCGCGGCCAACTCCTCGGCAGGCGCCACCAGTAATACGCCGGACTTTACCCGCTTATCCAACCCCTTGGCTTGCAGCACCAGGTCCAGCGCGTGGTCCCAGGGCACATCCTTGAGGCGCAGGGTGATCGAGCCCTGCACATCGTCGCTCGCTACCAGGTTGAGGCCCGCCACATCGGCAATTTGCTGCAACGCGGTACGTAACTCGATGCTCTGGAAGTTAAGGTTCAGCTTGTCGCCTGTGTAGGCGCTTGACATGGCGCTGCCGGGAGGCGGCAACTGGATCAAATCCACGCGACTGGGCACAGCACTAGCCATCGGTGCCGTGAACGCTATCCATAGCGCCACACCGACGGACGAAAAAGTCCTTTTCATTGTTTGATTCCGTTATGAGTTGAGGTTTAACACCAGCGTTCGGGGACGCTCGATCCAGGCGCCCTGACCATCAGGAAACAGCTCGACCAGTTCTATGTAACCTTCGTGGATGGCAGTGATACGCCCATGGTCCGGCCCCAAGTAGTCACCGACCGCCAGGCGGTGCACGTTGGATGCCGCACGCAGCAGGGCGAAAGCTCGCACCCCAAGGGACAGCGTGCCGACCATTTCAAACTGTTCCATAGGTAGACTTTCCAGTACACCACGTGGCCGGGCGAGGTCTGGCGCGCGGGCTGGCCGACCAGACACGTGGTCTACCTGAATGGCAAGCAATTGAAAAGGATCGCGCAGCCCCAATGAGTCGTAGACAAACGGCTGCCCTTGCCCGCCTCGCCCACCGCCCTGGGCATGCCAGTAAGTCTTGGCCAGCAGGTCAAGGCGTAAAAGCTTGCCATCACGCCTAAAGGCCACATCGTGCACCGTGGCGATGCGCGACAGGCCACCCAGGCCACTCAGGAACATCGCGAGGTCGTGATAAGCGCCCGCGACACCGATCTGCACAGGTTGTTCGTGATAGAACGGACGCGACAACTCATCCAACGGGGTGACGCTCTCAACCAGCAAACCATTGGCCAGTGCCAGACGCGCAACGTCTTCCAGCAAGCCGGGCATTTCTGACTCGCTCGGCAATGCCTGCAAAAGCTCATCGACCTTCGCCTGCATCAACTGAAGCTGTTGCGTGCGCGCCTCAAGGCTGGCAGCCAGGACAGTTTTTTGTGCGACTTGCTGCTGCAGGGCCACTTCCCGCGCCTCAACTTGATGTAACCGCGCCCGCGAAGGACTCAGGTACGTCAGGTCACCCACCACAAACACCAGACCCGTCAGCGCACAGCCCAACAGGGCCTTGCCGGGTAAGGGCCATTTTGCAGCGTTGTGAGTGAGTGCAGAAAGATTGAGCCTCAGCAGGCTCAAGGTTGAGCCTCGGTGGACTCTCCCTGACGGACCATCAGCTGGAACTCATTGTTGCCGCGCGCGCCATCCGTCCGCACATGTTGCAGCCGCGTCGAATGGGCGCCTTGCGCGGCCTCCAGGCGGCGCATCAACCGGGCGATGTCCTGGCTGGATTCAGCGCTGCCGCTGATACTTACCGTATCGCCCTTCGCCAGCACTTCATGCAGGTGTACACCGTCAGGCACCGCACGCGCCAACTGATCCAACAGCTGAGCACCATTCGAGCGGGCATCGTGCAGGTCTTGCACGACCTTCATGCGCTGCGCCAGTTGCTGGCTTTGCTCCTGCAGGTCATCGATGGTCTTGATGCGCGAATCCAGGCCGGTGATTTCCTTGCCCAGATGGTCATTGCGAGTCACCTGACGATCAATGGCTTGGTCGATCACCTGATCCGCCAGCCACACAGTCCCCAGTGCCGCACAAGCGAACGCCAGCAAACACGCCAGCAAATTCTTGCGACGCCGCTCTGCCAGCGACTGGCGCCAAGGCAGTAGGTTGATTCGTGTCTTCAAGCGAAACTCCTCAGGGCCAACCCGCAAGCAATTCCCATCCCTTGGGCATCCACGGCCCATTGTGCACTATCCACTCGATGGCTCGGCGTGAAGCTTGCGAAATCCTGACTGCAAGCGCGCGCCAATGCAAACGCGTCGACATCGACCACCTTCGGCACCAGCCCCGCCAGGGCCAAAACTGCCTCGCGGGCTTCCACCTGATCCTTGAGGCATGCAGCGAGCAGTACCTCGACACGGCCTGGGTCAAGTGCAGTCGGCCCGCGCACCTGAAAGTCGATGGCCACCTCATCCAATGGATAAGGAATGTACTGGTCTGCCTCCATCTGGATCATCCAGGTCATCTCATCGTCTGTGAGCCCCGCTTCCATTTCGATCATCCGCGTGATCACCGAAGGCCCGGCCACAGAGGCGGCAGCACCACGGGCCGACGTCGATAACCGCGACAACGCACTGCGCAAGGTGCGCCCTACACCTTCGAGATCGAGGAATGTGCCGTCGACCACCGTGTGCGCAGGCA
Source organism: Pseudomonas sp. RA_15y_Pfl1_P11 (assembly GCF_963970975.1). Classification (NCBI taxonomy): domain Bacteria; kingdom Pseudomonadati; phylum Pseudomonadota; class Gammaproteobacteria; order Pseudomonadales; family Pseudomonadaceae; genus Pseudomonas; species Pseudomonas sp. RA_15y_Pfl1_P11. Next base: position 312,506 of record NZ_CAXAOY010000002.1, read on the forward strand.
ATGCCTGTGTAACATAGCCTTGAACGTTGAACCCCGAAACTGAGCGACCCAGCTCGATCAGCCGGATGCTCGTGTCATTGATGTCAACACCTAGCAAGGTGTCGGCTTTTCGCGTGAAAAATCCCTTTCTCATAAAACTCCCTAAAACTTTGTCTGTCATACCGCCTGATTGCCGTTGTGCACTCTGCATTCGGTCGACTTGTTGAACCGGCGCGAATGACGCCCCAAGTCGAAAAATGCTTTAATGCCCATCGCTTTTTCCCGCTATTTATCTGCAGCTCGGGTCGATCCATCGTTTGCCATGCATGCCCCGACGCCTAACTCATTCTTTTCTCTGGAAATCCAAAAGCCTTGATTCGTCTGCTGAAGTTTTTCGGGTACTCCATTGTCGCCATCGTTTGCGGGCTGCTGCTCGTGCTCAGCGGGGCCTACCTCTACCTTAGTCCGGGTTTACCCTCCGTAGAGGCCCTTAGAAGCATCCAGTTGCAGATTCCTTTGCGGGTCTACAGCAGCGATGAAAAACTGATCGCGGAGTTCGGCGAAATGCGCCGCACACCGATTCGTTTTGCCGATATTCCACCCAATTTCATCAACGCCCTGCTGTCGGCCGAAGACGATAACTTTGCCAACCACTATGGCGTCGACCCAAGCAGCCTGCTGCGTGCGGCGACACAATTGGTAAAAAGCGGACACATTCAGTCCGGCGGCAGCACCATCACCATGCAAGTGGCGAAGAACTTCTTCCTCACCAGCGAGCGCAGCTTTTCGCGCAAGGCCACGGAGATCCTCTTGGCACTGCAGATTGAGCGCCAGTTGACCAAGGACGAGATCCTCGAGCTGTACGTCAACAAAATCTACCTGGGCAACCGTGCCTATGGGATTGAGGCGGCTTCGCAGGTCTACTACGGCAAGTCAATTCGTGATGCCAGCCTGGCGCAGATGGCCATGATTGCCGGCCTGCCAAAGGCCCCATCACGCTTCAACCCCCTGGCCAACCCGGCACGCAGCAAAGAACGCCGCGACTGGATCCTGGGGCGCATGTACAAGCTGGGCAAGATCGACCAGGCCGCTTACGAAAGCGCCATCGCCGAGCCATTGAACGCCAGCTACCACGTGCAGACGCCGGAAGTGAACGCACCCTATATCGCCGAAATGGCGCGCGCCGAGATGGTCGGCCGCTACGGCAGCGAGGCCTACACCGAAGGTTTCCGTGTGACCACCACCGTGCCGAGCAACCTGCAGGACATCGCCAATGAGTCGGTGCATTCCGGCCTGATCACCTACGACCAGCGCCACGGCTACCGCGGCCCTGAATCGCGCCTGCCGGGCAAGACCCTGAGCGCCTGGACCACCGAGCTGGGCAAGCAACGTGCGATCAGCGGCCTGGAGCCGGCGATCGTCACCCAAGTGAACAAGGATGGCGTGCAGGTGCTGACCCGCACGGGTGAAGCCCATGTGGCATGGGACAGCATGAAATGGGCGCGCCCTTTCCTGAACACTAACAGCATGGGCGCAATACCCAAGCAGCCGTCTGACGTCGCGCAGGTGGGTGACTTGATCCGCGTGCAACGCCAGAAGGACGACACGCTCAAATTCAGCCAGGTGCCATTGGCCCAGGGCGCTCTGGTGTCTCTGGACCCGCAGAACGGTGCAATCCGCGCGCTGGTGGGTGGTTTCTCGTTCGAGCAGAGCAACTATAACCGTGCGACCCAGGCCAAGCGCCAGCCCGGCTCGAGCTTCAAGCCGTTCATCTACAGCGCCGCACTGGACAACGGCTACACCGCCGCCAGCCTGGTCAACGATGCCCCGATCGTGTTTGTCGACGAGTACCTGGACAAAGTCTGGCGCCCGAAGAACGACAACAACACGTTCCTCGGCCCGATCCGCATCCGCGAGGCGTTGTACAAGTCGCGTAACCTGGTGTCGATCCGCCTGCTGCAGGCGATGGGCGTGGGCAAGACCATCGATTACATGACGCGCTTTGGCTTTGCCAAATCCGACATGCCGCCAAACCTGTCCCTGGCGCTGGGCACCGCGACCCTTACGCCGATGGAAATCGCCACCGGCTGGAGTACCTTTGCCAACGGCGGCTACAAGATCGCGCCGTACCTGATCGACAAGATCGAAAGCCGCAACGGCGACACCCTGTTTACCGCCAACCCGCCGCGAGTGCCGGGGGATGTGGTCAACGGCGTAGCCGCGAATGATGGCCTGGCGGCCCCGAGTAATGGCGGCATCACCATTGAGCCAACCCCAGGTGCTGCGCCAACTGCCAACGCCGCTGCAACCGAACCGCAGGCGCCAGCCGTGGCCGAGCGCATCGTCGATGGCCGTACCACTTATATCCTCAACAGCATCCTTGAAGACGTGATCAAGAAGGGCACCGGCCGCCGCGCCCTGGCCCTTGGCCGCGCCGATATCGCGGGCAAGACCGGCACCACCAACGAGTCCAAGGATGCGTGGTTCTCCGGCTACAACGCCGACTACGTCACCACCGTGTGGACCGGCTACGACCAACCGGAAAGCCTTGGTCGTCGAGAGTACGGTGGCACCGTCGCGCTGCCGATCTGGATGAGCTACATGGGCGCAGCCTTGAAGGACAAGCCACTGCACACCCAGCCGGAGCCGGAAGGCATCCTCAGCCTGCGGATCGACCCGATCAGTGGCCGTGCGGCATCGCCAAGCACGCCGAATGCGTACTTCGAACTGTTCAAGAGCGAAGACACGCCGCCGTCAATTAATGAGTTGGGCAATGGCGTCGCGCCGGGCAGCCCGCTGCCAGCAGACGAGGCGGCGCCGATCGATCTCTTTTAGAGAGCGGCAAGCTGTCAGCTACAAGCGGCAAGAAAGAGCCGTGATGTGCCACCCTTAAACTTGCAGCTTGCAGCTTGAAACCTCCCCATAAAAAAACCCGGCGTTCCGAGCCGGGTTTTTTTATGGGTCTACGGCTTAGCCGTTGAACACATCATCCACGCTTTGCAGCGGGTAGTTCTTCGGATACGCCAGGGTAGCCACACCGGTCTCGATGGCGGCTTTGGCCACGGCATCGGAGATCAGGGTGATCAGGCGCTTATCCATTGGTTTCGGGATGATGTACTCACGACCGAATTCCAGCTTGGCGCCACCGTAGGCATCGCACACGTCTTGAGGCACCGGCAGTTTGGCCAGTTCACGCAGGGCGTTGGCAGCAGCCACTTTCATCTCTTCGTTGATGCGCCGGGCGCGAACGTCGAGGGCGCCACGGAAGATGAACGGGAAGCCCAGAACGTTGTTGACCTGGTTCGGGTAGTCCGAACGGCCAGTGGCCATGATCACGTCGTTGCGAGTGGCATGCGCCAGTTCCGGCGAGATCTCCGGGTCCGGGTTGGAGCAGGCGAACACGATCGGGTTGGCGGCCATGGACTTCAGGCCTTCGGCGCTCAGCAGGTTCGGGCCGGACAGGCCAACGAACACGTCTGCACCGTCGAGCGCGTCAGCCAGGGTGCGCTTGGACGAAGGATGGGCAAACATCGCCTTGTACTGGTTCAGGTCGGTACGCTCGGACTGGATCACGCCCTTGCTGTCGACCATGTAGATGTTTTCCAGCTTGGCGCCCATGCTCACGATCAACTTCATGCAAGAGATGGCCGCGGCGCCAGCGCCCAGGCAGACGATCTTGGCATCAGCCAGGGTTTTGCCAGCGATTTCCAGGGCGTTGATCATGCCGGCAGCGGTAACGATCGCGGTGCCGTGCTGGTCATCGTGGAATACCGGAATGTCGCACTGTTCGATCAGGGCTTTTTCGATCTCGAAGCACTCAGGTGCCTTGATGTCTTCCAGGTTGATGCCACCAAAGGTGATGGAAATGCGCTTGACCGTGTCGATGAACGCCTGCGGGCTTTCGGAGTCGACTTCGATGTCGAAAACGTCGATGCCGGCGAAGCGCTTGAACAGCACGCCTTTGCCTTCCATGACTGGCTTGGACGCCAATGGGCCAAGGTTGCCCAGGCCGAGAATCGCGGTGCCATCGGAAATCACTGCAACCAGGTTGCCTTTGCCGGTGTACTTGTACGCCAGTTCAGGGTCGCGGGCGATTTCACGTACGGGCTCGGCAACACCAGGGCTGTAGGCCAGCGACAAGTCGCGGGCGGTGGCAGTGGCTTTGGTGAGCTCTACACTCAGCTTCCCTGGACGAGGATGGGCATGGTATTCGAGAGCGGCAGTTTTCAAATCAGACATATCGGCATTCCGCTTTTGCTGTTGGTCGACGGACCGCCGAGGATACGCGTGTCGCAAAGTCCCTACAAGACTGGGCAGTCACAGGTGTCAAGGCCCCAAAGTGCCGTACTTTGGTCTAAGGCCACGGGACACAAGGGCTCAAGTGTTCACAATCACCTAAAAAAATGTCTACAATTTTTTATTAATAAATCGATTTGAGCATACCGGGGTCGGTCACTGGCAGCAGCCAACGTGCCTGGCCGTTTTTCAGGGCGCCCCGCTTGGCGCGATCCTGCACCCAGCCGCGCGCCTCGATTGCCTTGCCTTGCAGACCACTTAGCCATGCGGCGTCGAACTGTTGGATGAGGTCGGGTGCAATGCGCAATACCAGTGAACCCCGCAATTCGATCCAGATTCCACCACGATTGCGTTCGATCTTGCGCACTTTACCGCTGACAAGCACGAAGCCGGATTGCTTGAGCTGCGCCACCTGTCGCACTGGCGACTGGCGCCAAAGACCCAGTCGCGCCTTGCGGGCAGTGTTTTCGGCCGCCTGCTGGCAAGTGACGAGATCGACATTGGGCGCGACGCCCACTTGGAACCCCAGGCCCTCGGCCAGCAACTGCGCTTCCAGATTCTCGCCATTGGCACCATAGAGGTGAGCCAGCGTGCGGCCGTAGTGGTCTTTGCTCTCGCGCCCAGGCACCAGGCCGAGGCGACTGTCGCTGGCGTCTACCAATGCCTGCAAGCGCTGACGGGCAGCGACAGCGTAGGGCTCGTCGGAACGGCCTCGCCTGCCGGTCTCCGGCGCATTGAGGCCAATCATCCGTACGCTGCGACCATCCTTGAGGCGCACCGTGTCGCCATCCACCACGCGCTGCACCTCAACCCGGGCAAGGCCTGACGGCGCGGGACAGAACACCTGCGCCTGGGCGGCTGACTGCCAAATCCCAGGCACAAAAAAGGCGCCCACAAGGGACGCCTTTTTCAACAGCTGGCAAAAGCCCATAAGGCTTTTGAGCCTTACTCTGCTGGAGTAGCAGGCTTCTTGCCGAAAGCACCAAAGCGATCTGCGAAGCGCTGTACACGGCCGCCGGTGTCCAGAGTTTTCTGCTTACCGGTGTAGAACGGGTGGCACTCGTTGCATACGTCAGTACCCAGTGGCTTGCACAGGTTCGAACGCGTTTCGAACTTGTTGCCGCAGCTGCAGGTTACTTCGATGGTTTCGTACGCTGGATGGATATCGGCTTTCATGGCACTTCCTCGGGCTAGCGTGCCGCCACTCGACACTATTGTCGAATACCGCACGTAATTAGGCCGCGGATTCTACCAGACCTTTTTAATCGCGCAAGCGGCGCATCTGGCTGAATCCGCGCCTTTCATCAGAAAGTGCGGCATACCCAAGCCTGCGCCTGTCTGCTAGGCTCCCGCCCCTGCGCCACCGCCTGCCTTTATATGAGACCCCCGCGTGCCCGACGCCATTTTGCGCCTAGCCCTGCCCTCGCCCCTGCGCCGCCTGTTCGATTACCGGGCTCCGGCTGGCGTGCTGCGGGCGCAGTTACAGCCGGGCATGCGCGTACGTGTACCCTTTGGCCGGCGGGAAATGATCGGCATCCTGGTGGAAGTGGCCGACCATAGCGAAGTGCCTGCGGAAAAGCTCAAGCCCGCGCTGGCGGTGCTCGACGCCACCCCACCGCTGCCACCTGCGCTGTTCAAGCTGTGCCTGTGGACGGCCCAGTATTACCAGCACAGCCTGGGCGACACCTTAAGCTGGGCATTGCCGGTACTGCTGCGCCAAGGCGAACTGGCCGAAGCACGCCAGGAACGCTTCTGGTCGACGGTGCCCGGCGCGAGCCTCGACGACCCGCGTATCGCCCGCGCCCCGCGCCAACGTGAAGCCTTGGCGACACTGGCACAGCATCCCCACGGCGTGGCCCATCAACTGTTAAGCAAGCTGATGCTGAGCAAGGACAGCCTCAACCTGCTGCTGGCTAAAGGCTTGGTGCAGGTGGAGATCCGCAAGCAAGCCCCCAACGCCCGCCACGAACACTGGCTGGCCCAACCGGAATTGCCGCTGAACCCAGAGCAACGCGCTGCGTATGAAGCCATTCGTGCAGGCTTCGACAGTTTCCATGCCTTCCTGCTGGCCGGGGTCACCGGCAGCGGCAAGACCGAAGTCTATTTGCAGTTGATCCGCGAAACCCTGCAAGCCGGTAAACAGGCACTGGTGTTAATCCCCGAGATCAACCTGGGCCCGCAAACCCTGGCGCGCTTCGAACAACGCTTCAACGCACGTATCGCCCTGGTGCACTCGGCGGTCAACGACCGTGAGCGCCTGGAGTCGTGGCTGGCCGCGCGAGATGGCGAAGCCGACATTATTATCGGCACCCGTTCGGCGCTGTTCACCCCGATGAAGAACCCCGGGCTGATCATCATCGACGAGGAGCACGACGGCTCCTATAAACAGCAAGAAGGCTTGCGCTACCACGCCCGCGACCTGGCGCTGGTGCGCGCACGCCAGGAAGACATCCCGATTGTGCTGGGCTCGGCCACGCCGTCCTTGGAAAGCCTGCACAACGCCTACACCGGCCGTTACGGCCTCCTGCGCCTCAACGAGCGTGCGGGCGGCGCCAAGCAGCCACGCTTCCTACGCCTCGACGTTAAAAGTCGCCCATTGGACAGCGGTATTTCCGGGCCCATGCAACAAGCCATCGGCCAGACCCTCGCCGCCGGCCAACAGGTATTGGTGTTTCTCAATCGTCGGGGCTTTGCGCCGACCCTGCTGTGCCACGACTGTGGCTGGATGTCCGAGTGCGAGCGCTGCGATGCGCGCATGACCGTGCACCAGCGCCACGGCGAGTTGCGCTGCCATCACTGCGGTCATGTGGAGCGGCTGCCTCGCCACTGCCCGCAATGCGGCAAAGTCGACCTGCGACCTGTAGGCGCAGGCACCGAACGCGCGGAAGAGCGCCTGGGCATTCTGTTCCCCGATTACCCGGTGCTGCGCGTCGATCGCGACAGCACCTCGCGCAAAGACGCGATGAACCAACTGTTCGCGACCATCCAGAAGGGCCAGCCGTGCATCTTGATCGGCACGCAGATGCTTGCCAAAGGGCACCATTTTCCACGGGTGACCCTGGTGTCGATCCTGGACGCGGACGGCGGGCTGTTCTCCGGAGATTTCCGCGCCAGCGAACGCATGGCGCAGTTGATCGTGCAGGTCGCCGGCCGCGCAGGCCGCGCCGAAGAGCCAGGCCGGGTGATTATCCAGACACACCTGGCCGAACATCCGCTGCTGATCCAACTGACTGAACAAGGTTACTTTGCGTTCGCCGAACAGGCGCTGAGCGAACGCCGCGCCGCCGGCCTGCCGCCTTTTTCGCATTTAGCGTTATTACGCGCCGAAGCCCACAAACCAGGGCAGGCCGAAAGCTTTCTGGATGAAGCGTGCAGCGCCGCCGAACGTTTGCTCGGCGAGCTGAGCCTGAGCGGCATCGAGCTGCTCGGCCCGGTGCCAGCGCCCATGGAACGCCGCGCCGGGCGTTATCGTGCTCAGCTACTCTTGCAAGCAACCTCCCGTGCGCCCCTGCATCGGCTATTAAGTAGCTGGTTGCTTGCCCTGGAGCAAATGCCCAGCGGCCGACAAGTGCGATGGTCGCTGGATGTGGACCCGGTGGATTTGTACTGATCGTTACATTGCTATCGCACGCCAGCTCCCACATTTTGAAATGTGAACAGCCTTAAATATGGAAGCGAGCTTGCCCGCGATGAGGCCCGCAGGTCGCCAACCCGTCTGAATGGTTGGCAAGCCCGCCCTCGCCACGGATAATGCCCAGTTTTTCCACCTGCGCATCGCGCGCCGCCGCTTGCGGTCGAAAGAGAACACCATGAAAGACACCATTCGCCAGCTGCTCCAACAAGCCCTCACCCAACTCGTCAACGAAGGTGTGTTGCCTGAAGGCCTGACGCCGGCGATCCAGGTGGAAAACACCCGCGACAAGACCCACGGCGACTTCGCCAGCAACATTGCGATGATGCTGTCCAAGCCTGCCGGCATGAAACCACGCGACCTGGCTGAAAAAATCATTGCCGCGCTGCCTGCCGATGAAAGCGTCACCAAGGCCGAAATCGCCGGCCCTGGCTTCATCAACTTCTTCCAGAACACCCAGGCCTTGGCCAACCGCCTCGACGCGGCCTTGGTCGATGCCCATGTGGGCGCGCGCAAAGCCGGCCCGGCCCAGCGCACCGTGGTCGACCTGTCGGCCCCCAACCTGGCCAAAGAGATGCACGTCGGCCACTTGCGCTCGACCATCATCGGCGACGGCGTAGCACGGGTCCTGGAGTTCCTCGGTGACGAAGTCATCCGTCAGAACCACGTCGGCGACTGGGGCACCCAGTTCGGCATGCTGATGGCCTACCTGCAGGAAAACCCGATCACCAGCGACGAATTGTCAGACCTGGAAAATTTTTATCGCGCGGCCAAGAAGCGCTTTGATGAGTCAGAAGAGTTCGCCGACCGCGCCCGTGGCTTGGTAGTGAAGCTGCAGGCCGGCGATGCCGAATGCCTGGCGTTGTGGACCAAGTTCAAGGATATCTCGCTGTCCCACTGCCAGAAGATCTACGAACAGCTCAACGTCAAGTTGACCATGGCCGATGTGATGGGCGAAAGCGCCTACAACGACGACTTGATCAATGTGGTCAACGACTTGAAGGCTGCTGGCATGCTGGTCGAGAGCAACGGCGCCCAGTGCGTGTTCCTCGACGAATTCAAGAACGCCGACGGCGAGCCGCTGCCGGTGATCATCGTCAAGGCCGATGGCGGCTACCTCTACGCCACCACTGACCTGGCGGCTGTACGCTACCGCAGCGGCACGCTCAAGGCTGACCGCGCGCTGTACTTCGTCGACCAGCGCCAGGCCCTGCACTTCCAGCAAGTGTTCGCCGTAGCGCGCAAAGCCGGTTTCGTCACCCACCCGATGCACATGGAGCACATGGGCTTTGGCACCATGAACGGCGCCGATGGCCGTCCGTTCAAGACCCGCGATGGCGGCACGGTAAAGCTGATCGACCTGCTGACCGAAGCCCAGGAACGCGCCTACACTCTGGTGAAGGAAAAGAACCCGGAGCTGGCCGAAGCCGACCTGCGCAACATCGCCCGCGTGGTGGGCATTGGCGCGGTCAAATACGCCGACCTGTCCAAGCACCGCACCAGCGACTACAGCTTCAACTTCGACCTGATGCTCAATTTCGAAGGCAACACGGCGCCTTACCTGCTGTACGCCTACACCCGTGTGGCTGGCGTGTTCCGCAAGCTGGGCAAGGACTTCAGCGAAGTTGACGGCCAGATGGTGCTGGAGGCTCCGCACGAACAAGAACTGGCCGCCAAGCTCGCGCAATTCGGCGAAGTGCTGAACAGCGTCGGCGAGAAAGGCACCCCGCACATTCTGTGCACCTACCTGTACGAAGTCGCGGGCCTGTTCTCCAGCTTCTACGAGAACTGCCCGATCCTGACCGCCGACGACGAAGCCCAAAAGCAAAGCCGTCTGCGCATCGCCGCACTGGCTGGACGGACCCTCAAGCAAGGCCTGGAACTGTTGGGCCTGGAAACTCTGGAGCGTATGTAAGTTGGCTGCCAAGAAAAAACCTGCACCCAAGCGCGGCGCCAGCCGTTACCAGGCCCCGGCAAAGAAGCCTATTCCAGGCTGGCTGTGGATGGCCATCGGCCTCACCGTTGGCGCGTTTATCGTGTTCCTGATGAAACTGGAGCCAGGCCAGGGCGACGACGTCAAACGGGTCAAACAGGAGCAGCAGAAAGCCACCAAAATGGCCGAAGCCAACAAGACCGCGCCAAGCCCAACAGCACCGGTGAAGCCAAAGTACGACTTCTACACGCTGCTGCCGGAATCGGAAGTGATCGTGCCGCCTGACGCCGTACCGGAGAAAACCCTGCCGACGCCGCAAGTGCCGACCACGCCGGTCACGCCGGTCACGCCGGCAGAAGCCGCGAAAATCGACACCGCGCGCGCCCAGGCCGCATTGGCCGGGATCACTCCGCCGCCAGCACCACCGGTCGCCGAGACCAAGGCAGCGCCGGTGACCAAGTTCTTCCTGCAAGCGGGCTCGTTCCCGAAACAGGCGGATGCGGATCGCGTGCGCGCGCAGATCATCCTGCTGGGCCAAGCGGTGACGGTAGAGTCCGGTACGGTGAAGGATGCGACCTGGTACCGCGTGCTGGTGGGGCCGTTCAGCAACCGTGAACAGCTGACCGTCGCGCAGAAACAACTGGCGGGCGCAGGGTTTAGCAACCTGTTGTTACAACAACGCCAGAGCCGCTAACTCCCAGCCAACCCAGTACAAATGTGGGAGAGCTGGCTTGCCTGCGATGGCGGTGTAACAGTCAATATTTTCAGTAACTGACACACCGCCATCGCAGGCAAGCCAGCTCCCACATTTATTTTCAGCGGTCTCAGGACCGAGTCCGACACATAAACACAACTCGTCCTCCCTCCCGTCCTACAGTTGAAATCCCCCTCGCCACCCCCATATCAGTTTCCATCAGGGCATTTTCGCCCCGCTGCGTGGAGACTCTCCCCTTGACCACCATCGTTTCAGTACGTCGCCACGGCAAAGTCGTCATGGGCGGCGACGGCCAGGTTTCCCTTGGCAATACCGTGATGAAAGGTAACGCCAAGAAAGTGCGTCGCCTTTACCACGGCCAGGTTCTCGCGGGCTTTGCCGGCGCTACCGCCGACGCCTTCACCCTCTTCGAGCGCTTCGAAGGCCAGCTGGAAAAACACCAGGGCCACCTCGTGCGCGCCGCCGTCGAGCTCGCCAAAGAATGGCGCACCGACCGTACGCTCAGCCGCCTGGAAGCCATGTTGGCCGTCGCCAACAAAGATGCCTCCCTGATCATCACCGGTAACGGCGATGTGGTTGAGCCCGAACATGGCCTGATCGCTATGGGTTCCGGCGGTGGTTACGCCCAAGCGGCAGCCAGCGCACTGTTGAAAAAAACCGACCTGTCGGCCCGCGAAATCGTCGAGACGGCCTTGGGCATTGCCGGCGATATCTGCGTGTTCACCAACCACAATCAGACCATTGAGGAGCAGGACCTCGCCGAATAAGCCGTAGGCTTATTCTCGCTTGAGGCCGCCAAACACTATGTCCATGACTCCCCGCGAAATCGTCCATGAACTCAACCGCCATATCATCGGCCAGGACGATGCCAAGCGCGCCGTTGCCATCGCGCTGCGTAACCGCTGGCGCCGCATGCAACTGCCCGAAGAGCTGCGTGTTGAAGTAACGCCGAAAAACATCCTGATGATCGGCCCTACCGGCGTCGGTAAAACCGAAATCGCCCGTCGCTTGGCCAAACTGGCCAATGCACCGTTCATCAAGGTCGAAGCCACCAAGTTCACCGAAGTGGGCTACGTGGGCCGCGACGTCGAGTCGATCATTCGTGACTTGGCCGATGCAGCGCTGAAGCTGCTGCGCGAGCAGGAAATGACCAAGGTCAGCCATCGCGCCGAAGACGCCGCGGAAGAACGCATCCTTGATGCCCTGCTGCCACCGGCACGCGCGGGTTTCAACGAAGACGCCGCAACGGCCTCGGATTCCAACACCCGCCAGCTGTTCCGCAAGCGCCTGCGTGAAGGCCAGTTGGACGACAAGGAAATCGAGATCGAAGTCGCCGAAGTCTCCGGTGTCGACATCTCCGCCCCGCCAGGCATGGAAGAAATGACCAGCCAGTTGCAGAACCTGTTCGCCAACATGGGCAAGGGCAAAAAGAAAAGCCGCAAGCTCAAGGTGAAGGAAGCGCTGAAACTGGTGCGCGACGAAGAAGCCGGGCGCCTGGTGAATGAGGAAGAGCTCAAGGCCAAGGCCCTGGAAGCGGTCGAGCAACACGGCATTGTGTTTATCGATGAGATCGACAAAGTCGCCAAGCGCGGTAACTCCGGTGGCGTCGACGTGTCCCGCGAAGGCGTGCAGCGCGACCTGCTGCCGCTGATCGAAGGCTGCACCGTGAACACCAAGCTGGGCATGGTCAAGACCGACCACATCCTGTTTATCGCCTCCGGTGCCTTCCACCTGAGCAAGCCAAGCGACCTGGTGCCGGAGCTGCAAGGCCGCCTGCCGATTCGCGTCGAGCTCAAGGCACTGACCCCGGGCGACTTCGAGCGCATCCTCAGCGAGCCGCATGCTTCGCTGACCGAGCAATACCGTGAGTTGCTGAAAACCGAAGGCTTGGGTATCGAGTTCCAAGCGGACGGCATCAAGCGTCTGGCGGAGATCGCCTGGCAGGTCAACGAGAAGACCGAGAACATTGGTGCGCGTCGACTGCATACCCTGCTTGAGCGTTTGCTGGAGGAAGTGTCCTTCAGCGCCGGCGACCTGGCCGGTGCGCAGAATGGCGAAGTGATCAAAATTGATGCGGATTACGTCAATAGCCACTTGGGCGAATTGGCGCAGAACGAAGATCTGTCGCGCTACATTCTGTGAGCTCAAGCTGTAAGCTACAAGCTTCAAGTTGAGCCCATTCAACTTGCCGCTTGTAGCTTAAGGCTGGCCGCTGGAGGCTCCCATGTCCAAATTCCCTACAGCTGTAAACCTGCACAAAACCTCCAACACCCTCGGCCTTACCTACGGGCCCGACGAGGTGTACCAACTCCCCGCCGAACTGCTGCGCACCCACTCGCCTTCCGCAGAAGTCCAGGGTCACGGCAAACCCATCCTGCAATTCGGCAAACTCAACGTGCGCTTGGTCAAAATAGAACCGGCCGGTCAGTACGCACTGAAATTGACCTTCGACGACGGTCATGACAGCGGACTGTTCACCTGGGACTACCTCTACCAATTGGCCGTGCGCCAGGACGCGCTGTGGGCCGACTACCTTGCCGAACTCAAAGCGGCCGGCAAAACCCGCGATCCAAGTCAGTCGGTCGTGCGGCTGATGCTCTAGCCCAGGCGTCTTGCTCTTTAGAGGGCATTTTCTAATTTCATCTGCTTGAATGCCCTGTCGCGTGACCAACGCTTGGTCCGCTTGCGAAAAAAATTAAACTCGGGTAACCAATGGAGCTGGCAAGTTCCCTGCATTTGACGATGCGGTATCAACGGTCACCCGAGTCGCAGTACCTGGCTTGTGTTGTGTATCGAAACTGGGTGCACAGCGGCAGTAACGGGTACTCGTCTTTCGGACAATGGAGCGTCGTAGATGAGTAACAAGAATAACGATGACTTGAAACGCCAGGCCTCGGAAAACACCCTGGGGCTGAACCCGATCATCGCGTTACGTAAAAAGGATTTACTCGCCTCGGCGAAGATGGTGCTGACCCAAGCCATCAAGCAACCGTTGCACAGCGTCAAACACGTCGCGCATTTTGGCGTGGAATTGAAGAATGTGATGTTCGGCAAATCGCAGCTGGTACCCGAAAGCGACGACCGTCGTTTCCATGACCCTGCCTGGAGCCAGAACCCGCTCTACAAACGTTATTTGCAGACCTACCTGGCGTGGCGCAAGGAACTGCACGACTGGATCGGCGACAGCAACCTGTCGGAACAGGACGTCAGCCGCGGCCACTTCGTGATCAACCTGATGACCGAAGCCATGGCCCCGACCAACAGCGCGGCCAACCCGGCGGCGGTCAAACGCTTTTTTGAAACCGGCGGCAAAAGCCTGCTTGATGGCCTTTCCCACCTCGCCAAGGACATGGTGCACAACGGCGGCATGCCGAGCCAGGTCAACATGGGCGCCTTTGAAGTGGGCAAGAGCCTGGGCACCACCGAAGGTGCCGTAGTGTTTCGCAACGACGTGCTGGAGTTGATCCAGTACAAGCCGATCACCGAACAGGTGCACGAGCGCCCGCTGTTGGTGGTGCCGCCGCAGATCAACAAATTCTATGTGTTCGACTTGAGCCCGGATAAGAGCTTGGCGCGGTTTTGCCTGCGCAATGGCCAGCAGACGTTTATCGTCAGCTGGCGCAACCCGACCAAGGCCCAGCGCGAATGGGGCCTGTCGACCTATATCGAAGCGCTCAAGGAAGCGGTCGACGTGGTCACCGCGATCACGGGCAGCAAAGACATCAACATGCTCGGCGCCTGCTCCGGTGGCATTACCTGCACCGCGCTGCTGGGCCACTACGCGGCGCTGGGCGAGAAGAAAGTCAACGCACTGACCCTGCTGGTGAGCGTGCTGGACACCACGTTGGACACCCAGGTGGCGCTGTTTGTCGACGAACAGACCCTGGAAGCGGCCAAGCGCCATTCCTATCAAGCCGGCGTGCTGGAAGGCCGCGACATGGCCAAAGTGTTCGCCTGGATGCGCCCCAACGACCTGATCTGGAACTACTGGGTCAACAATTACCTGCTCGGCAACGAGCCGCCGGTGTTCGACATCCTGTTCTGGAACAACGACACCACGCGCTTGCCGGCCGCCTTCCACGGCGACCTCATCGAACTGTTCAAAAATAATCCACTGGTCCGCGCCAACGCCCTGGAAGTGTGCGGTACGCCGATTGACCTCAAGCAGGTCACCGCCGATATCTATTCACTGGCCGGCACCAACGACCACATCACGCCGTGGCAGTCTTGCTACAAGTCGGCGCAGCTGTTTGGTGGGAAGGTTGAATTCGTGTTGTCCAGCAGCGGTCACATCCAGAGCATTCTTAATCCACCGGGCAATCCCAAGGCGCGTTACCAGACCAGTGACAGCCTCACGGCGAAACCGCTGGAATGGCAGGAGAATGCAACCAAGCACACCGATTCCTGGTGGCTGCATTGGCAGGTATGGCAGGCGGAGCGGGCGGGGAAGTTGAAGAAAGCACCGACGGCATTAGGTAATAAAAAGTACGCCGCAGCCGAAGCGGCGCCGGGAACATATGTGCATGAACGATAGCTGCAAGCTACAAGCCTCAAGCTGATTGAGTTCAGCTTGTAGCTTGAAGCTCGCAACTGCCCCCCCTAACCCGAAGGGTTCCCCCATGCCTCAACCGTTCATCTTCCGTACCATCGACCTGGATGGCCAGACCATCCGCACGGCGGTGCGCCCGGGCAAGCCTCACTTGACGCCTTTGCTGATCTTCAATGGCATCGGCGCCAACCTTGAGCTGGTGTTTCCGTTCGTCCAGGCGTTGGACCCGGACCTGGAAGTGATCGCCTTCGATGTGCCCGGCGTGGGCGGTTCGTCGACGCCCAACCGGCCCTACCGTTTTCCCGGCCTGGCCAAACTTACCGCGCGCATGCTCGATTACCTGGACTACGGCCAGGTCAACGCAGTGGGTGTGTCGTGGGGTGGCGCGCTAGCGCAGCAATTCGCCTACGACTACCCGGAGCGTTGCAAAAAGCTGATCCTCGCGGCCACGGCAGCGGGTGCGGTGATGGTGCCGGGCAAGCCCAAAGTGCTGTGGCTGATGGCCAGCCCACGCCGTTACATCCAACCGTCCCACGTGGTGCGCATTGCGCCGATGATTTACGGCGGCTCGTTCCGCCGCGATTCGAAACTGGCCGCCGAACACGCGAGCAAAGTGCGCTCGGCCGGCAAGCTGGGTTACTACTGGCAGCTGTTTGCCGGGCTGGGTTGGACCAGCATCCATTGGCTGCACAAAATCCGCCAACCCACCCTGGTGCTGGCCGGGGACGACGACCCGCTGATCCCGCTGATCAACATGCGCATGCTCGCCTGGCGCATTCCCAATGCGCAGTTGCACATCATTGATGATGGCCACCTATTCCTGATCACCCGGGCCGAAGCCGTGGCGCCGATCATCATGAAATTTCTCGAAGAGGAGCGCATGCGCGCGGTGATTCATCCGCGACCGGCGGTGTAAGGACCACACCGCCGCGCAACTTGCCAGGAACCGACTATGGTTCTGAATTGGCGTGCCTGTTGATGGCTTGACGAAGGAGTGTTGGCTCATGCGAGAAAGACCCGTGACGAACCCGGCGCCCACCCCTGCCGCGTTCATCAATGCGCAAAATGCGATCACCGGCCTGCGTGGCCGGGATTTACTGTCAACCCTGCGCAGCGTCGCCGCCCACGGCTTGCGCAACCCGGTGCATACCGCGCGCCACGCCGTGGCGCTGGGCGGGCAATTGGGCCGTGTATTGCTGGGCGAAACCGTGCATGCGCCCAACCCCAATGACAGCCGCTTCACCGACCCCACCTGGAAACTCAACCCCCTGTACCGGCGCAGCCTGCAAGCCTATTTGAGCTGGCAGAAGCAATCACGCCAGTGGATTGACGACAGCACCCTGAGCGACGATGACCGGGCACGGGCGCATTTTGCGTTCTCCCTGTTCAACGATGCCGTCTCGCCCTCCAACAGCCTGCTCAACCCGCTGGCCATCAAGGAACTGCTCAACTCCGGTGGCAACAGTGTGGTGCGCGGCGTGAGTAACCTGCTCGAGGACCTGCTGCACAACAATGGCCTGCCACGCCAGGTGAGCAAGCACGCGTTCGAAGTGGGTAAGACGGTCGCCACTACACCCGGCTCAGTGGTGTTTCGCAATGAGCTGCTGGAGCTGATCCAGTACAAGCCCATGAGCGAAAAACAATATGCCAAGCCCCTGCTGGTGGTGCCGCCGCAAATCAACAAGTACTACATTTTCGACCTGAGCCCGGCCAACAGCTTTGTGCAATACGCCCTGAAAAACGGCCTGCAGACCTTCATGATCAGTTGGCGAAACCCGGACGTGCGGCACCGCGAATGGGGCCTTTCGACCTACGTCGCCGCCGCAGAAGAAGCGCTCAACGTGTGCCGGGCGATCACCGGCGCCCGCGAGGTCAACCTGATGGGCGCCTGCGCCGGCGGTCTGACCATCGCCGCACTGCAAGGCCACCTGCAAGCCAAGCGTCAGTTGCGGCGCGTCTCCAGCGCCAGCTACCTGGTCAGCCTGCTGGACAGCCAGATCGACAGCCCCGCCACACTGTTCGCCGACGAGCAAACCCTGGAAGCCGCCAAGCGCCGCTCTTACCAGCAAGGCGTGTTGGATGGCCGCGACATGGCCAAAGTCTTTGCCTGGATGCGCCCCAATGACCTGATCTGGAACTATTGGATCAACAACTACCTGCTGGGCAAGGAACCGCCGGCCTTCGACATCCTGTACTGGAACAACGACAACACGCGCCTGCCCGCCGCGCTGCACGGCGACCTGCTGGACTTCTTCAAGCACAACCCACTCAGCCATTCCGGCGGCCTGGAGGTGTGCGGCACGCCTATCGATCTGCAAAAGGTCACGGTGGACAGTTTCAGTGTGGCCGGGATCAACGACCACATCACGCCGTGGGACGCGGTGTACCGTTCGACCCAACTGCTGGGCGGTAAGCGACGCTTCGTGCTCTCCAACAGCGGGCATATCCAGAGCATCCTCAACCCGCCCGGCAACCCAAAGGCCAATTACGTCGAAAACCCTAAGATGAGCAGCGACCCGCGCGCCTGGTACTACGACGCCCACCACGTCGAGGGTAGCTGGTGGCCGCAATGGCTGGAGTGGATCCAGCAACGCTCAGGCGTGCAACGCGAAACCCTCACCGCCCTGGGCAACCAGAATTACCCACCGATGGAAGCAGCGCCTGGCACCTATGTTCGGGTGCGTTGAGCTCAACGATCACATTAAGAAGACTGGATGAAGACGCGCGACCGTATCCTTGAATGTGCCCTGCAGTTGTTCAACCAGAAGGGCGAGCCAAACGTGTCGACCATGGAGGTGGCCAATGAAATGGGGATCAGCCCCGGCAACCTTTACTACCACTTCCATGGCAAGGAGCCGCTGGTCCTCGGCCTGTTCGAGCGCTTTCAGAATGAGCTGGCGCCGCTGCTCAACCCACCCGCCGACGCACAGCTGGAAGCCGAGGATTACTGGCTGTTCCTGCACCTGATCGTCGAGCGTATGGCCCATTACCGGTTCCTGTTCCAGGACCTGTCGAACCTGGCCGGGCGCCTGCCGAAGCTGGCCAAAGGTATTCGCAACCTGCTCACGGCGCTCAAGCGCACCCTGGCTTCGTTGCTGGCGAGGCTGAAGGCGGCGGGGCAGTTGGTGAGTGGCACTCAAGCCTTGGGGCAACTGGTGGAGCAGATCACCATGACCTTGTTGTTTTCCCTGGATTACCAGCGGATTCTCGACCGTGAAGGCGAGGTGCGGGTGGTGGTGTACCAAATCATGATGTTGGTGGCGCCGCATCTGTTATTGCCGGCGCGACTCGCAACCGAGACGTTCGCGCTGAAATACCTGGATGACCCCATCTGAAAATGTGAGAGCTGGCTTGCCTGCGAGAGCACTTGACCCGTCAGCTCACGTGGGGCCTGACACCCCGCAATCGCAGGCAAGCCAGCTCCCACCCATAAAAATGCCCGACCTTTGCAGGCCGGGCATTTTTTGTGTCCTGGGGAAAATCAGGACTGACTGGATGGCGTCGGGGTTGCCGGCGTTGCAGTCGGGGTCACAGCAGCAGGCGTCGGTGCGGACACCGAGTTGGCTGTGGAAGCGGTTGGTGCCGGAGTAGCAGGCTTGGGTGCGGCTGGTTTTTTCGCTACTGCTGGCTTCTTCGCGGCAGCAGGTTTCGCGACCGGCTTCGCGGCGGCGGGCTTGGATGCTGGTTTGGCAGCAGGCTTTGCAGCTGCGGTTTTAGCCGCAGGCTTGGCGGCTGGTTTTGCTGCTGCCTTGGCGGCGGGCTTAGCAGCAGCTTTAGCGGCTACCGGTTTAGCAGCAGGCTTTGCGGCGGGCTTGGCAGCTGCCGTTTTTGCCGCAGGCTTGGCGGCTGGTTTAGCAACAGCTTTGGCTGGTGCCTTGGTCGCAGCTTTGGCAGCCGGTTTGGCGGCAGCTTTCACGGCAGGTTTGGCAGCAGCGGTTTTAGCAGCCGGCTTGGCAGCGGGTTTAGCGGCGGCAGTTTTCGCCGGAGCTACTTTGGCACCCGTCAGCTTTTCAATTTGCTTGGTCAGGGTATCGACCTTACTGTGCAGCGTCTTCAGTTCTGCTTTGCTAGGCACGCCCAGTCGCGAAATGGCACTGTTAAGGCGCTTGTCGAAAGTTTCTTCCAACTTGCCCCAAGTGTCAGAAATGCTCGATTTGGCGGAACCGGCAGTTGCCTTGGCCGCATCAACTTTTTTACCAACCGTGGTTTTGGTCAACTTCTCGGCCTTCTCGCCGTCCTTGACCAAAGTCTCGAAGTACTTGCCACCGTCACTGCTAACCTTCGAGTACACGCCTAAACCAGCAAGCCAGATCTTACGGGAATATTTTTCAACTTCCCCGACCCACGAGCTGCCTTCTTTCTGAGTAGTCTTTTTAACAGCCATCCCGATGTCTCCTTAGTGTTTACGCGCGACACGTTCTAGCAATGTCGTCAGCTCTTCGAGCTTAGCAGAGAGTGTCTCAACGTCATGTTTAGATGCAATGCCGATTCGATTCAAGGCACTTGCAACACGAGTATCAAAAGCTTTTTCAACTTTATCCAGCTGAACTTCTACCAGGCCTTTGACGGAGGAGACATTACTCTTGACTTGATCAATCTGACTGTTGGCGGCCTCAAGTTGTTCAACTGCAACTTTTTTGCCTTTACTTTCAACATGTTGACCAGTTTTAACCAGCTCTTTGAAATACTCGCCGCCCTCACTTCCAACCTTGGCATAGGCACCAAGTCCTGCCAGCCAGATCTTGCGGGCGTAGGATTTAACGTCGCTCAGCGTAGTGGTCTCGACGTCGATTTTTTTCTTCAGGATAACTTTGGCCATGGTGCACCTCACGCAGAATAGGGTGGAGGAACGGCCCGCAGGAGTTGAGGGCTTGGGCACAAAGTAGGGTGAAAAATTAGAATCGGCACCCTAAGAACGAGCGGATCACGCCAGCGCCTTATCCAGCGCCTTTTCAATTTCAGACTTGATGGAGCCGCTCATGGCCGACATCAACAGGCCCAGCTCCACATCAATGCGTAAAGAATCGTCGGCCACTACTACCGTGCCTTTCACCCCTGAACGCTTGAGGTTCAAGGTGTCCCCGGACCACGACGGCTCGAGGCCGTATTGCTCCTTGAGTTTTTGCGCCAACTTTTCGGCCTTTGCCCGTGCGCCTTCTTTACCCAGGGAATGTGCACGCTCAACGGTTATACGGGCCATTGCAATGACTCCTCTTTATAGCGACGTTGTAAACCTTCCATGCGGCAAAAGGTCTCTGTGATGGCCTATCTTACCTGCAGCCTTGCCAAGACAAAGCAGGCCTTGGGGATTATCATGTGCCGCATTCTCTTTTGGTGACAGCGATATGACTGATCAGCGCAAAGGCAGCGATGCCGAACCCACCACTCACTTCGGCTTCAAGAACGTCCCGGAAAGCCAAAAAGCGGAAAAAGTCGCTGAGGTGTTCCACTCTGTAGCCGCCAAGTACGACCTGATGAACGACGTGCTGTCGGGCGGTATGCACCGCCTGTGGAAGCGCTTCACCATCGAGCTGTCGGGTGTACGCACCGGCAACCGTGTGTTGGATATCGCCGGCGGCACGGGCGACCTGGCAGCGAAGTTCTCCAAGCTCGTTGGCCCGACCGGCCAGGTGGTGTTGGCGGACATCAACGGTTCGATGCTCAAGGTCGGTCGCGACCGCCTGCTCGACAAAGGCGTGGCCGGCAATATCGAATTCGTCCAGGCCGACGCTGAAAAGCTGCCGTTCCCCGACAACCATTTCGACTGCGTGACCATCGCTTTCGGCCTGCGCAACGTGACCCACAAGGAAGACGCGATCCGCTCGATGCTGCGCGTGCTCAAGCCGGGCGGCCGCCTGTTGGTGCTGGAATTCTCCAAGCCGACCAACGCGCTGATGTCCAAGGTCTACGACACCTACTCGTTCGCCTTCATGCCGTTGATGGGCAAGCTGATCACCAATGACGCCGAGAGCTACCGCTACCTGGCCGAATCGATCCGCATGCACCCTGACCAGGAAACCCTAAAGTCGATGATGGTAGAGGCCGGTTTCGACCGCGTGACTTACCACAACATGACCTCGGGCGTCGTCGCGCTGCACCGCGGCATCAAGCCCTGATGGTGTTCGCCGGACTTCTCGCCAGCGTCGAACACGGCCTCAATCGTGTACTGCGCCTGGACAGCACCGCCCTGGCGCGGCTTGCGCACCTCAACGGCAAAGTCATTGCCGTCGATTGCCGCAGCCCCGCCTTGCAGCTGTTTATCCTGCCCAGCGATGAAGGCCTGATGCTTGCGAGCCAATGGGCCGCCGAGGCCGATTGCACCTTGCGTGCGCCGGCATCGAGCCTGTTGCACCTGGCCCTGAGTCGCAACAAGACCGCCATCCTGCACAGTGCCGAAGTGGAGCTGGAAGGCGACAGCGCGGCGCTGATGGACCTGGCCGCCGTGTTGCAAGACCTGGAACTGGACTGGGAATACGAGCTGTCCCGCTGGATCGGCCCCGTGGCTACCCAGTTGATCAGCGGACACCTGCGCAGCAGGTCGCGTTGGTACCAGCAAGGGTTCGCCAGCCTCAACCAGAACCTTGCCGAATACCTGAGCGAAGAATCGCGCACCCTGGTCGGAGAACGGGAAGCGCAAGCGCGCTTTCGTGAACTCGACAAGGCCAAAATCGACCTGGAACGCCTTGAGGCACGCTTCGAGCGCCTGAGCCGTTCCCTTGATCCAAGCGATAACGCATGAAGCTGCTTGCCGTCCGCCGTTTGTTTCGTATCCAGCGCGTCGTAATCCGCTACCGCCTTGATGACCTGCTGTTCGCCCTGCCCCTGCCGTGGTTCCTGCTTGCCGTGCGCTATGTGCTGCCATGGCGTTGGTTCCCGCGTAAACAGCTGGAGCTGAGCAGGGGCGCACGCCTGCGCCTGGCCTTGCAGGACCTGGGGCCGATCTTTATCAAGTTCGGGCAGATCCTCTCGACCCGTCGCGATTTGTTACCGGAAGACATCGCCGACGAGCTGATGCTGCTGCAGGACCGCGTGCCACCCTTCGATTCCCAGCAATCGATGAAGCTGATCGAAGAGCAGCTTGGCAAGAAGATCAGCGAAGTCTTCAGCCGCTTCGACGTCGAGCCACTGGCCTCGGCCTCGGTCGCGCAAGTGCACGCAGCGCGGCTCAAGACCGGCGAAGAAGTGGTGGTGAAGGTGATCCGTCCAGGCCTCAAGCCAATCATCGGACAGGACCTGGCGTGGTTGTTCATCCTCGCCCGCGCCGCCGAGCGCTTCAGCGCCGATGCGCGCCTGTTGCACCCAGTGGACGTGGTCGCCGACTACGAAAAAACCATCTACGACGAACTCGACCTGCTGCGCGAAGCGGCCAACGCCAGCCAGCTCAAGCGCAACTTCGAAGGCTCGCCGTTGCTGTACGTGCCGCAAGTGTATTGGGACTGGTGCCGACCCAAAGTGCTGGTGATGGAGCGCATCTACGGCGTGCAGGTCACCGACCTTGCGACCCTGGCCGACCAGCGTACCGACATGAAGATGCTCGCCGAGCGTGGTGTGGAGATTTTCTTCACCCAGGTGTTCCGTGACAGTTTCTTCCACGCCGACATGCACCCGGGCAACATCTTCGTCAGCACCGTCAACCCGTGGAGCCCGCAATACATTGCGATCGACTGCGGTATCGTCGGCAGCCTGACCCCCGAGGACCAGGACTACCTGGCGCGTAACCTGTTTGCCTTCTTCAAGCGTGACTATCGCCGCGTGGCGCAGTTGCACATCGACTCGGGCTGGGTACCGGCAGAAACCAAACTCAACGAATTCGAAGCGGCGATCCGCACCGTGTGCGAGCCGATCTTTGAAAAACCGTTAAAAGATATTTCATTCGGCCAGGTGCTGATGCGCCTGTTCCAGACCGCTCGGCGCTTCAATATGGAAGTGCAGCCGCAACTGGTGCTGTTGCAAAAGACCCTGCTGAACATCGAAGGCCTGGGCCGTCAGCTGTACCCGGACCTCGACCTGTGGAACACCGCCCAACCGTTCCTGGAGCGCTGGATGCGCGAGCGGATGAGCCCGAAGACCATGCTGGGCAACCTGCACAGCCAGATGGAACAACTGCCGCATCTGGCCAACATGACCCGCGACTTGTTGGAGCGCATGTCCCAGCCCCACGCCAAGGACCCGGCGCCGCCGTGGCAGAAACGCAAGGACGACTGGTTCCTGCGCCTGCTGGGTGCGGCCCATCTGGTCGGCGGCGTAATGCTGGCGATTGGGGGCCCGCTGAACCCACTGGGGCACTGGCCGGCTGGCATCATGGTCGCCGTGGGTGTTTATCTGATCGTGCGTCGATAGCCAATCCGGTTATACACTGTCGCAAATTGCCGGAGCCGAACATGAAAGACTGGCTGGACGAGATCAAGTGGGACAGTGACGGCCTGGTGCCGGCCATTGCCCAGGACTACAAGACCGGGCGCGTGCTGATGATGGCCTGGATGAACCGCGAGGCCCTGAGCCTCACTGCCGCTGAGCAGCGCGCCATCTACTGGTCACGCTCGCGTGGCAAACTGTGGCGCAAGGGCGAAGAGTCCGGGCATGTGCAAACCTTGCACGAGCTACGCCTGGACTGCGACGCCGACGTGGTGATCCTCAAGGTCGAGCAGATCGGCGGCATCGCTTGCCATACCGGCCGTCACAGCTGCTTCTATCGCGTGTTCGAGCATGGCGAATGGAAGATCGTCGAGCCGGTACTCAAAGACCCGCACGCCATCTACCCGGCAGGACACTAGACATGAGCGATACCCTGAACCGTGTGGCCCAGGTGCTGGAGGACCGCAAAGGTGCGGATGCCGACAGCTCCTATGTCGCCAGCCTGTATCACAAGGGCCTGAACAAGATTCTGGAAAAACTCGGCGAAGAATCCGTCGAGACCATCATCGCGGCCAAAGACGCGCAAATCAGCGGCGACTGCAGCGATGTGATCTACGAAACCGCCGACCTTTGGTTCCACAGCCTGGTCATGCTCGCCCAACTGGGGCAGCATCCGCAGGCTGTACTGGATGAACTGGACCGTCGCTTTGGCTTGTCCGGGCATGCCGAAAAGGCTTCGCGTCCGTCCACTTGAATAACGTTGACTGAGGATTTGCAGCATGGGCATTTTTGACTGGAAACACTGGATCGTCATTCTGGTGGTCGTGGTACTGGTGTTCGGCACCAAGAAACTCAAAAACCTCGGTACCGACGTGGGCGAGTCGATCAAGGGCTTTCGCAAAGCCATGAACGATGATGAAAAACCAGCCGACCCGGTCGCCAACCCGGTACCGCCGGCCCAGCCTGTGCACCCGCAGGCCGCCCAGCCGATCACCGAACGTCGTACCTTCGACGTGCAGGCTGAGAAAGTCGAAGAGCCGACCCGCAAAGACTCGTGAGCACTGACTAATGTTTGGTATCAGCTTCTCTGAACTGCTGCTCGTCGGCCTCGTGGCCTTGCTGGTATTGGGGCCGGAACGCCTGCCCGGTGCAGCGCGCACGGCCGGCCTGTGGATCGGGCGCCTGAAACGCAGTTTCAACGCCATCAAACAGGAAGTTGAACGGGAAATCGGCGCCGACGAGATTCGTCGGCAACTGCACAACGAGCACATTCTGTCGTTGGAACAGGAAACGCGAAAGATTCTGTCGCCCGTGCAGGAGCCCGCCAAACCGGCGCAGCCTGTGGCCGAACACAGCATCGCGCCCGTCGCTGAAACCGCCCCCGTGGCACCGACCGCGCCAACCGAGCCTGCGCCGACGCCCGTTGCGTCGCCCGCGCCCCATGACCCTACATTGCCGCCGCGAGCCCCATGAGCGCTGATAAACCGGAAAACGACCAGCATATGCCGCTGGTCTCGCACCTCACTGAGCTGCGTACCCGCCTGCTGCGTTGCGTAGCGGCCATCTTCATCATTTTTGCCGGGTTGTTCGCCTTTACCCAGCAGATCTACACCTTTGTTTCGACGCCACTGCGCCAGTACCTGCCGGCCGGCGCGACGATGATCGCCACCGATGTGTCCTCGCCGTTCCTCACGCCGTTGAAGCTGACCATGATGGTTTCGCTGTTCCTGGCGATCCCGGTGATCCTGCACCAGATCTGGGGCTTTATCGCGCCAGGCCTGTACAAGCATGAGAAGCGCATCGCGGTGCCGTTGCTGGTGTCGAGCATCCTGCTGTTCTACACCGGCATGGCGTTCGCGTACTTCCTGGTGTTCCCGTTGATCTTCAAGTTCTTCGCCGCAGCCACTCCGGCCGGCGTGGAGATGATGACCGACATCACCAGCTACCTCGACTTCGTGATGACGTTGTTCTTCGCCTTTGGCGTGGCCTTCGAAATCCCGGTGGCCGTGGTGCTGCTGGTGTGGATCGGCGTGGTCAACGTGTCGTACCTGAAAAAGATCCGCCCCTACGTGATCATCGGCTGCTTCGTGGTCGGCATGATCCTCACGCCGCCGGATATCTTCTCCCAGACGCTGCTGGCCGTGCCGATGTGGATGCTGTTCGAAATTGGCATCCTGTTCAGTGCCTTGATCAGCAAGCGCGGCGAACACCGGGATGATCAACCCGCCGACGACGACCAGCCGCCAGCGACCCAGCCGTGAACCTGCTGCTGCTGGAAGAGGCCGATTTTATTACGGCCGAGCGAGTGGTGCTGCGCGATCGGCGCCTGGTGCATATGCAGGAAGTCCACCGCGCCGCCGTCGGCGACAGCCTGCGGGTCGGCCGTATCGGCGGGCTGATGGGCAATGCGCAGTTGCTGCGCCTGGACGCCGGTGAAGCCGAGCTGCAAGTGAGTGTCGATCAGCCGCCACCGGCCAAACTGCCGCTGACCCTGTTGCTGGCCCTGCCGCGCCCGAAAATGCTGCGCCGGGTGCTGCAGACCGTGGCCGCCATGGGCGTGCCCAAGGTAGTGCTGCTGAACAGCTACCGGGTCGAAAAGAGCTTCTGGCAAACCCCATTCCTGGAGCCCGAGGCGATTCGCGAGCAATTGATCCTGGGCCTGGAACAGGCGCGGGATACAGTGCTGCCCGAGATCGTTATCGAAAAGCGCTTCAAACCGTTCGTCGAAGACCGCCTGCCGGCCATGACTGAAGGCACCCTGGGCCTGATCGGTCACCCCGGCGATTACCCGGCCTGCCCGCGTGGGCTGGATGAGCCGGTGACGCTGGCGATTGGCCCGGAAGGCGGCTGGATCCCCTACGAAGTGGACTTGCTGGCCAAGGCCGGCATGCAGCCCGTGCAGCTCGGCGCGCGCATCCTGCGCGTCGAAACCGCCGTCACCGCCCTCCTCGCCCGACTTTTCTAACTACTCGGTCCAACAGACGCTCCCACATTGGAGCTGTGTCGCTACAGAATACTGCGTGCGTGCCGATACCCTTCGAATAAGTCCAAGCCTTGTTCCAGGGGAGTTTGCAGCATGTATCGATGGTTAGCCGAAAGGCTGGGGAATGTGAGTGTCAAAACCAAGCTGGGCGTAGGCTTCGGGCTGGTATTGCTGCTGACGCTGATGATCACGTTCACCGGCTGGACCGGGCTCTCCGGCGTGATCAGCCGCGGCGACAAACTGGGGTATATCGCCAGCCTCAACGACCTGAGCAAGGAATTGCGCATCGCGCGCCTGGATTTTGAAATGCGCCGTGGCGAGCAGGGTCCGACGACGGTCAATGGTTTTCTCGGCCAACTGGAAAGCGGCCTGAAAACCGCACGTACACTCATTGAGCAGCCCGCTGAGATTGCCTTGATCGATGATCAACTCGCGGCGGTCGACCAGTACAAGCGCGCATTCGAGGCCATGGTGCAGGCCGGCGCCAACCGGGAAAACGCCCGCAGCAAACTGGGCGACACGGCCGACAACGCAGTGGCCAACGTGAGTGAGGTTGAAAAAGCTCTGCTGCAAGGCGACAGCGTCAGCCAGTTCAACAGCGTTGTCGATTTGAGCAAGCTGATCCAGCAAGCCCGCTTCCAGGTGCGTGGCTACACCTATAGCGGCAGGGTCGAGGCCGAGCAACCAGCGCTGGACGCCATCGACAACGCCTTGAAGAAAATCACCGCCCTCGATAGCCAGCTACCCGAGCAATATACAAAAAACCTGCAACAGGCCAGCGTTTCGCTGCAAGCTTACCGTGCAGCGGTGAGCCAATACCGTGACTCTCAAGTCTCCAGCGCCGAGGCCTTGAAAATCATGGTCAACCAGGGCGAACTACTGCTGGACCGCAGCAACAAACTGACCGCCTCGCAAACGGTTGTGCGTGATACAGACGCCGCACGCGCCAAACAGTTGTTGCTGTTGGCCGCGACACTCGCGCTGATCTTTGGCCTGGTCGCCGCATGGGCCATCACCCGTCAGATCATCCTCCCGCTGAACGAGACCCTCCAGGTGGCCGAGCGCGTGGCCTTGGGTGACCTGAGCCACAACCTGACCTCCCTGCGCCAGGACGAACTGGGCCAACTGCAACGCGCCATGCAAAGCATGACCGTCGGCCTGCGTGAGCTGATTGGCGGGATCAGCGACGGCGTCACCCAGATCGCCAGCGCCGCCGAGCAACTGTCTGCCGTTACCGAGCAGACCAGCGCCGGGGTCAACAGCCAGAAGATCGAGACCGACCAGGTCGCCACTGCCATGAACGAAATGGCCGCCACCGTGCAGGAAGTCGCGCGCAACGCCGAGGAAGCGTCCGAAGCCGCCGTGGCCGCAGACCAGCAAGCCCGTGAGGGCGATAAAGTGGTCGGTGAAGCCATCGCTCAGATCGAACGCCTGGCCACCGAAGTCGGCAACTCCACCGCTGCCATGGGCGACTTGAAGCGCGAAAGCGACAAGATCGGCAGCGTGCTCGACGTGATCAAGTCCGTGGCCCAGCAAACCAACCTGCTGGCCCTCAACGCCGCGATTGAAGCCGCGCGTGCCGGTGAAGCCGGGCGTGGCTTTGCGGTGGTGGCCGATGAAGTGCGCAGCCTGGCCCAGCGTACGCAGAAGTCCACCGAAGAGATCGAAGAGCTGATTGTCGGCCTGCAAAACGGCACCCAACAGGTGGCGACCATCATGGATAACAGCCGTGGCCTGACCGACAGCAGCGTTGAACTGACCCGCCGTGCCGGCAGCGCCTTGGCGAACATCACCCGCACGGTCTCGACCATCCAGGCAATGAACTCGCAGATCGCCACCGCCGCCGAGCAACAAAGCGCCGTGGCTGAAGAGATCAATCGCAGCGTACTGAACGTGCGCGATGTGTCGGAACAAACCTCTTCGGCCAGTGAAGAAACCGCCGCGTCCAGTGCTGAACTGGCACGTCTGGGCATCTACTTGCAGACGCTGGTCGGACGTTTCCGTATCTGATCGGTCCTACGCGGCGGCCAGTCGAGGCCGCCGCAAGTTGTGAAACTTCCTACGTAGTTATCAGCCCGCCATCACCCCGAATCGATTTAGCGTTGGTCTACGCGCTTTTTCAGATTTGGAGGTTCACCATGTTTCCTCGGCTGACCCGCTTGCTGGTCAACGCCAGCGTCCGTATCAAACTCGCCCTGGGATTTGGCCAGGTGCTGGTCCTCAGCCTCGTCATCGCCGTGACCGGCTGGCAGGCCCTGAATGACGTACTTCTGCGCTCAAGCAACTTGTCGACACTGGGCCAACTGGCGGCTGTCGCGGAGGCGATGCGCGCCGACCGTATCGTTTACCGCACCCTCACTGACACCGCCAGTCTGGGCAAGATGGCGCAACAGATTGAAACCATCGACCAGCATCTGCGCGACCTGGCAAACCACCTTGAGGACCCAGCAGAACTGCGGCGCATCCAGGAAGCGGAACGCCTGGTGGCCAGTTTCAAAGCCACGCTCGTAGAACTGCCGCCCTTGATCGAACGGCGCGACAATACTCGCCCCCCGCTCCACGCGATGGCGCTGCAGGCCAGCGACACCCTCGCGCAGCTGGCCAGCGAACTGCCTGACCAGCAAGACCAGCAAGCACTGGATGCGATTGAAAACCTGCGCCACGTCATGGAGCAGGCCGCGGATCGCGCCCAGAGCCCCGCCTGGGCGGCCGAAACGTTGCAAGCCTACGCCGACGCCGTCAGCAACACCCTCGACGCGCTGGACGTTGCCCAGGCCGCCGTGACCCGCCTGCCTGTCGATTCGGCCCTGCTCAAAACAGACCTGGCGAACTACCGTGCGCAGCTCCTCACGCTCAAGGAAGCCCAGCTCACCACTGAGACCGTACAGAACCGCTTTGAACAACAACTCAACCAGTTACTGGAACACAATGAATTGCTGAGCCAAAGCCAGACCATCAAGCGCGACAGTGAGGCTGACCATACCCGCACCTTGCTTTCGAGTGTCACGGTGGCCGCCTTGTTGCTGGGTTCATTTGCCGCCTGGTGGATCGCCCGGCAGATTGCCGTGCCGCTGCGCGAAATCCTCACTGCCGCTCACCGTGTCGCCGACGGCGACTTGAGCCACGACATCCAGGTGGAACGTCGCGACGAACTGGGCCAGTTGCAGCAAAGCATCGGACAAATGACCCGCAACCTGCGCAGCCTGATCAGCAGCATTGGCGACAGCGCCCGGCAGATCGCCAGCGCCGCCACGCAGCTCTCAGCCGTCACCGAGCAGACTCGCGCCGGGATCAATGATCAGAAAGACGAAACAGACCAGATGGCCACAGCGATGAATGAAATGCTCGCCACCGCCCAAGAAGTCGCACGACATGCCGAACAAGCATCGGCGGCGGCCAATGAGGCCGATCAACAAGCCAGCACCGGGGACAAGGTCGTCGGGCAGGCGGTGGAGCAAATTGGCCATCTGGCCCACGAAATGGCGCGCTCCAGCCAGGCGATGATTGCATTGCAACGCGAAAGCCAAAAAATCGGAGGTGTGTTGGACGTCATAAAATCAGTGTCTCAACAAACCAACCTGCTGGCCCTGAACGCGGCCATTGAAGCGGCGCGTGCGGGCACGGCAGGCGAAGGGTTTGCTGTGGTCGCCGATGAAGTCCGCAGCCTGGCCTTGCGCACGCAGGCATCCGCTGAAGAAATCGAAGGACTGATCTGCGGCCTGCACACCGGCACCCAACAGGTGGCAGACATTTTGGACGGCAGCCGCGCGCTGACCGACAACAGTGTCGACCGGAGCCGCGACGCAGGCGATGCATTGGTAGCCATTATCCGTACAGTCTCGATCATCCAGGAAATGAACCCGCAGATTGCCGCTGCCGCCGAACAACAAAGTGCCGTGGCCGAGGAAATAAATTGCAGCGTGATGAAAGTGCGGGACGTGTCGGAGCAAACAGCGGCCGCCAGCGAGGAAACGGCGGCGGCCAGTGTTCAGTTGACGCGGCTGAGCCTGGACCTGCAGACACTGGTCGACAAGTTCCGGCTTTGACCTGTGGTTTGCGACATCAGAGGACTTGGCGCAGGAACGCCTGGGCCCTTGGGTCTTTGGGCGCAGCGAAGAACTCGGCCGGGGCCGCGTCTTCCAGCAACTTGCCATGGTCGAAAAACAGCACGCGGTCGGCCACTTCACGGGCAAAGCCCATTTCGTGGGTGACGCAGACCATGGTCATGCCTTCCAGGGCCAGGGTCTTCATCACATCCAGCACCTCGCCGACCATTTCCGGGTCGAGCGCCGAAGTGGGCTCATCAAAGAGCATCACCTTGGGCTCCATCGCCAGGGCTCGGGCAATCGCGACCCGTTGTTGCTGGCCGCCGGACAAGCGGGATGGAAATTCATTGGCCTTTTGCGCGATACCGACCTTCTCCAGCAGCGCCAGGGCCTTGGCCTCACGCTCCTGCTTGCCGCGCTTGCGCACGACTTTCTGCGCCAGGCACAGGTTTTCCAGCACAGTCATGTGAGGGAACAGGTTGAAGTGCTGGAACACCATGCCAACTTCACGGCGGTAGGCGTTGACGTCGGTTTTCGGATCAGCCAGTTGCAGGCCGTCGATGCTCACCGAGCCGGAGTCGAACGCCTCAAGGCCATTAAGGCAACGCAGGAAGGTCGACTTGCCGGAGCCCGACGGGCCGATCACCACCAGCACTTCGCCCTTGGCCACCTGGGTGGTGACGTGGTCCACCGCGCGCACTACTTGGCCACGCGTGTCGAAGACTTTTACCAGATCGCGGACTTCAATCACTTTGCGCGAGCCTCCGCTCAAGCCGACTGGCGATTTTCGACAGCGGCAGGTTGATCAGCAGGTACAAGCCTGCGACGCAGAACAGGATTTCAAACGGCGAGAACGAAGTGGTGATCACCTCGCGGCCGCTCTTGAGCAGTTCGGTAATCGCGATCACCGACACCAGGGAAGTGTCCTTTACCAGGCTGATAAATTGCCCGGCCAACGGCGGCAGCACGCGCTTGAAGGCCTGCGGCAATACCACATGGCGCATCGACTGGCTCGCGCTCAGGCCTAAGGAGCGAGCGGCTTCGTTCTGGCCACGGGTGATGGACTGCACGCCAGCGCGCACGATTTCCGCCACATACGCGCCAGTAAACAGCGACAGCGCGGCGATACCGGCAAATTCCCGGGACAGGTTGAGTACCGTGCCGATAAAGAAATAGAAAATGAAGATTTGCACCAACAGCGGCGTGCCGCGCACCAGCTCGACGTAGATCGTCGACAGATCGCGCAGGGTCGGGTTATTGGACAGCCGGCACAAGCCGGTCGCCAGCCCGATCGCCAGCCCGAGGATGCCGGATACCACCGACAGCCACAGCGTGGTCCACAACCCCCACATCAAAGGGCCCAACGCCCAATGCCGGGTCACGCCCACCACGTCGCCTTCGGCCACATCGTCGCCACGCGCCACTTGCAGGCTGTTGTCGGCAACGGTCAGCCTTTGCTCGGCACCCGCGTCGTTGCGCAGGGTCACTTCAGCCACATCGCCTTTGCGCACCAGTTCGACAACCGTGGAGATGTCGGCGGCACGCTGGGACGTCTCAGCCTGGTAGACGAAGTATTGCGGCACGCGGTTCCAACGCCACTCGTAGGACATCAGCGAGGTGGCGTAGTACAAGGCGCCAGCCAGGCCGACCAGCACGACCACGGTCAGCAGGTGCCAGGGCCATTGGGCTTTTTTCTGTTTCATTTTACTTTCCGGGTTTTGTGTCGCCTGTGAGGCCGCCTTCGCGAGCAAGTCGAAACGTCGAACCACCGCTCCCACTTTCGACCGCATTCTCATGTTGGAACTCGGTCAAATGTGGGAGCGGGCTTGCTCGCGAAGGGCGCGACTCGGTATTCAGCCTGGCTTATTCCATATCCTTGAGCCACTCGGAGCGCTTGAACCACTTGTCATGGATACGATCGTAGGTGCCGTCGTTGCGGATCTGGTGCAGGAAGTTGTTGATGAAGTTGATGCTGTCGTAGTCGCCTTTTTTCAGGCCAAACGCCAGGGGTTCGAAGGTGAACGGTTCTTCGAGGAACACCAGCTTGCCGCTACCGACTTTCTTCTGGGCAACCACGTTGTACGGTGCGTCATACACAAAGGCATCGGCCTTGCCGTTGACCACGTCCAGCACGCCTTCCTGCTCGTTATCGTAGCCGTGGTACTTGGCCTTGGAGATCAGCTTCTTGGCGACCATCTCGCCCGTGGTACCCAGCTTGGAGGTCAGGCGGTATTTCTCGTCGTTCAGGTCTTTGTAAGACTTGATGGTGCCTTCCAGCTCCTTGCGAATCAGCAGGGTCTGGCCGACCACGATGAAGGGCTCGCTGAAGTTCAGGCGCAGGTTGCGTTCCTGGGTCAGGGTCATGCCGCTGCCGATCATGTCGAACTTGCCGGTCAGGAAGGCCGGGATGATGCCGTCATAGCCAGTGGATACCAGCTCCAGCTTGACGCCCATGGACTTGGCCATGGCCTTGAGGATGTCGACTTCGAAGCCGATGATTTCACCGCGCTTGTCGGTCATTTCAAACGGCATGTAGGTCGGGTCCATGCCGACTTTCAGCGTGCCACGCTTGACCGCATCATCGATTGCGCCGGCCTGGGCCGCGTTGGCCGCGACCAGCGCGGTGACGCCAAGCAGCAGCATCGAAAGATACTTCTTCATCATCAAGTCCCCTGAACGATTCTTGTAAGGTCGGCGCGCAAAAGGGCTGCACCATTTCGGGGTGCGATCCTAACCCACTCGCCTCCCGCTACAAAGGTTTCACGGCTATTTGTTATCGGCGTATCTCGCAAAAGCCCAGCAACGCCAAGGCAAAGCGCACGCATAGACATTTGGGCAGAGCGCAGCAGTAACGGATTGATGTGTATAGAGTTATGACTTTCA
Organism: Pseudomonas sp. RA_15y_Pfl1_P11; assembly: GCF_963970975.1. Classification (NCBI taxonomy): domain Bacteria; kingdom Pseudomonadati; phylum Pseudomonadota; class Gammaproteobacteria; order Pseudomonadales; family Pseudomonadaceae; genus Pseudomonas; species Pseudomonas sp. RA_15y_Pfl1_P11. The sequence continues at coordinate 345,876 of NZ_CAXAOY010000002.1, forward strand.
GTCGATTTCCGCCATCCAGGCCGTGTCCTTAAACCACTTGTCGTGCAAGCGATCGTAGGTCCCATCCAGGGCAACCTGGTTGAGGAAGTGGTTGATCCAGTTGAGGCTGTCGAAATCGCCTTTCTTCAAGCCAAACGCCAGGGGTTCAAAGGTGAAGGGTTGCTCAAGCGCCAGCAGCGCGCTGTTTTCCGGGCGACTCAAAGCGATGAGGTTATAGGGTGCGTCATGAATAAAGGCATCGGCCTCGCCTTGCACCACTTGGCGCACGCCCTCTTCCGGCGTTGCAAAACTGCTGAGCCGGGCCGCCCCCAGAAACCGTCGCGCCGCTGACTCGCCGGTGGTGCCTTCGGCGGTAGCGATTCGGTAGCTGGCATCGTCCAGGTCTTCGACACTGGCGACCTTGCCCATGAGACGTGGATGCAGCAACACTGACTGACCGACCACGATGAACGAATCGCTGAAGTTCAGCTTAATGTTGCGTTCCTGGGTGACGGTCATACCGCTGCCGATCAGGTCAAAATTTTTCGCCTGCAACCCCTCCACCAACTCGTTGTAAGGCACTGCAACCAATTCAAGATCAACCCCCAAGGCCTGGCTCATGACCTTGAGCAGGTCGATTTCAAAGCCGACGATGCGCCCTTGTTTATCGGTCATTTCAAAGGGCATGTAAGTGGGCGTGGTGCCGACTTTCAGCACACCGCGTCGAACCGCGTCGTCAATCGCGCCTGCCTGTGCCAGGCCTATGTGAATCAATGCGACAGCGCCTATCAACAGCGCCGAACAATAGCCTTTGCTCATGAATACCCCAGTGGCCGAGTCAAATTCGGGGGCGATGCTAACTCAGCCACGGGCACGGCAATACGCCTTGGACGAGGGTCTTTTGTTTCGAAATAACAGAAGGTTAACGAGAGAGGGAAAAGCTTGGAAACGCTGTAGGACCAGCGTTTCGAACGCCCCCGAGGTGAGCCCTCGGGGGCGTCTGAATCAGGCCGGTTGGGCCTGGGATGGCAGCGGTTGCAGGGGTAGCAACGGCGCGTGCGGATCGGCCTTGATCGAGTCCCGCCAGGCGGCGAGCCACTCGGCATGGCCTTCGCTCCACACCTGCTCGTGCAGGCGAGCCAGGGCTACCGGGTCGCTGAGCAATGCCACGCGTTCGCCGTTGTTAAGGCCGGCTGGGCCGACTTTCAACGCATGACGCACACGCTCTGTACGCAGGTGCTCGATCGGCTCGGACTCACGGTGCCGTGAGGTCGCCAGGGCACACGCCAGGGCGTTTTGCTGTGGATCAACCACCGAGCGCACAAAGCCGTCGTTCAGCGCGTGCCAACGGTTTTCGTGAGTGTACTGCTCGGTCGACAGCAACGCCTGCGGTGGATTGTATTCCTCAGGGATCAGGAACAGGCTCTCGTCGCGGGACTTGAGGCCCAGGTTGACCCGACTGGAAATCACCGACACCGGAATCGACAGCATCAACGAGCCGACGATCGGCACCAGCCACCACAGGAAGCTTGGATTCAACCACACCACCAGCAAGGCCCAGAGGAAGCCGAGCAAGGTTTGCGTACCGTGGCGTTTGAAGGCTTCACCCCAGGTAGTCGAGTCGTCATCACGCTTGGGCGAGTTCCATGTCGCGGCCCAGCCGAGGAACGCGGCAAGCACGAAACGCGTGTGAAAAATCATCCGCACCGGCGCCAGCAGCATAGAGAACAGCATCTCCAGCAGCATCGACATCGTCACCTTGAACTTGCCACCGAACTCTTTCGCGCCCTTGGCCCAGATCAAAATGATGCTCAGCAGCTTGGGCAGGAACAGCAGCACGATGGTGGTGGAGAACAGCGCCACCGCCTTGTCCGGATGCCATTGCGGCCACAGCGGGTACAACTGGCGTGGCGCCATGAAGTACTGCGGCTCCATCAGCGTGTTCACCGCCAGCAGCGCCGTGGACAACACCAGGAACAGGAACCATAACGGCGCCGACAGGTAGGACATCACGCCGGTCAGGAACACCGCGCGGTGCACCGGGTGCATGCCTTTAACCAGGAACAGGCGGAAGTTCATCAGGTTACCGTGGCACCAGCGACGGTCACGCTTGAGTTCGTCCAGCAGGTTCGGCGGCAGTTCTTCGTAACTGCCCGGCAGGTCGTAGGCAATCCACACGCCCCAGCCGGCACGGCGCATCAGCGCTGCTTCAACGAAGTCATGGGACAGAATCGAACCGGCGAACGCGCCCTTACCTGGCAATGGCGCCAAGGCGCAGTGCTCGATAAACGGCTTCATGCGGATGATCGCGTTGTGACCCCAATAGTGGGATTCACCCAGCTGCCAGAAGTGCAGGCCGGCCGTGAACAGCGGGCCATAAACACGCGTGGCGAACTGCTGCATGCGCGCATACAGGGTGTCCATGCCCGACGCGCGTGGCGCGGTCTGGATAATCCCCGCATCCGGCGTGGCTTCCATCAGGCGCACCAGGCTGGTCAGGCATTCGCCGCTCATCACGCTGTCAGCGTCAAGCACGACCATGTATTTGTAGTCACCGCCCCAACGACGGCAGAAGTCGTCGAGGTTGCCGCTCTTGCGCTTTACCCGACGGCGACGACGGCGATAGAAGAGCTTGCCGAAACCACCGGCTTCGCGGCACACGTCGAGCCAGGCTTGCTGTTCGGCGATGCAGATGTCGGCGTCATTGCTGTCGCTGAGCACGAAGAAGTCGAAGCGATCCAGGTCACCGGTGGCGGCGACCGACTCGAACGTAGCGCGCAGGCCGGCAAATACCCGGGGCACGTCTTCGTTGCAGATCGGCATCACCAGCGCAGTGCGGGCGTCTTTCGGGATCGGCTCATCACCGGCACTTTTACCGGAGATGCGGTATTTATCGTGGCCAGTGAGCAGTTCCAGGAAGCCCATCAACGCGGTCCAGAAACCGGCCGACACCCAGCAGAACAAGATCCCGAACATGATCAGGATGCTGGTTTGCAGGGCGTAAGGCAGTACCTGGGTAGCGGTTTGCAGCAGGGTCTGGTTGCGGATCTCGTCGAAGTCAACGAGCGACCAGCCCTGGTACGGCATGATGCCTTTCATGTACCAGCCGGCCACGATGGTCTGGCCGAGCATCAGCACCAGTAGGATGTAACGGCGGATCGAGCCGACGGTACGCCAGCGGGCGGCCGGCAGTACGCGTTCATCCTTAGGCGGTGCCGGCGGATTGCTGCGGCCGGTGATACGGCGCCAGCCGCGCACCAGGATATTGGTGCGCCACGGCTCCGGAACCACACGGGTACGACGAATCGGCGGCGTGGCCTTGAGGCACACGCGACCGCTGGCGTCGAGCACCAGCATTTCGGCGTCTTGCAGCTCTTCGGCAGTGTTGAGGGTCAACCGGCGGCCAACCGACGCCTGGGCGGCTTCGATGGGCGCGTCGAACGTCGACGATGACAAGCGCTCGTGCAACTCGGTGAAGGATGTGCAGCCCGCCAGTTCGGCGCGCTGCTCAGCGGTCATCGGTAGATGCGCCAGGTACTCGGACAGAGTCTCGGGCATGGCTTGAGAATTACTCATCGGCAGGCAACTGATAGCTCCAGGTTTCGGTCAGGACTTGCTCGGTCTTGATCGGCTCCGGTGTGGCTGGGGCAGCTTCTGGCTGCTTGGCGTCCTTGTTTTTTGCGTCTTTCTTGGCCTGTTTCTCGTGTTGCTTGGCCAGAACCTTGTCGGCCTTGAGCACGTGGCTCGAGTCCTGCTCTGGGGCAGGCGGGGCAACGTCCTGCACCAGTGCCGCACGCATTTCGGTCGGCTTGCCTGCGTCCTTGATCTTCATGCGCAGGGTCAGGCGCCACCCTTTGGTGTGCTCGTTGTAGCGCACGCTGTTTTCAACCAGTTCGGCGTTGTCGCTGACACTGACCTGGCTGCGAACCGCGGCGTCCGACGGCAGAGCCTTGAGGGACGGGCCCTCGAAGTCGACCAGGTAGGCCACGCTGCCATCCGGCTGGCGGATCAGGTTGGACTGCTTCACGTCACCGGTGGAACGCAGGGTCTGCTTGACCCAGGCGCTGTCGGCCGGGTGCAAGGCTTTCTCGTCCATGGTCCAGTGCATGCGGTAGGAAACGTCCAGCGGCTGGCCCACTTCCGGCAGTTTTTCCGGGCTCCAGAAAGCAACGATGTTGTCGTTGGTTTCATCGGCAGTTGGAATTTCTACCAGGTTGACGGTGCCTTTGCCCCAGTCGCCCTCAGGCTCGATCCAGGCGCTTGGGCGCTTGTCGTAGTTATCGTCAAGGTCTTCGTAGTGGCTGAAGTCGCGACCACGTTGCAGCAGGCCGAAACCTTTCGGGTTCTCGACGGTGAAGTTGCTGACCGACAGGTGTTTAGGGTTGTTCAGTGGGCGCCAGATCCACTCGCCGTTGCCGGCATGGATCGAAAGACCGCTGGAATCGTGGAGCTCACGACGGTAGTTGAGCACTTTGGACGGCTGGTTCGCGCCGAACAGGTACATGCTGGTCAACGGGGCAACGCCCAGTTTGGTGACCTTGTCGCGCAGGAACATCTGGGATTTCACATCGACAATGGTGTCGGTGCCCGGACGCAGGATCAGGCGATAAGCGCCGGTTGCGCGTGGCGAGTCCAGCAAGGCAAAGATCACCAGGTGTTTTTCACCCGGCTTCGGACGCTCGATCCAGAACTCGGTGAAACGCGGGAATTCTTCGCCGGAAGGCAATGCAGTGTCGATCGCCATGCCGCGGGCAGACAGGCCATAGACCTGACCTTTGCCGACCACGCGGAAGTAGCTGGCGCCCAGCATGGTCATGATTTCGTCTTGCTTGTCGTTCTTGTTGATCGGGTAAAGCACACGGAAACCGGCATAACCCAGCTGATCGGTGGCTTTAGGATCAAATTTCACGTCACCGAAATCGAAACGCGTCGGGTCGTACTTGATTTCATTGACGCTGTCGGCGGTGACTTCGTTGATTTTCACCGGCGTATCGAAGTGCATACCCTGGTGATAGAAGGACAACTTGAACGGGGTGTTCTGATCGGCCCACTCGGCCTTTTCGTTACGGAAACGAATCTTTTGATAGTCGGCGAATTTCATTTCGCGGAATTCGTTCGGCAGATTGCTGCGCGGAGCTTCGTATTTCTGCCCGGCCAGCTCTTTTGCCTTGGCCGACACATCATCCAGACTGAATGCCCACAGTTGACCCGCGCCGAACAGGCAAAACAGGGCGGAGCCCGTCACCAGTGCGTTTCGTAACCGTTTGGCAGACAATTTTGGTGCATTACAGGGACTAACAATCACGAGCAACCCTCGCCGAAAACAGATCAAAAAACCAACGGCCAGCTATCTATATGCCAGGTTGGCGAGCATTGTTCCGACTCCCCTGGGACAAAATGATTCCCCATGGGTTGTCGGACAAGTCTCTACCTAAATCAAAAATGGACCAAACAACGCTGATCCCCGTAGCGCGCGATTATCTAGTAGCCCGCGAGACAACGCATCAGGGACAACGAAGTATTTGTAGCGAAACCCTGCGTTTTTAGGCATTAAAAGTCGTTTTTAATACATTCACGTCTGCAAGAGGAAGGTGACAGGCCCGTCATTGACCAAATGCACCTGCATATCGGCGCCAAAACGCCCCGACGCCACCTTGCCATGCAATTGTTTCGCTTGTAACAGCAAGTGATCAAAAAGCGCCGCTCCCAGTGCCGGTGGGGCCGCTGTGGAGAAGCTCGGTCGCAGCCCGCTCTTGGTATCCGCCGCCAGCGTGAACTGCGACACCAGCAACAACCCACCGCCGATGTCCTTCAACGACAGGTTCATCTTGCCCTCGTCATCGCTGAACACCCGGTAGTTCAACAGCTTGTGCAGCAATTTGTCGGCGCTCTCGGGGGTATCTGAAGGTTCGACGGCCACCAGCACCAGCAAACCCTGATCGATTGCGCCGACGACTTCGCCCGCCACCTCTACGCGGGCGCTACGCACCCGTTGCAACAGGCCCTTCATGCTTCTTCTGGCGGCAGGTCGAGCAAGCGCCGTGCCATTTCGCTGGTCGCACGCACCAACGCATCGGTGATCCCGGGTTCGGACGCCGCATGACCGGCCTCGCGAATCACCTGCAGTTCACTGTTGGGCCAGGCCTGGTGCAGCTCCCAGGCGTTATCCAATGGGCAGATCATATCGTAGCGTCCATGAATGATGACGCCAGGCAGATGAGCGATCTTGTGCATATCACGGATCAGCTGATTGGGCTCCAGGAAGGAGTTGTTGGTGAAGTAGTGGCACTCGATCCGCGCGATGGACAGGGCGCGTTGCGGTTCGGAAAACCGCTCCACGTGCTGCGGGCTCGGGCACAGGCCCAGCATGCGCCCTTCCCAGCCGGACCAGGCCTTGGCCGCGTGCATCTGGGCGATCTGGTCGTTGCCGGTGAGGCGCTTGTGGTAAGCGGCGATCATGTCGTGGCGCTCTTCCGGTGGGATCGGCGCGATGTAATCCTGCCAGTAATCCGGGAACAGCCGGCTCGCACCGTCCTGGTAGAACCATTCGATATCCTGCGGACGGGCCAGGAATATGCCACGCACGATCAGACCAAGCACGCGCTCCGGGTGGGTTTGCGCGTAGGCCAGGGCCAGGGTAGAGCCCCAGGAACCGCCGAACAGCACCCATTTGTCGATCCCCAAATGTTCGCGGATACGCTCGAGGTCGGCGACTAGATCCCAGGTGGTGTTGTTTTCCAGACTGGCGCGAGGCGTGGAGCGACCGCAGCCCCGCTGGTCGAAGGTCACAATATGGTAAAGGTTCGGATCGAAATAACAGCGGCTCTGGGCGTCGCAACCGGAACCTGGGCCACCATGGATGAAGACGACGGGCAAGCCTTCGGGGGAGCCACTTTCATCGACGTACAGCGTGTGGGTGTCATCGACTGCCAGATCGTGCCGGGCGTAGGGTTTGATCTGCGGGTACCAAGTCTGCATTGCGCGCTCCGTAAGGGGTCGGGTTCATCCCTGGGGGGACGTCTTTTATTCTGCCGTCTGGCACTATAAACCCGAATTGTGCAATGAGCATGTCCTTGCGCGCTTAGACCTGTGTCAGCCCTTCTCTCCCCAGGTACTGCAGCAGGCAATCGTAGAGCTGATCCACCTCCGGCGCCTGCCACCGCGCCCGCAGGCAGCCGTGGACAAGGCCCTTCCCTGGATAAAGTACGCTGACCACGCCCGCCGCTTGCAGGCGTTCGGCGTAGAGCAGGCCGTCGTCACGCAGTGGGTCGAACTGGGCCACAGCAATGAATGCCTTGGGCAAACCGCTGAGATCTTCGGCCAACAGCGGCATGGCGTAGGGCGACGGGTTGCCACTGCCCCGCAGGTACAGCGCCAGATAGCTCTCGGTGTCGGCGCTGCTGAGCAGCGGCGCGTCCATGCAGTCGCGGCGCGACGGCAGGTCGGATGGGCCACCCAGGCCCGGATAGATCAACACTTGGGCGCGGGGCAGCGGTTGCCGATCATCACGCAGCCCCAGGCATAACGCCGCTGCCAGATTGCCGCCCGCGCTGTCACCGATCACCACCAGTTGTTGCTGATTGATAACGTGCGGCCCTTGCCCCGACTGGATCGCCTGCCACACCGCACGACAATCTTCGTACGCGGCCGGGAACGGATGCTCAGGCGCCAGCCGGTAATCGATGGCGATCACCAGCACCTGCAGAGCGCTGGCGAGTTCGAAACAGATGAAGTCATGGGAATCCAGGCCGCCGACGACCCAGCCGCCACCGTGTATATAGAGAAGACATGACCAACCACCCGCTGGGGCCGGCGTGAAGGGCATGTAACTGCGCACGCCCACGCCGGCCAGGGAAAAGTCCGTGATGGATAAGTTGTCGGGCGCCGGCGGGGTGAATGCCTGGCACATACGGTCGTAGGCCTGGCGCAATCCAGCAAGCGATGAGTCATCGCTGGCGAAGGACTCGGTTTTTGCGACGAACGCGGCAAGCTGTGGAGAAATCGGATACATGCGCCAATATCCCTGACACAGTTGATCGGTGCAGGTTCTCAGAGCTCCAGGCTGGCTTGTACAGCTGCCACTGCGTCCGTGCCATCAAACGCCGTGACCCCGACCAGCCAGCGCTGCAGGTCCTCGGGATGATCGCGCAACCATTGCCGGGCCACGTCCTGGGGCGATTCGCGCGCCATGATCGGCACCATCAACTGGCTTTCCTGGGCGGCAGTGAAGGTGAGGTTTACCAACAAACGGTTGGCGTTGGGGCAACGTTCGGCAAAGTCTGGCGCAGTGACGGTAGAGACGGTGGCGCGGCCTTCGCTGGGGCCGAACACATCTTCACTGCCAGTGAGGTAAGCCATTTTCATGTTGATGTTCATCGGGTGCGGCGTCCAACCGACAAAGACCACGAACTCCTTGCGATTCACCGCGCGCTGCACCGCCGCCAGCATCCCCGCTTCGCCAGAGGCAATCAGCTTGAAGCCGCCCAGGCCGAAGCGGTTGGTGTCGATCATTTTCTGGATATCGGTATTCGCGCCACTGCCGGGTTCGATGCCATAGAGCTTGCCGCCCAGTTTGTCCTTGAAGCGAGCAATGTCGGCAAAGGTCTTCAGGCCGGCATCCGCTACGTATTGCGGCACGGCCAGGGTGGCCTGGGCGTCGGTGAGGCTGGGTTTGTCGAAGACTTTGACCTGCTTGGCCGCCAGGAACGGCGCGATGTTGTTGTCCATCGCCGGCTTCCAGTAGCCGAGGAAGATATCCAGGCGCTTGTCGCGGATGCCGGCAAAAATGATCTGCTGCACGGCGCTGGTTTGTTTGCTGTCGTAGCCCAGACCATTGAGCAGCACGTCAGCCATGCCGGAAGTGGCGACCACGTCGGTCCAACTGACCACGCCCATGCGGATGTTTTTGCAGGAGGCCGGTTCGGCGGCCATGGCGTTGGCACCAATCAATAGGGCGCTGGTGAGGGTCAACAACAGTCTTTTCATGGATAAGGGCTCACTCGGCTGTTTTTAATGCACAACCCTACCCAGTGAAGCCTTGGTTGACACGACCTGTGGCGACCGGCAATTGCACTGCGGCGACTGTAAGGCCGCCTTCGCGAGCAAGCCCGCAGGTTGACCGAGTTGCAGCATAAAAATGCGGTCAAAATGTGGGAGCGGGCTTGCTCGCGAAGGCTATCGCTGCAGCACCGAAAATTTACCGGTAATGCGCTGGCCCCCAAGCCAGGAACCCTTCCAGCAATTGCTTCAGTACAACGCGCGTCGGCTCGGCCAGATCCGGGCGATAGCGGAACGGTTCGAACTCCTCCATATAGGTGCTCTGGCACAACTCCAACTGCACCGCATGAATATCCTGCGCCGGATCCCCGTAATGCCGAGTGATATGCCCGCCCTTGAAACGCCCATTGAGTACATGGGTGTATTGCGGATGTTGGGCGCAGATGGCTTCCAACTGGCTGGCCAGCTCGGGATCACAGGCAGCACCGTTGAACGTGCCGAGGTTGAAGTCCGGCAGCTTGCCATCGAACAGGTGCGGGATGACCGAGCGAATCGAGTGCGCATCAAACAGCAAGGCGTAGCCGAACTTGGCCTTGAGTCGCGCCAGCTCCTCTTGCAGCGTGCGGTGATACGGGCCCCAGACCTTTTGCAGGTAACTGGCGCGCTCCGCCTCGCTCGGTTCCAACCCTTCGCGGAACAATGACACGCCATCAAACAGCGTCGCCGGGTACAGGCCGGTGGTGGCGCCCACGTACAACGGCTTGTCGTCGGACGGCCGGTTCAAATCGATGACAAACCGCGAGTACTCCGCCGCCAGGGTGCTGGCGCCCAGCTCTTCGGCAAAGTCATAAAGCGTGGGGATGTGCCAATCGGTATCCGGCAGGCTTTGCGCCTCGGGGATCAATCCGGCCTCCACGGCGGGCGTCAGGCGCAGGCCGGCGTGGGGCATGCTGATCAGCAGCGGCACGCGGCCTTGTTTGAAGTTCAGAACCTTATCCACAGCAACACTCCTCAGACAGTGACATCGACGCCATGGCGCACGACGCGTTTATCCAGCTCGCCGCCCAGCCAGTAAGCCAGGTCGGCGGGACGATCAATCTGCCAGGCAACAAAATCCGCGACCTTGCCCGCTTCCAGGGAACCATGGGTGTCACCCATGCCCAATGCGGTGGCCGCGTGTTGCGTGGCGCCGGCCAACGCTTCTTCAGGGGTCATGCGAAACAGCGTGCAGGCCATATTCAGCATCAAGCGCACCGACAGCGCCGGCGAGGTGCCGGGGTTGAGGTCGCTGGCGATGGCCATTTTCACACCGTGCTTGCGCAGGGCCTCCATGGGCGGCAATTGGGTTTCACGCAGGAAGTAGAACGCGCCTGGCAGCAATACCGCGACGGTGCCAGAGGCGGCCATGGCGATGGCGTCTTCTTCGGTCATGAACTCCAGGTGGTCCGCCGACAACGCGTGGTAACGCGCAGCCAGGCTGGAGCCGTGCAGCGACGAGAGTTGCTCGGCGTGCAGCTTCACCGGCAGGCCCAGTTGCTGGGCGACTTTGAACACGCGCTCCACCTGCTCGGTGGAAAACGCCAGGTATTCGCAGAACGCATCCACCGCATCCACCAGCCCTTCTGCCGCCAAGGCCGGCAGCATCTCGGCGCAGATGTGGTCGATGTAGTCGTCGGCGCGGTCCTTGTACTCCGGCGGCAACGCATGAGCCGCCAGGCACGTGGCACGCACGCTGACCGGCAGCGCTTCGCCAAGGCGACGGGCGACCCGCAGCATTTTGCGTTCGTTGACCAAGTCCAGGCCATAGCCGGACTTGATCTCTACCGTAGTGACGCCGTCGCGCAGCAAACTGCGCAAGCGCTTGTGGGCGCTGGCAAACAGTTCATCCTCGGTCGCGGCACGGGTAGCGCGCACGGTGCTGGCAATGCCACCGCCCTTGGCCGCGATTTCAGCGTAGCTCACGCCTTCGAGGCGCTGCTCGAATTCGCCGCTACGGTTACCGCCAAACACCGTGTGGGTATGGCAGTCGATCAGCCCGGGGGTGACCCACGCGCCTTGCAAGTCATGCACCTGGGCGTAATCCGCCGTGGGTACCTGGCTGCGGGGGCCGATCCACTGGATGAGTGAACCGGCAGTCACCATGGCGGCATCCTCGATGATCGAGTACTTGCCCTGGGCCATGGTTGCGACGTGGCAGTGTTGCCAGAGCGTTTTCATCAACGCCTCCCTAAGTTATCGATGAGACAAAGCCGCGTCGTAATGGACCTTGGGCGCCTGCCCTTGCTGGCGGTGTATCAGTCACACATGTATCAACTGACAGATTGCTATCGCAGGCAAGCCAGCGCCCACAAGGGGCCGGTGTCGCGCTTAAAGGCTCGGCAGCAGGTTGGCCGGTACCAACTCATTCAGGCAACGGCTGGCGAGCAGTTCGCTGGCGGCATTGATGTCCGGCGCAAAGAAGCGGTCTTTTTCATAAAACGCCACTTTCTCGCGCAGAATGCCGCGCGCCTTTTCTAACTTCGGCGAAGTTTTCAGGCCTTCGCGCAGGTCCAGCCCCTGGCACGCCGCCAGCCACTCAACCGCCAGAACGCCACGGGTGTTCTCGGCCATTTCCCACAGACGCTTGCCGGCAGCAGGCGCCATTGACACATGGTCTTCCTGGTTGGCTGAAGTCGGCAGGCTGTCGACACTGTGCGGGTGAGCCAGCGCCTTGTTCTCGCTGGCGAGTGCGGCGGCAGTGACTTGAGCGATCATGAAGCCCGAGTTGACCCCACCATTGCCCACCAGGAACGGCGGCAATTGCGACATGTGCTTGTCCATCATCAGCGAGATACGGCGCTCGCTCAGGGAACCGATTTCAGCGATCGCCAGCGCCATGTTGTCAGCGGCCATGGCCACGGGTTCGGCGTGGAAGTTACCGCCGGAAATCACATCGCCTTCAGCGGCAAACACCAGCGGGTTATCCGACACCGCGTTGGCTTCCACCACCAGCACTTCGGCGGCCTGGCGGAACTGGGTCAGGCAGGCGCCCATGACTTGTGGCTGGCAGCGCAGGGAGTACGGGTCCTGCACCTTGTCGCAGTTCTGGTGCGACTGAGAGACCTGGCTGTTTTCGCCCAGCAGGTCACGGTAGGCCGCTGCTGAATCGATCTGCCCACGCTGGCCACGTGCGGCATGAATACGTGCGTCGAACGGCGAGCGCGAACCGAGTACCGCTTCCACCGTGAGGGCGCCGCACGCGAGGGCGCCGGCGAACAGGTCTTCGCCTTCGAACAGACCACGCAAGGCATAGGCGGTGGACACCTGAGTGCCGTTGAGCAACGCCAGGCCTTCTTTGGCGGCGAGGGTCAACGGCGTGAGGCCGGCGACTTTCAGCGCGTCGGTGGCTTCCAGCCATTCGCCTTTGTAGCGCGCCTTGCCTTCGCCCAGCAGCACCAGGGACATGTGCGCCAACGGCGCCAGGTCACCGGAAGCACCGACCGAGCCTTTCAACGGAATATGCGGGTACACCTCGGCGTTGATCAGCGCGATCAGCGCGTCGATCACCTGGCGACGAATGCCAGAGAACCCACGGCTCAGGCTGTTGACCTTGAGCACCATGACCAGCCGCACCAGCGCATCGCTGATCGGCTCACCCACACCGGCGGCATGGGACAGCACCAGGGAGCGCTGGAGGTTTTCCAAGTCTTCGCTGGCGATGCGGGTCGAGGCGAGCAGGCCGAAGCCGGTGTTGATGCCATAGGCGGTGCGGTTCTCGGCGAGAATCTGCTCCACGCAGGCAACGCTGGCTTCGATCTGGGCCGAGGCGCTGTCATCCAGGCTGAGGGCTACCGGCTGCTGGTAGATGGCCCGCAGTTGGGCAAGGCTCAGTTGGCCTGGAATCAGATTTAGCGCAGTCACATTCATACTCCTTGTGAATTGTTCTTTTGAATAACGTGTTCAGTGCAAATTAGGGAAAGCGGTGTCTTTGATCAGCTGGGCAGCGCTCGCAATATCCGGCGCCAGCCAACGGTCCTGCTCATAAGCAGGTACAACGTCACGCAGCAGGCGCCAGGCGCGGTCAGTGCCTGCACCGAAACGCTGGTCTTTGAGGAACTCAAACGCCTGGGCCGCCAGCAAGTACTCGATGGCGAGGATCTGCGTCACGTTGGCCAACACTTGGTGCAGCTTGAGCGCGGCGTTGGTGCCCATGCTCAGGTGGTCTTCCTGCAGGCCCGAGGTGACGAAGTTGTCGAGCACCGCCGGTTGCGCCAGTTGGCGGTTTTGCCCGCACAGCGAGGCGGCGACGTACTGCACGATCATCATCCCGGAGTTGACTCCCGGGTTGCTGACCAGGAACGCCGGCAAGCCACTGACGTGCGGGTTAATAAGGCGATCCAGGCGGCGTTCGGCCACCGAACCGATTTCGGCCATGGCGATGGCGAGCATGTCTGCCGCCAATGCGACGGATTGGCCGTGGGGATTGGCCTGGGACACCACGCGGTAGTGGTCCGGCGTGCCGAGCAGCAGCGGGTTGTCGGTGGCGCTGTTGAGTTCAGTCTCAATCTGCCGCGTGGCGTGCTCCACCTGGTCGCGCGCCGCGCCGTGGATTTGCGGGATTGAGCGGATGCTCAGCGCGTCCTGGGTGCGAATGCCTTGGCTGCTGGCAATCACTTCACTGCCATCGAGCAAGGCGCGCAGGTTGATACCCACGTGTTGCATGCCAGGGTGCGGCTTGAGCGCGATGATTTCTTCATCGAAGGCATCGATCTGACCGCGCTGGGCTTCGAAGCTCATGGCACCGATCACGTCGGCCCATTGCAGCAAGTGATGCGCGTCGGCCAGGGTCAGGCAGCTCAGCCCGGTCATGCATGGCGTGCCGTTGACCAGGCACAGGCCGTCCTTGGCGCCAAGCACCACCGGCTGCAAACGTTCAGCCGCCAGGGCTTCTTGCGCCGAGACGATCTGGCCGCGATAACTCACCGTGCCAACACCCAGCAAGGCCACACCGACGTGGGCCATATGGGTCAGGTAACCCACCGAACCCTGGGACGGCACTTGCGGTGTGATGCCGTGGTTGAGCAACGCCAGCAGCGAATGCACCACCTGCGGATGCAGGCCGGACTTGCCGTGGCTGTAGTTGATGAGGGCGGCACAGATGATCGCGCGCGTCTGTTCATCGCTGAGCACCGGGCCGACGCCACAGGCATGGCTGAGCAGGGTATTGCGCGACAGTTGGCTGAGTTGTTCGCCCTTGAGCGACACATTGCACAGTGCGCCCAGGCCGGTGCTCACCCCATAGGCGCGCTCGCCGCTGGTAACGATGCGCTGCACGATGGCCTGGGCATTGTCGATGCGCGCCCAGGCTTGGCCCGACAGCTCAAGCATCGCGCCGTGGCGGGCAACGGCGACTATGTCTTGCCAGCGCAATGGCGTATCGGCGATGGTGATTTTTGTTGCCTGGGACATCTTCATACCTTCTTCATTCTTGTGCAGCTTTGCCGGCCTCTTCGCGGGCAAGCCCGCTCCCACATTTGGAATGCGTTCCCCCTGTGGGAGCGGGCTTGCTCGCGAAGAGGCCGGCCAACTCACCACAAAACCCGGGTCAGACCACCGCCGCCCGCCGCTGAACAAACCGATCCACATACTCATCCGCCGGCGAATGCAAAATCTCGCGCGGGGTGCCGACCTGGATCAGCTTGCCGTCCTTGAGGATCGCAATGCGGTTGCCTATGCGCACGGCTTCGTCGAGGTCGTGGGTGATGAACACGATGGTCTTGTGCAAGGTCTTTTGCAGTTCCAGCAGTTGGTCTTGCATCTCGGCGCGGATAAGCGGGTCGAGAGCGCTGAAGGCTTCATCCATCAGGATGATGTCGGTGTCAGCCGCCAATGCACGGGCCAGGCCGACGCGCTGGCGCATGCCGCCGGAAAGCTGGTGCGGGTATTTATTTTCGTAGCCTTTGAGGCCCACGGTTTCGATCCAGTGCAAGGCGCGCTCGGCGCACACCTGCTTGGTTTCGCCACGCACTTTCAGGCCGTAGGCAACGTTGTCGAGCACGCTCTTGTGCGGCAGCAGGCCGAAGCTCTGGAACACCATGCTGATCTTGTGCCGACGGAATTGGCGCAGGGCTTCCATGTCCAGTTTCAGAATGTCTTCGCCGTCCACCAGGATCGCGCCGCTGGTAGGGTCGATCAGGCGGTTGAAGTGGCGCACCAACGTGGATTTGCCGGAACCCGACAGGCCCATGATCACGAAGATCTCGCCAGTGCCGATGCTCAGCGACAGGTCATTCACGCCGACCACGCAGCCGGTCTCAGCCAGGACCTGATCCTTGGTCTTGCCCTGCCCAACCATCGCCAAGGCCTCCTTGGATCGGTTGCCGAAGATCTTGAAGACGTTTTTAACTTCGATTTTGCTGACAGTAGTCATTTGCTCGCCTCATGCCGTGGACGACCATAGGCCTGGGTAATGCGGTCGATGACCACTGCGAGAATCACGATCGCCAGCCCGGCTTCAAGACCACGGCCAACGTTGAGGGTCTGGATGCCGACGAGCACGTCTTCACCCAAGCCACGGGCGCCGATCATCGAGGCGATGACCACCATCGACAACGCCATCATCGTGGTCTGGTTGATCCCGGCCATGATGCTGGGCAATGCCAGCGGCAGTTGCACGCCGAACAGTTGCTGCCAGCGGTTGGCACCAAAGGCGTTGATGGCTTCCATGACTTCGCCGTCGACCTGGCGAATGCCTAAGTCGGTCAGGCGAATCAACGGCGGCACGGCGTAGATCACCGTGGCGAAAATCGCCGGGACCTTGCCCAGGCCGAACAGCATCAGCACCGGGATCAAGTACACGAAACTCGGCATGGTTTGCATGATGTCGAGCAGCGGCATCAGCACCGAACGCAGGCGATTGCTGCGCGCCGACAGAATGCCCAGCGGAATGCCGATCAACACCGAGATCACGGTGGCGACCATCATCAATGCGAGGGTTTGCATCAGCTTGTCCCACAGGCCAACCGCGCCCACCAGGAACAGCAAACCGACGATAACCGCCGTGGTCACCACCTTGCGCGTGGCGTGCCAGGCCAGCGCACCGACGATCGTCAGCATCAACCACCAGGGCGCCGCACGCAGCATCCCTTCCAGGTTGACGATGGCCCACAGCAGGGTATCGGAAATGTGCCGGAACACATCACCGTAGTTGGTGACCAATGAATCCACCCAACCGTTGACCCAGTCGGCGATGGAAAACGTAAAACTCTCAGGAAACATAGCGTGCTCTCGATCCAATGGGTTGTGGCCGGCTGTCCGACCAGCCCCTTAGGGTAGCCGGACAGGCTTGACCTACAAGGCCGCGTCGATTTTCTTGGCTGCGTCTTCGCTCACCCACGCATGCCAGACTTCAGGATGTTCCTTGAGGAATATTTTCGCCAGTTTCGGCGACTCAATTCGCTCCTTGGCCATACGACCCAGGTTCTGGTTCAGCAGGTCGATCGGCAGGTTGACCTTTTCCAGCACGGCCACCAGTTCCGGCGCTTGCTCGTGGAAAGCCTTGGACAGGCCGACCTTGATGCTCACGCTCTTATCCACGCCGGGTTTTTCTTCCAGCTTGACCAGGTCGACCTGGCCCATCAGCGGGGTCGGCGACCAGTAGTAAAACAGGATCGGTTCGCCACGCTTGTAGCTCGACAGCACCGCCGCATCCAGCGCCGGGCCGGTGCCTGGGCGGAAGTTGGTGTAGGTGCTTTCCAGGCCATAGCTCTTGAGCATTTCGCTGTTGTCCAGCTCGCAGGTCCAGCCAGCCGGGCAGTTGTAGAAGCGACCCTTGGACGGTTCTTCCTGGTCCTTGAACACCGAGGCGTACTTGGCCAGGTCGGCGATGGTTTTCAAGCCCGGGGCCTTGGCTTCCAGCTTGCGCTTGGCGTCGCCTTCGATCACATAGCGCGGCACGTACCAGCCTTCGATAGCACCGACAACAGGCGCGCCGACACCGACGACTTTGCCGGCCTTCTCGGCCTTGTTCCAGACCTCGCTGCGGCCGACCCACTCTTCGGCAAACACTTGGATATCATTGCTGCTCAGGGCGTTTTCCATGGTGATGGAGTTGCCTGGCAGGCTGTCGGTTTTGCAGTCGTAGCCTTTTTCCAACACGGTTTGCAGGATGTCAGTAAGCAACATGCCGCTTTCCCAGTTCAGGCCGGCGAATTTCACCGGTTTGCCGGATTCGCACCAGCCCGCCGCCTGGGCGCCAACGCTCGCCAGCACGCCCGCAGAGAACAGTGTGGCCAACAAGGTCTTATGCATTTTCATTGTTGTGACGCTCCCAATTTTGAAATGGATTACGGCAGTCAGTAGGCGTCCTGCCCTGTCCACGTCCCATCAGGCTTGTGCAGCCAGCCCGTTTGTTGTTGGTATGGCGCCCTGCTCTACTGGCAGGATCAATTGATTGGGCACCGTGCCGTGCCATTTTTTCGCACACACGTAGTACAAGGCTGCGGGAAGCACCAGCCCGATGATCCAAGAGATATCCACATCACCCAGCGCAGCCACCAGCGGACCTGTGAAGAACTGGGTGGAGATAAATGGCAACTGCACCAGCACGCCGAACACATACACGCTGATACCGAGCAGGTTCCAACGGCCGTAGCGACCGTTAGGGTCGGCCAGCGCCGGCACGTCATAGCGCTCGCGGGTAATGCAGTAGTAGTCGACCAGGTTGATCGCGCTCCATGGCGTAAAGAACGCCAGCAGGAACAGGATGAAAGACTTGAACGCGCCGAGGAATGAGTGCTGACCGAGCAACGCGATCAGGGTCGCCGTACCGACAATCACCAGCACAAACACCAGACGCTGCAGGCGCGTGACCTCCAGGCGGCCACGCAAGCCGCTGATGATGGTCGCGATGCACATGAAGCTGCCGTAGGAGTTCAGCGTGGAGATGGTGACCTTGCCGAACGCGATGCTGAAATACAGCAGCGCAGCGGTGGCGCCGGTACCGCTCAACCCCACGATGTAGGCCACTTCGTGACCGGCAAATTGCCCATTGGACATGGCCGCGGCAAACACGCCAAGGGTCATCGCCACCTGTGCCCCAATCACCGACCCCGCGCCAGCCGCGAAAAATGTCTTCACCGAAGACGTCTTGCTCGGCAGATAGCGTGAATAGTCAGCCACATAAGGGCCGAAGGCGATCTGCCAGGAGGCCGCGAGCGACACCGCCAGCAGGAAGCTGCTCCAGCTGAAGTGGCGGATTTGCAGGAGCGCGCCAACGTCGGTCTGGCCTATCAGACGGCTGAACAGGTAGATAAAGGCAATCACCCCAATGACGCTGGCGACACGCCCAATGAAATGGATCACCCGGTAACCCAGCACCGTGACCAGCACGATGACACTGGCGAAGATCAGGATCCCGACGCTGTCGCTGACACCGAACAACTGGCCCAGCGCCTGACCGGACAGCACGGTGCCGGTGGCGGTAAAACCGAGGTACATCAAACAGACCAGCACAATCGGAATAGCCGCGCCATACACACCGAACTGCACCCGGCTGGAGATCATCTGCGGCAGGCCCAGCTTGGGCCCTTGCGCCGCATGCAGCGCCATCACGCCGCCGCCAATCAGTTGGCCGATCAGCAAACCGATCAACGACCAGAACACATCACCGCCCAGCACCACGGCCAGGGCCCCGGTGACAATGGCGGTGATTTGCAGGTTGGCACCCATCCACAGGGTGAACTGGCTCAATAGACGACCGTGTCTTTCCGCTTCCGGGATGTAGTCGATCGAACGCCTTTCGATCAACGGGGTGGTGCTTGCACGTGCGTCATTTGCAACCATGGATGTTCAACCTCTGATGGATTGTTCATAAAGCCTGTGTAAAACCGCTTTTTTGTGGGAGCTGGCTTGCCCGCTCCCACATGGGTTATTTGATCATCGGGAGATTGAGGCCCTGCTCCTTGGCGCAGTCGATCGCGATCTGGTAACCCGCATCCGCATGACGCATCACCCCGGTGGCCGGGTCGTTATGCAGCACGCGGGCGATCCGCTCAGCCGCTTCGTCGGTACCGTCGCAGACGATGACCATGCCGGAGTGCTGGGAGAAGCCCATGCCCACGCCGCCGCCGTGGTGCAGCGAAACCCAGGTCGCGCCACTGGCAGTGTTGAGCAAGGCGTTGAGCAGCGGCCAGTCGGACACGGCGTCGGAACCGTCCTGCATGGCTTCAGTTTCGCGGTTCGGGCTGGCGACCGAGCCGGAATCGAGGTGGTCACGACCAATCACCACCGGTGCCGACAGCTCGCCGCTGCGTACCATTTCGTTGAACGCCAGGCCGAGCTTGGCGCGCTGGCCCAGCCCAACCCAGCAGATACGCGCCGGCAGGCCCTGGAAGCTGATGCGCTCGCGGGCCATGTCCAGCCAGTTGTGCAGGTGCGCGTCGTCGGGGATCAGCTCTTTGACTTTGGCGTCGGTCTTGTAGATGTCTTGCGGGTCGCCGGACAGTGCAGCCCAACGGAACGGGCCGATGCCACGGCAGAACAGTGGGCGGATGTACGCCGGTACAAAACCTGGGAAATCGAAGGCATTTTCTACGCCTTCTTCCTGGGCCATCTGGCGGATGTTGTTGCCGTAGTCGAAGGTCGGGATGCCTTGTTTCTGGAATTCCAGCATGGCTTTGACGTGCACGGCCATCGACTGCTTGGCGGCCTTGATTACGGCAGCCGGTTCGGTCTTGGCGCGGGCGCGGTATTCGTCCCAGGTCCAGCCGGCCGGCAGGTAGCCGTTGAGTGGGTCGTGGGCGCTGGTCTGGTCGGTGACCATGTCCGGGCGCACGCCACGCTTGACCAGTTCAGGCAGGATCTCTGCGGCGTTACCCAACAGGGCGATGGAGATAGCCTTGCCTTCCTGGGTGTATTTGGCGATGCGCGCCAGGGCGTCGTCGAGGTCTGTGGCTTGCTCGTCGACATAGCGGCTGCTGAGGCGGAAATCGATGCTGACCTGCTGGCACTCGATGTTCAGCGAGCACGCGCCGGCCAGGGTTGCAGCCAGTGGTTGCGCGCCGCCCATGCCGCCGAGGCCGGCGGTGAGGACCCAACGGCCGGTCAGGTCGCTGTTGTAATGCTGGCGACCGGCTTCGACGAAGGTTTCGTAGGTGCCTTGGACGATGCCCTGGCTACCGATGTAGATCCAGCTGCCGGCGGTCATCTGGCCGTACATGGCCAGGCCCTTGGCATCCAACTCGTTGAAGTGTTCCCAACTGGCCCAGTGCGGCACCAGGTTGGAGTTGGCGATCAGCACGCGCGGGGCGTTGCTGTGGGTCTTGAACACGCCAACCGGCTTGCCGGATTGCACCAGCAGGGTTTCGTCATCATTCAGGTTGGTGAGGCTCTCGACGATCTGGTCATAGCACTCCCAGTTACGCGCCGCACGGCCGATACCGCCGTATACCACCAGTTCTTTAGGGTTCTCGGCCACTTGTGGGTCGAGGTTGTTCATCAGCATGCGCAGCGGCGCTTCAGTCAGCCAGCTTTTGGCGGTGAGCTTGTTACCGTGGGCGGCGCGGATTTCTACGTCACGGTACTTGGTTGGCTTAGTCACAAAAAACTCCTCGGCGATTGATGCGCATACTTTGTGGGTGCGAAGTGGGCTCTTACGCACACACCTTTACTTGTACATACAAGCATATGCAATCAAGCGGCCAACTTTCTAAGAGAGCTGTCGAGAATTTTTGGTGATGCGTGCTCGAGCCTTGGAAATTAAGCCTTATAGGCTTGATGAAATTTCTTACGGAAGGCTTTTGCTGCGAGGGAGGTTTGTCACGACAATGTAGTTCTGCGCCACGCTGGGGCATTCAGTAACAAACTGGTGCAGAGACTGGAAACAGATTTAATGTTCCCCACAAAACAATTGTGGGAGCTGGCAAGCCAGCCCCCACATTTTTTAACCGCGTGCGGTCAGTTCGATGATGCAGCTACGGCCGGCGACGGAAATATCCAATAGGCCAGTGTTACCGTCGATTTGCAGGCAATCGTGATGCCCCAATTTCTCGTCCAGCACCTTCACCTCATCGGCAACGCTGAACACCAACACCGTCTGCGCCGTACTGAAGAAACGCTGCACACCGTCGGTCCATTGCAGCCGCGCGTGGTAACGCTGCGGCGAATAGATCAGGTTGAAATCGCGGATGGGCCCTGTGATCAATCGGCACTCCACCTGGCTGTCACCCTTGAACGCAAAAGGTTGCAGCGGTAACAACCCGCGCTGTTCTTCGCCATCCACGGTCAGCACCATGCCGGCGCCTTTGATCACGGTGATCACCCGATGGTAGCCGGCGAAGATGGAAAAACCGCCCGATTGCGCAATATCCGCAATCGACAGGCGCCAGCCAAAGCCATCCAGGTCTACGCCGGCATCACGGGCAATTTCTTCGGTACTGCCGCCGCCGTTTTTCCAGGGCATGCGCACATAATCGGCAGCGCGCCAGACTTTTACGGAACTCATTTACTGAAACGTCCTTCCAGGCTGTGACGCGAGCCGGGGTGGATCAAACGTGCGGCCGTCACCGGCTGGCGGCCCGACCAGGTGCGTCGACGGATCAACAGGCACGGTTCGCTGGGCTCGATCTGCAGCAACTTGCATTCGGCGGCGTCAGCGAGGATCGCTTCGACCACGTGCTCGCCTTCGGTCAACGGTGCAACCTGGTTCAAGTAGGCGTAGGGCGTTTGCTGGGTGAAATCCTGTTGCAGGTATTCCGGGGCGACCAGTGCATTGACGAAACGGTCTTCGATTTGCACGGGAATATCATTCTCGAAGTGCACGATCAACGAGTGGAACACCCGCCCGCCTTCGCGCATTTCCAGCGCGACGGCGCGCTCGGAACCGGCAGCTTCTTCGCCCAAGGTGATGACTTGGCAGGTGTGTCGATGACCGCGAGAAGCGATCTCATCGGCAATATTGTGCACTTCAAACAGCGCGGACTGGCTCTTGGGCTCAGCGACGAAGGTACCGACGCCCTGCATGCGCACCAACAAGCCCTCGGCGGTGAGCTCGCGCAGGGCGCGGTTGATAGTCATGCGGCTGAAACCCAACTGGCTGACCAGTTCGCTCTCCGACGGCACACGGTAGTGAGGCGGCCAGTTGCCGTGGAGGATCTGCTGGCTGATCATTTGTTTGACGCGGGCATACAAGGGCGCCGGACTTTCGTCCATGTGGGCAGCCAGCGAAGACTTGGCAGGCGGAGTCGGCACAGGGAATCCTTGCAGGGGAAAAAGATGCATAGATTGCCGGAGTTTACCGAGCAGGCAAACGTCTGTATATGTATATACAAATAAACACACGACTGGGGTGCCTTGATCATGTCCGCTTTCTTTGCCGAACGCGCGCTGCTGCCTAATGGATGGGCCAACGATGTACGTCTTGAAATCAGCGCAGATGGGGTGCTGACAAGAGTTGAGGCCAATGCCAGCGCAGACGCTGCGGAACGGCTGAGAGGCCCGGTGTTGGCGGGCATGCCGAACCTGCACTCCCACGCTTTCCAGCGCGCAATGGCAGGTTTGGCAGAAGTGGCCGGAAACCCGAATGACAGTTTCTGGACCTGGCGCGATTTGATGTACCGCATGGTCGGCAAGATCAGTCCGGAGCAATTGCACGTCATCGCGCGCCAGCTGTACATCGAGATGCTCAAGGCCGGTTACACCTCGGTGGCCGAATTTCACTATGTGCACCACGATGTCAACGGCCAGCCGTATGCCGACCGCACGGAGCTGTCGCGGCAGATCAGCCAGGCAGCGACCAGCAGTGGCATTGGCCTGACATTGGTGCCTGTGCTTTACACCCACTCCGGGTTTGGCGGCCAGGCACCGAATGAAGGCCAGCGGCGGTTTATCAACAGCACTGAAAACTATCTGGACCTGCAGGCGCGGCTGAAACCGATCCTGGCGGCACAGCCGGCGCAGCAGTTAGGGTTGTGTTTCCACTCGCTGCGCGCCGTCACGCCCGAGCAAATCCATGCAGTGCTGGCCGCCAGCGACAAGGCGTGCCCGGTGCACATCCACATTGCCGAACAGCAGAAAGAAGTCGACGACTGCCTGGCCTGGAGCGGAAAGCGCCCGCTGCAATGGCTGTATGACAATGTCGAGGTGGATGAACGCTGGTGCCTGGTGCATGCCACGCATGCAGATCTTGAAGAGGTCACGCGCATGGCCAAGAGCCGCGCAATTGCCGGTTTGTGCCTGACTACCGAGGCTAACCTGGGTGACGGGATTTTCCCGGCCGTGGATTTTCTCGCCCAAGGCGGACGCTTGGGCATCGGTTCCGATAGCCATGTGTCACTGAGCGTGGTGGAGGAATTGCGCTGGCTCGAATATGGCCAGCGCCTGCGCGATCAAAGGCGTAACCGCCTGTATCGCAGTGATCAACCGATGGTGGGTCGCACGCTGTTTGACGCGGCGCTGGACGGCGGCGGCCAGGCATTGGGACAGCCGATTGGCCGATTGGAAGTGGGTAAACGTGCGGATTGGCTGGTACTGGATGGCAATGATCCGTACCTGGCGACGGCAAGCGAAGACGGGATTTTGAATCGCTGGTTGTTTGCCGGTGGGGATCGGCAGGTGCGTGATGTGCTGGTGAACGGGAAGTGGGTGGTGCGGGATGGGCGGCATGCCGGCGAGGAAGAAAGTAGCCGGGCCTTCACCCAAGTCTTGAGAGATTTGCTGAGTTAATAACCCCCTAAAACACATGTGGGAGCTGGCTTGCCAGCTCCCACATTTGAAAAACGGTGTTTTCGGGTTACTGCGAAGTCTTCGCCATCTGCTTGTCCGACATGCGCCAGATCAACCGCGTGGTGTCATAACCCTGCTGCCGCGCCCTGCTCAACAGGTCTTCGCGAGTGTCGGCGCTCACCGTAGGCGTGCGCGACAAAATCCACATGTACCGCCGGCTCGGGCTGCCAACAATCGCGGTCTTGTAGTCATCGCTGACATACAGCACCCAGTAATCGCCCTTGGCAACGCCCGGCAACAGTGCGGTAAACCAGTTATTGAATTCCACCCAAAGCTTGTCAGTCTTGCCCGGCACTTGCGGCGTAGCCGTGCCCTTGGCTTCTTCCCACTTCCACTCGGTCGTCAGGCAGCGGTTGAACACCGACATGTCGCCATCAGGCAGCAATGTGTAGCGGGCTTCGGACTGCGCGCAGTTGCGCTGGAAGTACATCGGCAATCGGGCCAACTCATACCAAGTGCCCTGATAACGCTTGAGGTTGACGTTGTTCGCAGTCTTGGGTTGCAGATCATCGCCAGAATGGCTGGCGCAGCCCGCCAAAAACAGGCTGGCGCAAAGGAACAAAACAAAACGGATCATTCTTCTTCTCCCGCAGGCTTTCGCCCCGGTTTACTTCAGGCCTTGCCCGGAAAACATCAGAACCTTGTCACCGGCATATTGCACGCTGATAAAGCTGTTTTTATCGCCCCAGGTGCAGCTGGACATGCCCAGTGCGCCGGAACAGTCAGTCGGCTGACCCAGCAGTGATTCCACTTCAGCCTTAGGCATGCCAGCGGAAAGCTTCGCGTAATTTTCTTGGTTGACCTTGCTGCAAGCGGCCAACAGCACGCAAAAGGTCAGCAAGGCGAGACGACGTAACGACATGGAAAAACTCCTGGAGGGACTAAGCAGAATGGGGGTCTGCCAGAAGCTTAGAAGGGAAAAGGGGTTTCTGGTTCCCGACGAACGAAAACAAAAAAGCCCCGAAAACGCTGAAACGTTTCGGGGCTTCTTTAAGGGTGAACCGGCGCCCAAAAACGCCGATCACTTATCGCCGCAACTTACTGCTTGTGGTAAGCCGTCACACGCTCAACTTCTTCTTTCGAACCCAGGAATACCGCCACACGCTGGTGCAGGCCTTCAGGCTGAATGTCGAGGATACGCTGGTGGCCGTCGGTGGACGCGCCGCCTGCCTGCTCAACCAGGAAGGACATCGGGTTGGCTTCGTACATCAGGCGCAGTTTGCCTGGCTTGGACGGCTCGCGGCTGTCGCGTGGGTACATGAACAAGCCACCACGGGTCAGGATGCGGTGCACGTCGGCCACCATCGCGGCGACCCAACGCATGTTGAAGTTTTTCTTCAACGGGCCTTCTTCGCCGGCCATCAACTCGCCCACGTAGCGGGTCACAGGTTCTTCCCAGTGGCGCTGGTTGGACATGTTGATCGCGAATTCCTGGGTGGACGCAGGAATGGTGATGTCTTCGTGGGTCAGTACGAAACTGCCCATTTCTCGGTCCAGGGTGAAGCCTTTGACGCCGTCGCCCAGGGTCAGTACCAGCATGGTCTGCGGGCCGTAGATCGCGTAACCCGCCGCGACCTGTTCGGTGCCTGGCTGCAGGAAGGCCTTTTCGTTCAGGGCCTCGTTCTGGCTCAAGTACTCGTTAGGGCAACGCAGTACCGAGAAGATGGTGCCGACGGGAGCGTTGATGTCGATGTTGGACGAGCCGTCCAGTGGGTCGAACACCAGCAGGTACGCGCCTTTCGGGTACTTGCCCGGGATCTGGTAGGCATTGTCCATTTCTTCGGACGCCATGCCGGCCAGGTGACCGCCCCATTCATTAGCTTCGAGCAGGATCTCGTTGGAGATGACGTCGAGCTTCTTCTGCACTTCGCCCTGCACGTTTTCAGTGCCCATGCTGCCCAGGACACCACCCAGTGCGCCTTTGGACACGGCGTGGCTGATTTCCTTGCAAGCACGCGCCACCACTTCGATAAGGAAGCGCAGATCGGCAGGCGTGTTGTTGCTGCGGGTCTGCTCGATCAAATAGCGACTCAAGGTAACGCGGGACATGTAAGGCTCCGGAGAATGGGGGGCTTGAAAACCCGCGCAGTTTAGCGCGAGTCGGGGCGTATTTCCTCCTATCAGAGGATTTAAACCCAATAGAGTTCATGGACTTTATTTAACGTGCCACCGGCGGCTTGCGCAGCAAACTGTAGGCCATTGCGCCCAGTGCCGCCACGCCGAGCAGTAACACGGCCCAAAGCCCGAGTTTTCTCCAGTTCGTGCCGGCATCGGCAGCCGCTACGATCGGCGGCGACGTCACGGCGACTTCCCCGGCGACTTTCGCTTGTCCCAATGTCTTGAGACGCTCGGCGCTGTAGTCAGGGATCAGGGTCGAAAGCGCAAGGTTCGCCCCCTTGACCGACGCATTCCCCAGCGCCAGTGTAAACGGCGGCTCGCCCCGGGCCAGGAACACCAACTGCGTGGCGCGCACCGCAAAACGCAGCGCTGGCGCTTCAATGCCCAGGCCGCCGCCGCGTTCATCCACTGCCAACTTGAGTTCGGCGACCGTTTGGCCCGGCAGCTGCAATTCATCCTGCACCACGTCCCGGCCATTCTGGGTCAGGCGATACAGCACGCCATTGCTCAGGGGCTGCCACGCCTGTTTGCTGTCCCTACGCCCCGCCAGCGTAACGGGCGCCAGCGTGTTGGCTTGCTTCAATTCGATGCGCAGCCGCTCGATGCTCAGCCCCGCGGGCAACTGCCAGCTGTATTCCCCAGCCTTTAACCGTGTACCCGCCAAGGGTTGCGACCACACCAACGGCATCGGCAGGCTGCTGCTGGTCGCGCTCACCAGCTTTGCCGAGGTCAGCAGCGGCGCCGCCTGGCCTTGCCAGACAAGACGCAGGTAACGCGCCGATTGCCCAGGCAAGTTCACGTCATGCTGCTCGACCCGTTCGTCGGCGAATGACAAGCGCGCCACCTGCCCATCGCCCCAGGCTTGCCAGTGCTGCAAGTCATCACTGGCCTCAATGCTGAAACGCTGGAAGCCCTCTTGCTCGCGGCTCCAGTCCAGGCTCAATCGCTGCAACGGTGCCTTGATCGCACTGGCGTCCAATACCCAGCCGCGCAGCACTTGCTTGCCGGGTTTTGGCGCGGTAGACGGTTTTATTTCCACCAAGGTGCCTGTGGTGGTGGCTTTCATCACCACGTCGGGCAGGGCTTGCTGGGTGTCGGCGGCGTACAGCGGGAACCACTTAACGTCGGTGACGTTGCGGCTTTCGGTGCGCTGCGAAGATTGGCGCGACAACGCATAGGCCTGCGGCTCGCTGGCGGCGTTGAACACCCGCACATCGCTGAGATCAGCCTGGCGCGCGCTCAATTGCACGGCCAGTGGCAGTTCCAGGCGATACCAGGGCCCGCTGCCGCTCACGGCCAGCGGCACCTGGGTGGTGAAGTCGGACGGACCTTCCTGTGCAAAGGCTGCCGAACACGCCATCCATACCGCCAACCCACTCAGTTTCAGCTTGCCCATCAAGAAGACGCTCCCTCGGTTTCAGTCACAGGTTCAACGCGTTTTGGCGGCAGCGGCGCAAAGTAGCCCACCACCAGCAACAACCCGCCCACACCGATAAACGACACAATCCGCGCCAGGCCGCCACGGTTGCTCAGTTCGACAAAGAACAGTTTGGCCACCACCACCGCAATCAGCGCCGCGCCGATCAGCCACACTTCGCGACGATGGCGCAGGTGACCGCCGATCATCAGGCCAAGGGCGATCAAGGTCCAGACGATCGATAGGCCGGCCTGCACCAGCATCGACGCCAGCAACGCATCCAATTGAAACGGCACGCCGCCCCAATGATGAGCGGTGCGCATCACCAACGCCGTAAAGAAGGCGAACAGCGAGACACCCGCCACGCCCTGGGCGATCAATTCAATACGCGGCCCACGCTCAGGCGCCGCACTGCGCGACCACAGGTAAATGCCCAGCAGCGCGAACAACAAGCCCAGATCCAACGGGTTGAGCAGCGGAACATAAGGCAACGGCTCGGCCGTGCCGTCGCTGAAGCTGTTCGCCAGCCAGAACCACCCCAACATCAGCACTGCCAGCGGTAGCGCGGCCAGCACACGGTATTCCCTTGGGTACGCCGACACCGGCCATGGCCAACGGCGTGGCGCGGCGGCCAGCACCAGGTACAGGCTTGGCAGAATCGCCCAGCCCAGCCAGCGCCAGGCGTTGTACTCGCTCGACAGCACCAGCAGGCCGTAACGCACCTCCAGCGCCAGCACGCCGATCAGCATCCAGCAGCCCACTACGTGCGCCGCGCTCAGTACCTTGGAAGGAACCACCGCCGCCAAACGCCGCAGCGAGATGAAATGCACCACGAACACCGCTAACCAAGCCAGCCAACCGTACTGCGCCGCCGGGTGGTAATAGTTATGCGCAGACACCAGCAACACCGCACCGGCCGCCGGCATCAACAAAGTGCAGAGCATGCCCAACGACGCCCAGCGCAGTCGCTCGGACAGAAACGCCCAGATCGCCACGCTTACCGCTGCGATGCCCAGCAAAAACGAGCCCTGCAGTGCTTGCGGGATAAACCGCAACACTTCACCGACCAATGCCAGCGTCCACCAGGCCGCGCCCCACACCAGCAGCACGTCGGACAGGCGCTGCAGTTTCAACACGGCAAACACCGGCGCGTGGGGTTTGCGCTGCAAGCGCCAGGCACCGACCAGTGCCGCCAGGCCCAGCACCATCGGCGTCCAGAAACCGCTGTGGGCCAACGGACGCAGACCCTCACGGGTCAACGGGCCAAGCAACTCCGGCACCGCCAATAGGAACGAGCCGCCGCCGATCACTTGCAGCAGCAAGCCGAACACAAAGCTGACGCGTTGTTGCAGGTACAGGCTCAGCCAGATGATCAACAAACCGCTGGCCGCCCACACGCCGCTCGCGCGTTCCCAAGGCAAGACGAACAGCACCGCGAGATTGATCAGTACAAGACCCGCCAGCAGAACCACCGACAAGCCACGCAGCAGCCGCACGTCGCTGCGAACCATGTCATCGCGCGCAGCCAGGAGCATGCCGCCAATCAACGCCAGGCCGATCAGCGAGGCCGTGAGCAAGCCACTCCAACCCGCATTAAATACCGCCGCCCCGTCACCGCCCTGCAAGCGCAGCAGGAACAACGCGCCGCCCAGCAACTGCACGGCGAATGCGCTGAACAGGAAGGTCCGCGAACCAATGCGCAGGCCGACAAACAGCGTCGCCAGGCCGGCGATTGCCCAACTGACGGCCGTGCTTTGAGTATTCAGCAGCAAGGGTGCGAGCAGGTACAAAAAGCTCAAGCCAAGGCCCGCCAGCACGGCCAGGCCTTTGCGCTCCCAATCTGTCGCCTGTTCGGAGGATGCCTTGCGCAACTGATCAAAGCTGAACAGCAACGCCGCGCCCAGCAGCACCGCGCCTAATGGCGCGCCGGCGAGCAAGCTATGTTCGCCGAGGTGCAGTTCACGGAGAAAAGCCAGCGCCGAACCCAATTGCAGTAACACGCCAAATGCTCGCGCCAGTGGCCGCTGTTGACGCAAGCCGAGCCAGAAAATCCCAGCGCCCTCCACCGCCCAGGCCGCAGCCGTCCAGCGCGCATCCAGCCCGAGGGGAATCGCCAGGCTGGCGAAGATCACACCCAGGGCCAGGCAGGTCTCCGCCAAGAGCAAGGCGCGCCCGCCGCTCAGCAGCCGAGCCAACCCCATGTAGATGACGCCCAAGCCCAGCGCGCTGAAGGCGGCGGCGAATTCCACGTGCTGCACCAGCGCGAACTGCAAGCCAAAACCTACCAGCGGCGGACCGAACAACATGCTGCCGTCGACATAATCACCCTTGGCCGCCGACCAGCGCAGCAGCGCGCCACGGCTGTCATCCTCGGGCGCGTCGCTCATCTCCAGCAATTTTCGCCGGGCGAACAATAGGCCGATGGTCAGGTACATCAGGAAAAACAGAATCAGGAACGGTTCGGTGCTCCACAGCAATTGCGGCGTGTAGGAGCGCAGCCCCCAGGCGAAGCCGATACCAAAGGTGCCGACAAAGCCGATCAGGTTGAGCAAACGCCAGGCCTTGAACCAGGCGATGGCGAGGATGCCGGCATTCAGCAGGGCGAAGTAACTGAATAGCGCGACATGGTTACCGGCACCGGTAGACGTGAGGATGGGCGCCGCAAAGCCGCCGAGCGCCGCCGCAGAGGCCAGCCCCAAGGCATCCTG
Organism: Pseudomonas sp. RA_15y_Pfl1_P11; assembly: GCF_963970975.1. Lineage (NCBI taxonomy): Bacteria > Pseudomonadati > Pseudomonadota > Gammaproteobacteria > Pseudomonadales > Pseudomonadaceae > Pseudomonas > Pseudomonas sp. RA_15y_Pfl1_P11. The sequence goes on from NZ_CAXAOY010000002.1 coordinate 375,855, forward strand.
GGTGATTGCCAGGATCGCCGAAAACACCGTGACGGCCACCAGCAAACCCAGCGCCGCACTCGGGTCTATCAACGGATGCAAACGCATCGCAGCAAACACCGTCAGGTACAACACTGCGATCCCGGTGCCTTGCAACATCAAGCCGTAGCTGCTGTTACGCCGCCGCAGCCACCAGCCCAGGCCGAGTAGGCCTAACGCCGCAGCGGCAACCCCGGCGTAACGCACCTCAATCGGCACCACCATGCCTTCGGTGGCGTAACGCAGCAGGAAGGCCAGGCCGAGAAACAGCAGCACCACGCCAACCCGCAGCACGGTATTGCCGCCAAACAGCCAATTGCGGGCGCCACTGATGGCGCGTTCGATCAAGTTGGGGCCACGAGGAATGGCAGGTGCTTGAGGGCGCGGAGTCGGGGCAGGCGTCCAGGCGTCGGCCGGCAGCGGCTGGCTCGGTTTGGCGACCGTGGCGACAGGTGTGATGTCGGCAGGCAGCTCCCAAACAAGCTCTGGGGCTTGGGTAATAGGTGTCGGCTCGGGGATGGGTGTTTCGGCGATGACACTGCTCGTCGGCGCGGGCACTTCCAGTTGCCGCAAGCGTTCGCCCAGCGCTATCAGCGACTTTTGCGTGGTTTCCAACTGACGCGCCTGCTGGTCCGCTTGGGCCGACAGCTTAGCCAGGCGAATTGCCTGGCCGATGCCGAGCCCCAACAGCGCACCGATGCCCGCGTCACTGAACGACTCATCGAGCGTCCAGCCGAGCGCAAGGCCAATCAGCATGAAAATCCATTGCATGGTCGATATCCCTAAGCAAACCGTGGCCTAGTATATCGACGCGGACTCAATGTGGGAGCGGCGGTGCGAAGATTCGACTTGCTCGCGCAAGCGGTGTATCAGCCGACATACTCGTTAACTGATACAGCGTATTCGCGAGCAAGCCCGCACACATTTTGTATTGCAGCGTTTAGTCGAGCGCTTTCCAGATCTCTGTGGCGTACTCGCGGATCGTCCGGTCCGAAGAGAACCAACCCATCCGCGCGGTATTGAGCACCGCCGAACGCCACCACGCCTTGGAATCATGCCAATGCGCTTCGACCCGCGCCTGGGCGTCCCAGTACGAGTCGAAGTCGGCACACACCAGGAAGCGGTCGTAGTCGATCAACCCGTCGATCAGCCCGACATACCGGCCCGGATCATCCGGCGAGAACACCCCGCCGCGAATCGCTTGCAGCACATCGCTGAGGCGATTGGACGCTGCAATGTCCTGCCCGGCGTTGAATTCACCGGCGTGTTTACGCGCTTCCACCTCCTGCGCGCTGAGGCCGAAGATAAACATATGCTCGGCGCCGACGCGCTCGTGCATTTCCACGTTCGCGCCGTCCATGGTGCCGATGGTCAACGCACCGTTGAGACCGAACTTCATGTTGCTGGTGCCCGAGGCTTCAAAGCCGGCGGTGGAAATCTGCTCCGACAAATCCGCTGCCGGGATGATGCTTTCCGCCAGGCTGACGTTGTAGTTGGGCAGGAACACCACCTTGAGCAAACCGCGCACGGTCGGGTCGTTGTTAACGGTTCGCGCGATGTCGTTGGTCAACTTGATGATCAACTTGGCCTGGTGATAACTCGCCGCCGCTTTACCCGCGAAGATCTTCACACGCGGCACCCAGTCGGTGCCCGGTTCGGCACGGATAGCCTGGTAGAGCGCCACCGTGTGCAGCAGGTTCAGCAGTTGGCGCTTGTATTCGTGAATCCGCTTGACCTGCACGTCGAACATCGCCGCCGGGTTGATCGCGATCCCCAGCCGTTCGTGAATGAGGTCCGCCAGTGCGCGCTTACTGTGCAGGCGCTGATCGGCGAAGGCTTTGCGGAAGGTCTGCTTCTCGGCGAAGGTTTCCAGCTCGCCCAGGCGCGTTTCCATGTTGTCGAGAATGTCCGGGCCCAATGCGCCCACGAGCATCGACGTGAGTTTCGGGTTGGCCTGGTACAGCCAGCGGCGGAAGGTGATGCCGTTGGTTTTATTGTTGATGCGCTCCGGGTACAGCTTGTGCAGCTCGGAGAACACCGTGTTGCGCATCAACTGGGTGTGCAAACCCGACACACCGTTGACGCTATGGGAGCCGAGGAATGCCAAGTTGCCCATGCGCACGCGGCGGCCGTTGTCTTCTTCAATCAGCGATACGGCGCGCAATACGTCGAAATCGTGGACGCCCTTGGCGCGCAGCGAGTCGATGTGCTGGGCGTTGATCAGGTAGATGATCTGCATGTGCCGGGGCAGCATGCGTTCCATCAAGCCGACAGGCCAGGTTTCCAATGCCTCGGGCAACAGGGTGTGGTTGGTGTAGGAAAGGGTTTCGACGGTGACGTCCCACGCCGCTTCCCACGGAATGTCGTGCAAGTCGACCAATTGGCGCATCAACTCGGCCACGGCGATGGACGGGTGGGTATCGTTGAGCTGGATCGCGGCGTGTTCGCCCAGGCTCAGCACCGAGCCGTGCATGTTCTTGTGACGACGCAGCAGATCCTGCAGCGAGGCCGAGACGAAGAAGTATTCCTGGCGCAGGCGCAGTTCCTGCCCCGCTTCGGTGCTGTCCGCAGGGTAAAGCACCCGGGAGATGCTTTCAGCGCGGGCCACTTCGGCGACGGCGCCCAGGTGGTCACCGGCGTTGAAACGTTCCAGGTGCAGGTCTTCCACTGCGCGAGCACGCCACAGGCGCAAGGTATTGACACTCGCGCCGCGCCAGCCGACCACCGGTGTGTCGTAGGCAACCGCGCGTACGGTTTCGCTCGGCGTCCACACTTGGATCAGCTTGCCGGAAGCATCCGGCAGGGTTTCGACGCTGCCGCCAAAACCGATCGGGTAAATCACTTCGGCCCGTTCGAATTCCCATGGGTTGCCGAAATCCAGCCAGCGTTCGGTTTGCTCCTGTTGCCAGCCATCGACAATCGCCTGGCGGAACAGGCCGTGCTCATAACGAATGCCATAACCGTGACCCGCAATGCCCAACGTCGACATGCTTTCCATAAAGCACGCGGCCAGGCGGCCCAGACCACCGTTGCCAAGCGCCGCATCGGGCTCCAGCAGGCGGATGCGCTCAAGATCGACGCCCAGCTCCGAGAGTGCGTCGCGCGCGATCTCCAGCACGCCAAGGTTGCTCAGGCTGTCGTAGAGCAAACGACCGATGAGGAATTCCAGGGAAAGGTAATAAACGCGCTTTTGACCTTTGCGGTAAATGCGCCGCGTATGGTCCATCCAGTGGTCGACCATCTGGTCGCGTGCGGCCAGGGCAATGGCTTCGAACCAGTCGTGGTCGAAGGCGTGATCCGGGTCCTTGCCCACCGCGTAGGTGAGTTTGGTCAAGACGGCATCGCGAAATGCGGCTACCTCTGCTTCTCGTGCAAGTGGTTCCTGAGACATCAATTGCGACCTCGGGCGAGATAGAAGGAGTTGCTAGAGCCTAGACGGTCTGACAGAAGGTAGACGCTCTGGTTCGTCAGTTTTTTAACGCATTCACCTATACAGGATTTTAATGCAGGGGCCGTGCCTGCTTTTACCCCTACCCACCTTCGAGCAGAAACCCGGAAAATATTGTTCAAAAAATCACCAATCCCGGTATCATCGCGCGCCCGGACACAGCCCCACCTTTTTGGAACCCTGATGAAGCCTCAACTGATCGCCGCCGCGGAACTCGACCGCCTTGAAACGTGGCAGAAATATTCCGCGCACATGTGCGGTGGTTGCGTGTCCAGCTGCTGCACGCTGCCGGTCGAAGTGAAGATCAAAGACCTGATCCGCATCGGCATCGTCGATGAGTTCGAACTGGGCGACCCGGCGAAGAACATCGCCAAGCGCTTGCAGAAGGAAGGCATCGTCGAGCGTTTCAATTCCAAGTCAGAAATTTTCACCCTGCAGCGCATGAGCAACAACGATTGCCTGTACCTGGATCGTAAGACGCGCTTCTGCACTATTTATGACAAACGCCCGGATACTTGCCGCAATCACCCGAAGATCGGGCCGCGGCCTGGGTATTGCGCGTATAAGCCGAAAGAAGTAGTGCGCGAGACTAAGTTCAAGACCCTCGACAAATTCTGATCTGGATTTTGTGGTGTTCTGACGGGCCTCTTCGCGAGCAAGCCCGCACACACTTGACCGCGCTCATCCTGAAACAACGCGGTCGAATGTGTGGGGGCTTGCTCGCGAAAGGGTCGGCACAAACACCACACAAACTGCAGACATAAAAAAACGCCCCCGGCCTTTCGACCGGGGGCGTTTTTCATTCAGCCTGAGTTGACTCAGTTCTTGGCTTTCTTGGCAGCGCGGGTACGCTCGCCTTCGTCCAGGATCTTCTTACGCAGGCGGATCGACTTAGGCGTAACTTCGCACAGCTCGTCGTCCTGGATGAATTCCAGGGCCTGTTCCAGGGTGAAGCGAACAGGTGGAACCAGAGCGATGGTTTCGTCTTTACCCGAAGCACGCATGTTGTCGAGCTTCTTGCCTTTGGTTGGGTTGACGCCCATGTCGTTGTCACGGCTGTTCAGACCAACGATCTGGCCGTTGTAGATCTCTTGACCGTGTTCAACGAACAGCTTGCCACGCGCCTGGAGGGTTTCCAGGGAGTAGGTCAGTGCCTTGCCGGTTTCAACCGAGACCAGAACACCGTTCTGACGGCCAGACATATCGCCGGACTTCATGGTGTCGTAGCGATCGAAGATCGAGGTCAGGATGCCAGCACCGTTGGTCAGGGTCAGGAACTGGTTACGGAAACCGATCAGACCACGCGCAGGGATGTTGTATTCCAGACGTACACGGCCTTTGCCATCCGGCACCATGTTGGTCAGGTCGCCCTTACGCAGACCCATCTCTTCCATCACCTTGCCCTGGGATTCTTCCGGGGTGTCGATGGTGACGTTTTCGAACGGTTCCTGCTTCACGCCGTCAACCTGACGGATGATCACTTCTGGACGACCAACGCCCATTTCGAAGCCTTCGCGACGCATGGTTTCGATCAGTACCGAGAGGTGCAGTTCACCACGGCCGGAAACCTTGAACTTGTCAGCCGAGTCGCCTTCTTCAACGCGCAAAGCAACGTTGTACAGCAGCTCTTTGTCCAGACGTTCCTTGATGTTACGGGAAGTCACGAACTTGCCTTCTTTACCGCAGAAAGGCGAGTCGTTTACCTGGAAGGTCATGGAAACGGTTGGCTCGTCAACGGTCAGAGGCTTCATCGCCTCGACGTTGTCCGGCTGGCACAGGGTGTCGGAGATGAACAGCGAGTCCATACCGCTCACGCAAACGATGTCGCCTGCGAAAGCTTCTTCAACGTCGATACGGTGAAGACCGTGGTGACCCATGAGCTTCAGGATACGGCCGTTACGCTTCTTGCCGTCGGCGCCGATGGCGACAACCGGGGTGTTCGGCTTGACGCTACCACGAGCGATACGGCCAACGCCGATAACACCCAGGAAGCTGTTGTAGTCCAGTGCCGAGATTTGCATCTGGAACGGGCCTTCACGGTCAACCTTCGGTGGTGGAACGTGGTCAACAATCGCCTGGTACAGCGGGGTCATGTCTTCCGCCATGGCGGTGTGTTCCAGACCGGCAATACCGTTCAGGGCCGAGGCGTAGATAACCTGGAAGTCCAGTTGCTCTTCGGTAGCACCCAGGTTGTCGAACAGGTCGAAAATCTGGTCCAGAACCCAGTCCGGACGTGCGCCTGGACGGTCAACCTTGTTGATGCACACGATCGGACGCAGGCCGGCTTCGAAAGCCTTCTTGGTCACGAAACGGGTTTGCGGCATAGGGCCGTCTTGAGCGTCAACCAGCAGCAGAACGGAGTCAACCATCGACATTACGCGTTCTACTTCGCCGCCGAAGTCGGCGTGGCCCGGGGTATCCACGATGTTGATGTGGTAGCCGTTCCAGTTGATAGCGGTGTTTTTAGCCAGGATGGTAATACCGCGCTCTTTTTCCTGGTCGTTGGAGTCCATCACGCGCTCGTCGTTGAGCTCGTTGCGCTCCAGGGTGCCGGATTGACGCAAGAGTTTGTCTACCAGGGTGGTTTTACCATGGTCAACGTGAGCAATGATGGCGATGTTACGTAGATTTTCGATCACTTGTGTATCTCGATCAGAGGATTCGGTGTGCTGACAGGTCGTGGCAGCGATTTACAGTAGAGTCAGGCCTTGCCGTTACAGCTTGACGGCAGAGTCGGGGGGCCGGTGACGCAGGCCACAGGCAAACAGCCCCGGGCTCTTAGCTCGGTCGATAAACGCGCACATTGGCATACCCCTCACTGAGCAAATGGTGGGCATGCAGGCGACTCATCACGCCTTTGTCGCAATACAACAGGTACTGACGGCTGTTATCCAGTTCCTTGAAACGCGCGTTCAATGCATAAAACGGCAGCGTTTGTACGTCGATGCCGGCGATTTCCAGCGGCTCATCCTCGGCGGCATCCGGGTGACGGATGTCGACGACGATCTGGCCAGCCAGGGCTTCGCTGACTTCTTCGATCTTCACGTCCTGGCCCAGTTCGTCGATTACGCGATCGATCGGGACCATTTTGGCGTTCTCAAGCGCACGCTCAAGAATCGCCATGTCGAACTGTTGTTCTTCGTACTCCACGCGGTTGCGCTTGGCGTGGGTCTTGGGGTTCACCGAGATGACCCCGCAATATTCCGGCATATGCTTGGCGAAATCAGCGGTACCGATCTCTTCGGCCAGGTCGATGATGTCCTGCTTGTGACTGGCGATCAGCGGGCGTAGCACCAGCTTTTCGGTCACGCAGTCGATCAGCGACAGGTTCGGCAGCGTCTGGCTGGACACTTGGGAGATCGCCTCACCGGTCACCAGCGCGTCGATCTGCAACTGATCGGCGATTCGCGACGCAGCGCGCAACATCATACGCTTCAAAACTACGCCCATATGACTGTTATCGACTTTACCGAGAATTTCGCCCAACACTTCCTCAAACGGCACGCTTACAAATAGCACGCGTTGGGAGCTGCCGTATTTCTTCCAGATAAAGTGCGCAACTTCCATCACGCCCAATTCGTGTGCACGCCCGCCCAGGTTAAAGAAGCAGAAGTGGCTCATCAGGCCGCGGCGCATGATCTGGTAAGCCGCCACCGTGGAATCGAAACCGCCGGACATCAATACCAGGGTCTGTTCCAGGGCGCCCAGCGGGTAGCCACCGATGCTGTTGTGCTGGCTGTGGATCACAAACAACCGTTGGTCGCGAATTTCCATGCGCACTTCAATTTGCGGCGCTTTGAGGGAAATTCCAGCGGCGCCGCACTCGCGACGCAGCTTGCTGCCAACGTATTTTTCGACGTCCATGGAGCTGAAGGTGTGCTTGCCGGCACGCTTACAACGCACCGAAAAAATCTTGCCTTCAAGCTCGCTGCCGAAGTGCTGTTTGCACTTCTCGGTGATGTCGTCGAAGTCGCCCAGCGGGTACTCGTCCACCTGCAGGAAATGCGCGATGCCCGGCATGCAGCTCAGGCGCTCGGTCATGTCTTTCAAGGCTTTGGGCTCGGTAATACGGGTTTCCAGCTCGAGGTTGTCCCACACACCATTCACCACCACAGCCGGGTCCAGATCGCGGAGCACGGCACGGATGTTCTTGGCCAATTGACGGATGAAACGCATCCGTACCGGTCGGCTTTTGATGGTGATTTCGGGGAAGACTTTAACGATTAATTTCATGGAAACAGCGCGCGCCGGGCCTGCTGAAAAAGGGGGGCGCGGATTATAGCGGAAATCGCTCACGGTTTAACCAGTTAATATGCAAAGCACAGACAGCGCACTAAATAGGTGCGCCAACCCTCCGCTGCGCCACATTGCAGTGCGCAGATTTTACGCTTTTGTCGCAATGCACCTTTATAGGGGCGTTTTTAGATCAAAAAACCCATGTTGGCGCACTGGCATGCAATTTGCTCTCTTGTGAGGCAGGTTGCCATGGCGGAGTATCCGCGCCGGCATCACCCACATTCTAAGGGCTACTCCACTATCCAGCCCGAAGCCACCCGGAGGACACTATGTCGAAGTCGGTTCAACTCATCAAAGATCATGACGTTAAATGGATTGATCTGCGCTTCACGGACACCAAAGGCACTCAGCACCACGTGACCATGCCGGCTCGCGACGCGCTGGATGATGCTTTCTTTGAAGAAGGCAAAATGTTCGACGGCTCCTCCATCGCTGGCTGGAAAGGCATCGAAGCCTCCGACATGATCCTGATGCCGGACGACAGCACTGCCGTGCTGGACCCGTTCACCGAAGAGCCAACCCTGATCCTGGTTTGCGACGTGATCGAGCCTTCGACCATGCAAGGCTACGACCGCGACCCACGTGCGATCGCCAAGCGTGCCGAGGAATACCTGAAGTCCACCGGTATCGGCGACACCGTATTCGTAGGCCCGGAGCCAGAATTCTTCATCTTCGACCAGGTCAAGTTCAAGTCCGACATCGCCGGTTCGATGTTCAAGATCTACTCCGAACAAGGTTCGTGGATGTCCGACCAGGACGTCGAAGGCGGCAACCATGGCCACCGTCCAGGTATCAAAGGTGGCTACTTCCCGGTTCCGCCATTCGACCATGACCACGAAATCCGTACCTCCATGTGCAACGCCATGGAAGACATGGGCCTGGTCATCGAAGTGCACCACCACGAAGTGGCCACTGCCGGTCAGAACGAAATCGGTGTGAAGTTCAACACCCTGGTGGCCAAGGCTGACGAAGTTCAAACCCTGAAGTACTGCGTACACAACACTGCCGTGGCTTACGGCCGTACCGCGACCTTCATGCCTAAGCCGCTGTACGGCGATAACGGTTCGGGTATGCACGTTCACTTGTCCATCGCCAAAGAGGGCAAGAACACTTTCGCTGGCGAAGGTTATGCCGGCCTGTCCGACACCGCCCTGTACTTCATCGGCGGCATCATCAAGCACGGTAAGGCCCTGAATGGCTTCACCAACCCATCGACCAACTCCTACAAGCGTCTGGTCCCAGGTTTCGAAGCACCGGTAATGCTGGCTTACTCGGCACGTAACCGTTCCGCCTCGATCCGTATTCCTTACGTCTCCAGCCCTCGTGCTCGCCGTATCGAAGCGCGCTTCCCGGATCCAGCAGCTAACCCATACCTGGCCTTCGCTGCCTTGGTAATGGCTGGCCTGGACGGCATCCAGAACAAGATCCACCCAGGCGACGCCGCCGACAAAAACTTGTACGACCTGCCGCCTGAAGAGGCCAAAGAGATCCCACAAGTGTGTGGCAGCCTGAAAGAAGCCCTGGAAGAGCTGGACAAGGGCCGCGCGTTCCTGACCAAAGGCGGCGTGTTCAGCGACGACTTCATCGACGCTTACATCGGCCTGAAAAGCGAAGAAGAAATCAAGGTTCGCACCTTCGTACACCCACTGGAATACGAGCTGTACTACAGCTGCTGATCCGGTAGCGCTGCTTAAGGTGGCGTGATGAAAAAAGACCTCCTTCGCGGAGGTCTTTTTTTTGCCCGCAATAGGTGAAAAATGTGGAAGCGGGCTTGCCCGCGATAGCGTACTGCCCGCCACCTGATGTATGACTGACCCACCGCCATCGCGGGCAAGCCCGCTCCCGCAGGAGATCACCTTTGAAATACCGACTTTTGTTCGCTCTGCTATTCGTCAGTGCCGGTGCGAACGCCGCGCCGCCTACCCTTGATCCGCTGCTCAACAGCATCGCCGAGCGACTGGAGATTGCCGACCAAGTGGCGTTAAGCAAATGGGACAGCAAAAAGCCCGTAGAAGACAAAAAGCGCGAGCAAGAGGTAATCGCCAGCGTGGTCGCCCAGGCACCGAGCTACAAGCTGGACCCTGGCGCCGCCGAGCAGTTTTTCTCGGCGCAGATCGAAGCGAACAAACTGGTGCAGTACACCCACCTGTCCGATTGGCAGTTCCAAGGCAAGGCGCCTGACGATCCACGCCCGGACTTGGTCAAGCAGATTCGCCCGCAGCTGGATGAACTGCAAAAACACCTGCTGCAGCAACTAGCCGATTTCACTCCCCAGCGCACTGACCCGCAGTGCCCGCAATGGCTGGCCCAGGCGGTACACGAGCCGCTGAACGACCCTCTGCGCCAACTGGCAATGATCCGTGCCACCGCCGAGCTGTGCATCTTCAAAGGCTAAAGCCTGCAAACCCAATCAAAAAGGTGGGGCGGGCTTGCTCGCTCCCACATTTTTGATTGGGTGCATTCAAGAACTATATCGGGCGCCTCCTGAACAACCTTCACAAGTCCGCACTATATTGGTGCGATACGCTGCACCCTTCCCACCTGTTCAGCCCATTTTGGTTCGAAACTACCCGAGCAAGCTGGCAGAACGCCACAGTTTCGCGCCTTAACCCGCCATTTCAGGGCTTGCACGCTTCTTTTCGGAGCCTTGGTTTGGTTTTTGCATTTTCCTTGTATCAGCGTGTGCCTCAAGCCCGCGCCTTGCTCCAAAAGAGGTCCTGATGACCATCAGTGATGCACTGCACCGTTTGTTACTCGACAACCTGACCACCGCGACCATCCTGCTCAATGGCGACTTGCGTCTTGAGTACATGAACCCGGCGGCGGAAATGCTCCTGGCCATCAGCGGCCAGCGCAGCCATGGGCAGTTCATCAGCGAGCTGTTCACCGAGTCGGCCGAAGCCTTGAGCTCGCTGCGCCAGGCGGTGGAGCAGGCACATCCATTCACCAAGCGTGAAGCGATGCTCACCGCCCTCACCGGCCAGACGCTGACTGTCGACTACGCGGTGACCCCGATCCTGAGCAACGGCGCCACCCTGCTGTTGCTTGAAGTGCATCCTCGCGATCGCCTGCTGCGCATTACCAAGGAAGAAGCGCAGCTGTCCAAACAGGAAACCAGCAAGATGCTGGTGCGCGGCCTGGCCCATGAGATCAAGAACCCCCTCGGCGGCATTCGCGGTGCAGCGCAACTGCTGGCCCGCGAGCTGCCGGAGGAACACCTCAAGGACTACACCAACGTCATCATCGAAGAAGCCGACCGCCTGCGTAACCTGGTGGACCGCATGCTCGGCTCCAACAAGCTGCCGTCCCTTGCGATGACCAACGTGCACGAAGTACTTGAGCGCGTCTGTCATCTGGTCGAGGCCGAAAGCCAGGGCTGCATCACCTTGGTGCGCGATTACGACCCGAGCATTCCCGACGTATTGATCGACCGCGAGCAGATGATCCAGGCGGTGCTCAATATCGTGCGCAACGCCATGCAGGCCATCAGCAGCCATAACGAGCTGCGCCTGGGCCGCATCAGCCTGCGCACCCGCGCCCTGCGCCAGTTCACCATCGGCCATGTGCGCCATCGCCTGGTGACCAAGGTCGAGATCATCGACAACGGCCCGGGCATTCCTGCGGAACTGCAGGAAACCATTTTCTTTCCCATGGTCAGCGGCCGCCCGGACGGTACCGGGTTGGGCCTGGCCATTACCCAGAACATCATCAGCCAGCACCAGGGTCTGATCGAATGTGAGAGCCATCCTGGCCACACCACGTTCTCGATCTTTCTGCCTCTGGAAAAAGGAGCCCCATCGACATGAGCCGTAGTGAAACTGTCTGGATCGTCGATGACGACCGTTCTATCCGCTGGGTCCTCGAGAAAGCCTTGCAACAGGAAGGCATGACCACCCAGAGCTTCGACAGCGCCGACGGAGTGATGAGCCGCCTGGCTCGCCAGCAGCCCGACGTGATCATTTCTGACATCCGCATGCCCGGCGCCAGTGGCTTGGACCTGTTGGCGCGGATTCGCGAGCAGCACCCGCGTTTGCCGGTGATCATCATGACCGCGCACTCGGACCTGGACAGCGCTGTGGCGTCCTATCAAGGCGGTGCCTTTGAATACCTGCCCAAGCCGTTCGACGTGGACGAGGCAGTCGCGCTGGTCAAACGCGCCAACCAACACGCCCAGGAACAGCAGAACCAGGAAGCCCCACCGGCCTTGACCCGCACCCCGGAAATCATCGGCGAAGCGCCGGCGATGCAGGAAGTGTTTCGCGCCATCGGGCGTTTGAGCCACTCCAACATCACCGTGCTGATCAATGGCGAATCGGGGACTGGTAAAGAGCTGGTGGCCCACGCCCTGCACCGTCACAGCCCACGAGCGGCTTCGCCATTTATTGCGTTGAACATGGCGGCTATCCCGAAGGACTTGATGGAGTCCGAGTTGTTCGGCCATGAAAAAGGCGCGTTTACCGGCGCCGCCAACCTGCGTCGCGGACGTTTTGAACAGGCGGACGGCGGCACGCTGTTCCTCGATGAAATCGGTGATATGCCGGCCGACACCCAGACCCGCCTGCTGCGCGTGCTGGCGGACGGCGAGTTCTACCGGGTTGGCGGGCACACGCCGGTCAAGGTCGACGTGCGTATCATCGCGGCGACCCACCAGAACCTGGAAACCCTGGTGCATGCGGGCAAATTCCGTGAGGACTTGTTCCACCGCCTCAATGTGATCCGCATCCACATTCCGCGGATGTCGGACCGTCGCGAAGACATCCCGACGCTCGCCCGCCACTTCCTTGCCCGCGCCGCGCAAGAGCTGGCGGTTGAGCCGAAGCTGCTCAAAAGCGAGACCGAGGAATACCTGAAGAACCTGCCGTGGCCGGGCAACGTGCGCCAGCTGGAGAACACCTGCCGCTGGATCACGGTGATGGCGTCCGGGCGCGAAGTGCATGTCAGCGACCTGCCACCGGAGCTGCTCAGCCTGCCGCAGGACTCTGCGCCGGTGACCAACTGGGAGCAGGCGCTGCGCCAATGGGCGGATCAGGCCCTGGCTCGCGGCCAGTCCAGCCTGCTGGACAGCGCCGTACCGGCGTTTGAGCGGATCATGATCGAGACGGCCCTCAAGCACACCGCCGGCCGCCGGCGTGATGCCGCCGTGTTGCTGGGCTGGGGCCGTAATACGCTGACTCGCAAGATCAAGGAGTTGGGGATGAAGGTGGATGGTGGGGATGACGATGAGGGTGATGAGGGCTGACACCCTCTAAAATCCACTGAAGATCCAGTGTGGGAGCAAGCCCGCTCCCATAGTTGGATCTGCGCAGGGTGTCGGGAACGTGCACCGCTTCAATGCACCCTGAACCGGCATCGGGCACGAATCCAAAACCCGAACCTGCGGCCTCGCTGAGAAAAATCTGAAAACCAAAAAGCGCAAAGCCCCGTATTCCGGGGCTTTGCGCTTTTTGAAGAGATTTTTTGGCACACCTTGGCCACTCTGGCACGCGCCCTGCAATAACCCTTGTACTACCCAGTTTCGGGGACCTTGGTACAGGCAGGCCGAGAATCCCCTCTTTAACACCGAAGCCCTCAAGGCTTCACCCCGTTTTGGGAGCCCTGGTACAGGCAGGCCGGGAACTCCCTTCTTTACACCCGGGGCTTATGTGGCGCAGCGCCCATAGCTCCAGCCCGTTTTGGGGACCTTGGTACAGGCAGGCCGGGGATTCCCTCTTTTATTGCTCTTGGAGATGGATCTCCAGCCGCCAGCGACCATCGGCCTTCTCACCTTTCCACTCCCCACGCAAAGGCCGAGCCGCCACCAGGTTCAGCAGCAGGCCGCCGTCGGTCTTGCGCACGCGCCAATTCACGCCCCTTTCATTGATCTTGAGTTGCCCACTGGCAGCCTTGCCTTGCGCGTCGAACAGCAGCGCCACCGTACCGTCGATAGGCTCGCCGTGCAGCTTGGGTTCGCGGTTGAACCACACCACCACGCCGTCTTTTGCGGCCTCAACCTGTTGCAGTTCGACCGGGTCCGGCGTGGTCAGTCGGCCAATCATCAAGCCGGTCAGCAAGCCGACAATCGCCAAAGAGCCCATGACCCGCGGCATAAGCTTCGGCCTTGGGTCCTCTTCGGGGGTAGAATGCAGCGCATCTTTGCCTTCGGAGCCGTGCATGTTTCACGTCATCCTTTTTCAACCAGAAATTCCGCCGAATACCGGCAACGTTATCAGGCTGTGCGCCAACAGTGGCTGCCACCTGCATTTGATCGAGCCCCTGGGCTTCGACATGGACGACAAGCGCCTGCGCCGCGCCGGGCTGGACTATCACGAGTACGCCACCCTCCAGCGCCATGCCGACCTGGCGAGTTGCCTGGAAAGCCTGGGGCACCCACGGCTGTTCGCGTTCACCACCAAGGGTTCGCGACGGTTCCACGATGCCAGCTTTGCCGAAGGCGACGCGTTCCTGTTCGGCCCGGAAAGCCGGGGTCTGCCACCGGAGGTGCTGGACGCACTGCCGGACGGCCATCGCCTGCGTTTGCCGATGCGCGAGGGGTGCCGCAGTTTGAATTTATCAAACACCGTCGCCGTTGCCGTCTACGAAGGCTGGCGCCAGCTGGGCTTCAAGTAGCACACATAACAAATGTGGGAGCGGGCTTGCCCGCGATGCAGGCACCTCGGTGTGTCAGTCACACCGCGGTGATGCTATCGCAGGCAAGCCCGCTCCCACATTTAGTTCTGTGTCGGGTTCGAAATTACTGAACCGTCGACGCACCTTCCTGTTGCATGCGCTGCAGCTCTTGCGCGTACAGGGCATCGAAGTTCACCGGTGCCAGCATCAGCGCCGGGAACGAGCCCCGAGTGACCAGGCTGTCCAGGGTCTCACGGGCATACGGGAACAGGATGTTAGGGCAGAACGCACCCAGGGTGTGGCTCATGGACGCTTCGTCCAGGCCCTGGATCAGGAAGATACCGGCCTGTTGCACTTCAGCGATGAAGGCAACTTCTTCGCCGTTCTTGACGGTAACCGACAGAGTCAGCACGACTTCATGGAAGTCGCCTTCCAGTGCTTTTTGACGGGTGTTCAGGTCCAGCGCAACGCTTGGGGTCCATTCCTGGCGGAAGATCGCCGGGCTTTTCGGCGCTTCGAACGACAGGTCACGCACGTAGATCCGCTGCAGCGAGAACTGTGGGCCTTGGGCTTCTGCTGCTTCGGTGTTCTGTTGATCAGTCATCGCAGATCCTTCTCTATCTTGGGGTCTTTAAGGGTTTAGAAGTCAGACGAGCAGCAGCGCATCGAGTTTACCGGCGCGCTCCAGGGCGAACAGGTCATCGCAGCCACCGATGTGCTTGGCGCCGATCCAGATCTGCGGCACGGACGTGCGCCCCGCCTTCTGGGCCATTTCGGCACGCACCTGGGGTTTGCCGTCGACCTTGATCTCTTCGAAGGCAACGCCCTTTTTCTCCAGCAAGGCCTTGGCCCGCATGCAGTAAGGGCACCAATCGCTGGAATACACGACAACCTGGCTCATATCACTTCACCAGCGGCAGGTTATCGGCCTTCCAGCTGCCAATACCACCGGACAGTTTGGCGGCGGTGAAACCGGACTTGAGCATCTCGCGGGCGTGGGTACCGGAGTGCTGGCCTTGGGCGTCGACCAGGATGATGGTCTTGGCCTTGTGTTTTTCCAGCTCGGCCAGGCGCGCGATCAGCTTGTCCTGAGGAATGTTCAGGGCGCCGACGATATGGCCAGCGGCGAAATCCTTGGCCGGGCGGATATCCACGACAACGGCCTCATCCTTGTTGACCAGTGCGGTCAGCTCCGCCGTGCTCAGGCTGCGGCCACCGCGGCTCAATTCGTGAGCGATCAGCAGCGCCAGCAGGATGACGAAGGCACCCACAAGCAGGTAATGGGCAGTGGCAAATGCAATCAGGTGATCAACCATCAAGGAGGTTCCAGAGCGTTAAAATGGCGGTAAGTATACACAGCCGTCAGGGGGGGCCAACCCCCGTAAAGCGGTGACGTGTTCGGAACTTCGCTTTAAACTGCCACTCCCTTTTCAATTGTCTTCCTTTATTAACGCCGCGAGAGGATCTATGACTACTACGCCCAAACCTTTGGTCCTGATAATTCTCGATGGCTTCGGACACAGTGAAAGCCACC
This sequence comes from Pseudomonas sp. RA_15y_Pfl1_P11, assembly GCF_963970975.1. Taxonomy (NCBI): domain Bacteria; kingdom Pseudomonadati; phylum Pseudomonadota; class Gammaproteobacteria; order Pseudomonadales; family Pseudomonadaceae; genus Pseudomonas; species Pseudomonas sp. RA_15y_Pfl1_P11. Next base: position 391,757 of record NZ_CAXAOY010000002.1, read on the forward strand.
ACGACAACGCGGTGTACGCGGCCAAGAAGCCGGTACTCGATCGTTTGACTGCCACCGTGCCGAACGGCCTGATCTCCGGCTCGGGCATGGACGTGGGCCTGCCGGACGGCCAGATGGGCAACTCGGAAGTCGGCCATATGAATCTCGGCGCCGGACGAGTGGTCTATCAAGACTTCACACGTGTGACCAAAGCGATCCGCGATGGCGAGTTCTTCGAGAACCCGACCATCTGCGCGGCGGTCGATAAAGCAGTGGCTGCCGGTAAAGCCGTGCATTTCATGGGTTTGTTGTCTGAGGGTGGCGTCCACAGCCACCAGGACCACTTGGTGGCCATGGCCGAACTGGCGTTCAAGCGCGGCGCCGACAAGATTTACCTGCACGCCTTCCTCGACGGCCGTGATACCCCGCCGAAAAGCGCGCAATCGTCCATCGAACTGCTCGACACCACTTTCGCGGCCTTGGGCAAAGGCCGTATCGCCAGCCTGGTCGGCCGTTACTTCGCCATGGACCGCGACAACCGCTGGGACCGCGTAGCCCAGGCCTACAACCTGATCGTCGACGGCCAGGCCGAATTCCACGCCGCCACCGCACAGGAAGGCCTCGAAGCTGCCTACGCCCGTGGCGAGAGCGATGAATTCGTCAAAGCCACCACCATCGGTGAGCCGGTGACAGTCGAAGACGGCGACGCCGTGGTGTTCATGAACTTCCGCGCCGACCGCGCCCGCGAACTGAGCCGCGTGTTTGTCGAAGACGGTTTCAAGGAGTTCGAGCGCGCGCGTCAGCCAAACGTGCAGTACGTGGGCCTGACCCAATACGCCGCCAGCATCCCGGCTCCCGCCGCTTTTGCAGCAGGCACGTTGGATAACGTGCTGGGCGACTACCTGGCAAAAAACGGCAAGACCCAACTGCGCATCGCCGAAACCGAAAAATACGCCCACGTGACCTTTTTCTTCTCCGGTGGCCGTGAAGAGCCGTTCCCGGGCGAAGAGCGCATCCTGATCCCGTCGCCAAAAGTCGCCACTTACGACCTGCAGCCGGAAATGAGCGCGCCGCAAGTCACCGACAAGATCGTCGACGCCATCGAACACCAGCGTTACGACGTGATCGTGGTCAACTACGCCAACGGCGACATGGTCGGCCACAGCGGCAACCTGGAAGCCGCCACCAAAGCCGTGGAATGCCTGGACCTGTGCGTCGGCCGCATCGTCGATGCCCTGGAAAAAGTCGGCGGCGAAGCGCTGATCACTGCCGACCACGGCAACTGCGAGCAAATGTCCGACGAATCTACCGGCCAGGCCCACACCGCCCACACGACTGAACCGGTACCGTTCATCTATGTCGGCAAGCGCGATTTTAAAGTGCGTGGAGGCGGCGTACTGGCGGATGTAGCACCGACGATGTTGATGTTGATGGGGCTGGAGAAACCGGCGGAGATGACGGGGACTTCGATTCTGGTTTAATTCCAACCTCACCACAAAACCAGTGTGGGAGCGGGCTTGCCCGCTCCCACACTGGTTTTGCGCTGTTTGGAAGATATCTTTTCGCCATACCAGTGCCACTCGGCACCTATCTTGCCTTCCAGCCCGAATTGGGCGTTTTTTTTGCCGCGCTTGGCGGGCATACTAGGCCGTCCATTTCCCTGGTGTCGCCCGCCTCTATGCTTCGCGCCTTGATTACCCTTGCTCTTATCTGCCTGCTCCAACCGGCGTTTGCCGATGAGCGCGCACAAACCCAACAACAGTTGGACGCTACGCGTCAGGACATTACCGAGCTGAAGAAACTGCTCGGCAAGCTCCAGGAAGAAAAATCCGGGGTGCAGAAAGACCTGCGCGGCACGGAAACCGAGATGGGCAAGCTGGAGAAGCAGGTCCAGGAGCTACAAAAAGAATTAAAGAAGAGCGAGTCGGAACTGGAGCGACTCGACGCTGAGAAAAAAAAACTCCAGAGCGCACGCGTTGAACAGCAACGCCTGATCGCGATCCAGGCCCGCGCCGCCTACCAGAACGGCCGCCAGGAATACCTCAAGCTGCTGCTCAACCAGCAAAACCCGGAGAAGTTCGCGCGCACCCTCACCTACTACGATTACCTGAGCAAGGCCCGCATGGAGCAATTGAAAAGCTTCAACGAGACCCTGCGTCAGTTGGTCAATGTCGAACAGGAAATCGCCAACCAGCAATCGCAGCTGCAGGACCAGAAAAGCGCGCTCGACACCCAGCGCAACGAGCTGGACAAGGTCCGCAAGGAGCGCCAGCTGGCCCTGGCCAAGCTCAATGACGACGTAAAGGCCCGCGACGCCAAGCTGCAGGCCCGCGAGCAGGACCAGGCCGACTTGGCCAAGGTCCTCAAGACTATCGAGGAAACCCTGGCTCGCCAGGCACGTGAGGCCGAAGAAGCGCGGCAGAAAGCGCTGATCGCCCAGCAGGAATCCGAAAAAAAGCGCCAGCGTGAGGCCGAACTGGCGGCCACCTCGGACGCCCCGGCACCCCGTAAACCGGCGCATGCAGCCTCTGGGCCGCTGGTTTCCAGCGCCGGCGAGTCGTTCGGCGGCCCTTTTGCTTCAGCGCGCGGCAAACTTCCATGGCCGGTTGATGGTCGATTACTGGCACGCTTCGGTGAAACCCGTGGCGATGACACCCGCGCCAAGTGGGACGGGGTGATGATCAGCGCCTCTGCCGGCAGCCAGGTCCACGCTGTTCACGGTGGGCGCGTGGTATTTGCCGATTGGCTGCGCGGCGCCGGTTTATTGGTAATTCTCGACCACGGTAATGGCTATTTGAGCCTTTACGGCCACAATCAGACTTTACTCAAGTCGGCAGGAGATGTTGTAAAAGCCGGTGAATCCATCTCCACTGTGGGTAACAGTGGCGGCCAGGAAACCCCGGCGCTGTACTTCGCTATTCGTCAGCAGGGTCGCCCGAGCGATCCTGCACAATGGTGCAGAACCCAAGGATAAGGGTCGCATCTACATTAGGAGTTCGTTCGACATGCTGCATTTGTCCCGCCTCACTTCGCTGGCCCTGACGATCGTCCTAGTGATCGGCGCGCCCCTGGCTTTCGCCGACCAGGCCGCCCCGGCTGCGCCTGCCACCACAGCCGCCACCACCAAGGCGCCATTGCCGCTGGACGAACTGCGCACCTTTGCCGAGGTCATGGACCGGATCAAGGCAGCCTATGTCGAACCCGTAGACGACAAGACCCTGCTGGAGAATGCCATCAAGGGCATGCTCAGCAACCTCGACCCACACTCCGCCTACCTGGGCCCGGAAGATTTCGCTGAGCTGCAGGAAAGCACCAGCGGCGAATTCGGCGGCCTGGGCATTGAAGTCGGCGCCGAAGACGGCAACATCAAGGTGGTCTCGCCGATCGATGACACGCCGGCATCCAAGGCGGGTATCCAGGCCGGCGACTTTATCGTCAAGATCAACGGCCAGCCGACCCGTGGCCAGACCATGACCGAAGCCGTCGACAAGATGCGCGGCAAGATCGGCCAGAAAATCACCCTGACCCTGGTGCGCGACGGCGGCAACCCGTTCGATGTAACGCTGACCCGCGCGACCATTGTGGTCAAGAGCGTGAAGAGCCAACTGCTGGAGTCGGGCTACGGCTACATCCGTATCACCCAGTTCCAGGTCAAGACCGGTGACGAAGTGGCCAAGGCCCTGGCCAAGCTGCGCAAGGACAACGGCAAGAAACTCAGCGGCATCGTGCTCGACCTGCGCAACAACCCAGGCGGCGTGCTGCAATCGGCGGTGGAAGTGGTTGATCACTTCATCACCAAGGGCCTGATCGTCTACACCAAGGGCCGTATTGCCAACTCCGAACTGCGCTTCTCGGCCACCGGCAACGACCTCAGCGAAAACGTGCCACTGGCCGTGCTGATCAACGGCGGCAGCGCCTCGGCGTCGGAAATCGTCGCCGGCGCCCTGCAAGACCATAAACGCGGCGTACTGATGGGCACCACCAGCTTCGGCAAAGGCTCGGTACAAACCGTGCTGCCGCTGAACAACGAGCGTGCGCTGAAGATCACCACAGCGCTGTACTACACGCCGAACGGTCGCTCGATCCAGGCTCAGGGCATCGTGCCGGACATTGAGGTGCGCAAGGCCAAGATCACCAACGAGATCGACAGCGAGTACTACAAAGAAGCGGACCTGCAAGGTCACTTGGGCAATGGCAACGGCGGCGCTGACCAACCCACCGGCAGCCGCGCCAAAGCCAAGCCGATGCCACAGGACGACGACTACCAGTTGGCCCAGGCGCTGAGCCTGCTCAAAGGCCTGAGCATCACGCGCAGCCGTTGATATGCGTTTTGCCCTGATCATCGCTGTGCTGTGCAGCCTGGCAGGCGTCGCCCATGCGACGCCTACCGGCGAGCCGCACAAAGCCTACCTGACCCTGATCATCGACGACCTCGGGCAGAACCTGCCCCGGGATCGTCGCGTGCTGGCCCTGCCTGGGCCGGTCACCACGGCGATCATGCCCGACACACCCCACGCCGCCGAATTTGCCCGCGAAGCCCACAAAGCCGGCAAGATCGTGATCCTGCATATGCCCATGGACCCGGCCACCGGCCCGTTCGCCTGGCACCCGGAACTGTCCATCGAGGAGCTCGGCAAGCGCCTGGACGCCGCCTTTCAGGCAGTGCCCTACACTGCCGGCATCAACAACCACATGGGCAGTCGCATGACCGCCCAGCCCGAGGCCATGGCCTGGTTGATGGGCGAGTTGCAACGGCGCAACAAATTCTTTGTCGACAGCCGCACCAGCGCCAAGACAGTCGCCGCCGCCGAGGCTCAGAAGATCGGCCTGGCCAGCGTCTCGCGGGACGTATTCCTCGATGACGAGCGCACTGAAGCGGCGATCACCACACAATTGCAGACCGCAATCAAGCTGGCCCACAAGCAGGGTTCGGCCGTGATGATCGGTCACCCTTACCCGCAAACCCTGGCCGTGCTGGAGCGCGAGCTGCCCAAACTCAAGGCCCAGGGCGTCGATTGGATCGACATCAAGTTGATGATCAGCGTGCGCAGCAACCGGGCGATGGCCGGACACGGGAAGGACGGGGTTTATCGCTAGGGAAGACAGCGACGATCCACTGTTGGAGCTGGCTTGCCAGCGATAGCTGGTGCATCAGCAACCTGACGCGTGACTGAAAGGCCGCTATTGCTGCACAGGTCTCTACACATCTCGAGCGAGCCACGATTACATTTGAGTGTGTATCGCTGGCAAGTCAGCTCAGGGCTTCCTATAAATTACAGATACTTAGACATGATCTCGTCGACGGCGCCGTCTTTACGCAACTGATCCAGTGCGGCCTGAAGCCTGGCCACCAGTTCGTCCGGCACGTCCTTGTTCAAAGCAAGATAGAGCTGCGCACTGTTGAACCGCAGCACGGTCTTGAGCCCGCTCACGCCCACCTGGCGCGCCAGGTAGCGGCCCGCGGGATCGCCAGTGGCCCACAGGTCGATCTGGCCATCCAGCAGCTTTTGCGCGTTGTCTTGATCGCGAAGCACCACAATCGGGTTGAGGCCCTGCTTTTCCAGGGTCTCGGCGATGGCGTCGCCCTTGTAGGCGCCGATCTTATAGCGGTGCGCCTGCTTGAGGTCGTCGAGCTGGATCTTGCTATCGGCCTTGGCCAGCAGCACCCAATCATCCGGACCGATAGGGCCGACCCATTTGAACAGTGCCTCTCGATCCGGCAAACGGGCCATCACGAATACGCCATAGCCAGGTTTTTCCAAGGCGAGCTTGTAGATGCGCTCCCAAGGAAAACGCAGGGTGAGGTTGTAGGAAATGCCGGCACGCTTGAAGGTTTCCCGCACGATGTCCACGGCGATGCCTTCGATGTTCTCGTCCTTGGCGAAGTTCTTGCCGTTTTTCGCCATGTTGTAGGGCGGGAAGTTTTCCGTCAGCAACACCAGGGAGGCGTCAGACGGTTCTTCGGCGTTGGCCGAACCTGCCAACAGGAGGGAAGTACTGGCGAGGGCGAGCAGCAGGGTCTTGAACATGAAGGCTACCGGAGTCCATGGCAAGCGCAGAGAGTGCCGCGCACTTGCCATGGTGTCCAGCAGCGTTTAGCGAACGACGATACCGCGCGCCGCCATGTAGGCCTTGGCCTCGGGAACGGTGTATTCGCCAAAGTGGAAAATACTCGCCGCCAGCACTGCGCTGGCGTGGCCTTCGATCACACCATCGGCTAAATGCTGCAGGTTGCCGACGCCGCCGGAAGCAATCACTGGAATGCCCAGCGCATCACTGATGGCGCGGGTCACGCCCAGGTCGAAGCCGTTTTTCATGCCGTCCTGGTCCATGCTGGTCAGCAGGATTTCACCGGCGCCGAGGGCTTCCATCTTCATTGCCCACTCCACCGCGTCCAGGCCGGTCGGCTTGCGACCGCCGTGGGTGAAGATCTCCCATCGCGGGGTTTCGCCAGGGCCGGAGACTTTTTTGGCGTCGATGGCAACGACAATGCATTGCGAGCCGAAGTGCTGCGCGGCCTCGCCCACGAACTCCGGGTTGAACACCGCCGCCGTGTTGATCGAGACTTTGTCCGCGCCGGCATTGAGCAGGTTGCGGATGTCTTGCACAGTACGCACGCCACCGCCCACGGTCAGCGGGATGAAGACCTGGCTGGCCATGCGCTCGACGGTATGCAACGTGGTGTCGCGGCCGTCGACGCTGGCGGTGATGTCGAGGAACGTAATTTCGTCGGCACCTTGCTCATCGTAGCGACGGGCAATTTCCACCGGGTCACCGGCGTCGCGGATGTTCTCGAACTTGACGCCCTTGACCACGCGACCGTTGTCGACGTCCAGGCAAGGGATGATGCGTTTGGCCAGCGCCATGGTCAGTCCTCAGCCGTTGTAGGCATCGCAGTAAGCCTGGGCTTCGGCGACGTCCAGGGTCCCTTCGTAGATCGCGCGGCCGGTAATGGCGCCGATGATGCCGGGCGCCTTGGCGTCCAGCAGCGACTTGATGTCGCCCAGGTTGTGGATACCGCCGGAAGCGATCACCGGGATCTTCGTGGCGGCCGCCAGCGCAGCGGTGAACGGCACGTTGCAGCCCTGCATCATGCCGTCTTTGGCGATGTCGGTATAAACGATGGCGGAGACGCCGTCGGCTTCAAATTGCTTGGCCAGGTCGATCACTTGCACGGTACTGATTTCAGCCCAGCCGTCGGTGGCAACGAAACCGTCCTTGGCGTCCAGGCCCACGATCACCTTGCCGGGGAAGGCGCGGCAGGCTTCGGCGACGAAGGCCGGGTCTTTCACCGCCTTGGTGCCGATGATCACGTAGCTCACGCCGGCCTTGACGTAGTGCTCGATGGTTTCCAGAGAGCGGATACCGCCGCCGATCTGGATCGGCAGGTTCGGGTAACGCTTGGCAATGGCGGTGACCACTTCACCGTTCACCGGCTGGCCTTCGAAAGCGCCGTTCAAGTCCACCAGATGCAGGCGACGGCAGCCCCCTTCGACCCATTTGGCGGCCATGCTCACCGGGTCGTCGGAGAATACGGTGGAGTCTTCCATGCGGCCTTGGCGCAGACGTACGCAGGCACCGTCCTTGAGATCGATAGCGGGGATAATCAGCATCTGGCAAACCTTATTCGATATTCAGCAATGCTTGGGAAATCAGGGTTTCTCAAGCGACCACAGGTCGCTTTCGATGCTTTCGAACCTTTCTTTGAGGAGCGTCTGCGTGTCGAAAATCGCCCTGTTGTAATAATGCGGAGCCACTTCAGTGGTGAACAGTTCGAGGATCTCGGCGACCTCGAACGAGCCCAGCTTGAGCTCGAAGCGATCTTCCATGAAACGCTTGATCTTGAGGGTAGCCTCACTCTCCTGTTCAGGCGTGAGGTTCAAGACCGGCTGCTTCGGCTTCCTGGCCATTACCAGCGCCCGTCCCAGGCGGCGAAGTTCTGCAGCAATTGCAGGCCATGGGTATGGCTCTTCTCCGGGTGGAACTGCACGGCAAACCGCGAGCCTTCGGCCAGCGCAGCGGCGAAATCGACGCCGTAGTGCCCGCCACCCACCACCTGGCCCGGCTTACCGGCGGCGATGTAGTAGCTGTGCACGAAGTAGAAGCGTGCCATGTCCGGAATGTCGTGCCACAGCGGGTGATCCACCGCCTGGCTGACTTCGTTCCAGCCCATGTGCGGGACTTTCAGGTGTTCGCCGTCTTCATGCAGGCCTTTGCCGAAGAACTTCACCTGGCCCGGGAACAAACCGATGCAGTCGACGCCGTCGTTCTCTTCACTGCTGTCGAGCAAGGCTTGCATGCCCACGCAGATGCCGAGGAACGGACGGTCCTGGCTGACTTCGCGCACCAGGCTGTCAAAGCCCAGGCGGCGGATCTCGGCCATGCAATCGCGAATCGCGCCAACACCGGGGAACACCACGCGATCGGCTTCGCGAATCACGTTGGCATCGCTGGTGATCAGCACCTTGCCGGCACCGACGTGCTCGAGGGCCTTGGCCACCGAGTGCAGGTTACCCATGCCGTAATCGATAACCGCGACCGTCTGCATTACAGGACGCCCTTGGTCGAAGGCATTTGCCCGGCCATGCGGTCATCCAGCTCGACGGCCATGCGCAGCGCGCGGCCGAAAGCCTTGAACACGGTTTCGATCTGGTGGTGGGTGTTGGTGCCGCGCAGGTTGTCGATGTGCAGGCTGACAAGTGCGTGGTTGACGAAACCCTGGAAAAACTCCTGGAACAGGTCGACGTCGAAGCCGCCCACGGTGGCGCGGGTGTAGGGCACGTGCATCTGCAGGCCTGGGCGGCCGGAGAAGTCGATGACTACGCGCGACAGCGCTTCGTCCAGCGGGACATAGGCGTGGCCGTAGCGACGGATGCCTTTTTTGTCGCCGATGGCTTTGGCAAACGCCTGGCCAAGGGTGATGCCAACGTCTTCCACCGTGTGGTGGTCGTCGATATGCAGGTCGCCCTTGCTGACGATATCCAGGTCGATCAGCCCGTGACGGGCGATCTGGTCCAGCATGTGCTCAAGAAAAGGGACACCGATATCAAATCGGGCCTTTCCGGTGCCATCCAGGTTGATCGAGGCTTTGATCTGGGTTTCCAGAGTGTCGCGCTCGACAGACGCCTTACGTTCGGCCATCACCAGCTCCGCAAAATCATTGGGCGAAAAAGGCAGCCATTATAGGGGCGCGGGCGCTAAACAGAAACATCGGAGGGGATAAGACTGACGAGTTGAAGCGAGAGATGTCGGGGATAGACATGTGTATACATGTGAGCGCCAGTCGTGCAGTGAGCGGGCTGCCCCGCTCACTACACACTTGGTGTTAGCGGAACAGTACCGCCGTCTTCTGCAGGGTCACCCACACACCCCACGCCAACGGAATACCCACCACCAGCCAGGCAGCAATGGCCAAAGGCACAGTGCCGGACGCCGCTTTCCACTCCAGGGAAGTGGTCGCATCCGCGCCTTTGTCATGGCCCAGCGCCTGTTCGGCGGCCAATTCGGCATCGGTCATGAAATACTTGTCGGCCACCGGACGAACCAGCAGGTTGCAGATGAAACCCAGCACCAGCAGGCCGGCCAGGATGTACAAGGTGATGTCGTAGGCCGCAGCGCGTTCAACGCCAATGCTCAGCTGATACTCACGCAGGTAGTTCACCAACACCGGGCCCAATACGCCCGCAGCGGCCCAGGCGGTCAGCAGGCGACCGTGGATCGCGCCGACCATTTGCGTACCGAACAGGTCAGCCAAGTAGGCCGGAACGGTCGCAAAACCACCGCCGTACATCGACAGGATGATGCAGAACGCCGCCACAAACAGCGCCACGTTACCCAAATGCCCCAGGTTCGGGATCAACGCGTACAGGGCAAAGCCCAGGGCGAAGAACACGAAGTAGGTGTTTTTACGCCCCAGGTAGTCGGAGAACGACGCCCAGAAGAATCGGCCACCGATGTTGAACAGGCTCAACAGCCCCGTGAAACCTGCTGCGATGGCGGCAATGGACGCCAATTGACCGGCATCCAGCTGACCAAACGGTACATCCACACCCAGCAGCTTGCCGCCGAACACTTCCTGCAGCAGTGGCGAAGCCATGCCGAGGATGCCGATACCGGCGGATACGTTCAGGCACAGCACCAGCCAAACCAGGCGGAATTGCGGGGTTTTCCACGCCACGTTCACGTGCACGTGGCGGTGGGTGATCATCGCGTTGCTGGCTTTTTTCGCCGGTGCGGTCCAGCCCTCAGGTTTCCAGCCGGTGGGTGGAACGCGGTAGGACAAGGCGCCGCCGATCATGAACACGAAATAGATCGCAGCCATCACCAGGAAGCACTGCCATACACCCACACTGTCTGGCGTTGCGAAGTGACCCATCAATGCGGCTGCCAACGGGGCGCCAACCATCGCACCACCGCCGAAGCCCATGATCGCCATACCGGTGGCCATGCCACGCTTGTCCGGGAACCACTTGATCAGGGTCGATACCGGCGAGATATAGCCCAGGCCCAGGCCGATACCGCCGATGACCCCGGAGCCGATCCACATCAGCCAGATCTGGTGGGTATAGATACCCAACGCCGAGATCAGCAGGCCGCCACACCAGCACAACGCCGACACAACACCGGCCTTACGTGGCCCGGCATGTTCCAGCCAGCCGCCCCAGATGGCTGCCGAGCAGCCCAGGAAGATGAAGAACAAGGTGTAGATCCAGCCCAGCATGGAGATGGGCCAGTCGCATTGGGACGAGAAGACTTGGGCGATGAAGCTCATGTCCGGCGCACAAGCAACCGGCTTGGTGATACCCAGCGCCTTGGACAGTGGCAACCAGAACACCGAGAAGCCGTAGGCCATGCCGATGCAAAGGTGGATAGCCAGGGCGGCCGGCGGAACCAGCCAGCGGTTGAAGCCGGGCTTGGCGATAATGCGTTCCTTGGACAGGAACGCAGGCTGTGCGGCAGTTGAAGCGGCCGCAGTGCTAGTGCTCATTGGTGTTTCCCCCAGTTGTTAGTATGTGTCCGTCAGGCGCTCTCTCCCTCGGCCTTGCACGCAAAGCGTGGCCGTTTTGTTGAGTGAAGCTCCATTTTAGGCGCGACCTTAAGTCGCAGAAGGCGGACGAACGTGCAGAGATTAGCACCTGTCGATGACAGAAAAACCAAACTGATATCACCTTTTTCAAGAAATCTGTTTGTTTGACGCCAAAAACCCGTTCCCTCGCCCCTGGATACAATGTAACGATCGGAGCACTGCCGCAGGCCGTCGGGCGTTATACTCTGCGGCTAAATTTTGAAATCGACATACAAGGACTCGCCCATGAAAGCGTTCGGCAAAATCCTGGGTCTGGTACTTCTCGGGCTGTTGCTGATCATTGTGGCTCTAGGCTTTGCCCTGACCCATCTCTTCGATCCCAACGACTATAAAGACGAGATTCGCCAGATTGCCCGCGACAAGGCCCACATCGAGCTGACGCTCAATGGCGACATCGGCTGGAGCCTGTTCCCCTGGCTTGGCCTGGAACTGCACGAAGCCAGCGTGGCAACCCTGACCGCACCGACCCAGCCCTTCGCCGACCTGCAGATGCTCGGCCTGTCGGTACGCGTGCTGCCGCTGCTGCGCCGCGAAGTGCAGATGAGTGACGTACGTGTCGAAGGCCTGAACCTGCGCCTCAACCGCAACAAGGAAGGGCACGGCAACTGGGAAGACATCGGCAAGAACGTGACAGAGGCGAGCGTCGGCAGCCCTGGTTCGGTTGAACAACCGGCCGAACCCGAATCGGACAAGCCGGCAAAACCCATCCGCCTGGACATCGACAGCCTGACGGTCAACAACGCCCGCATCGAATATAACGATGAGCAGACCGGCAAGCAGTTCAGCGCCGAAAGCATCCAATTGAGCGCTGGCGCCGTGCATGAAGGCGCCAGCATCCCGGTGAAACTCACCGCCTTCTTCGGCAGCAACCAGCCGGTGATGCGCGTCAAGACCGAACTCAACGGCAACCTGCGCATCCAGCGTGCGCTCAAGCGCTACCAGCTTGAAGACATGAAGATCACCGGCGAAGCCACGGGCGAGCCACTGCAAGGCAAGACCGTGACCTTCTCGACCCAGGGCCAACTGTTGGTGGACCAGGCGGCGAATATCGCCGAATGGACCAACATTAAGCTCTCGGCCAACCAATTGCGCGCCTTGGGCGAGCTGAAGGTCAACGACCTGGACAAGACCCCGCAGCTCAGCGGCGCCCTGTCCATCGCCCAATTCGACTTGGCCAAGTTCCTCGACAGCGTCGGCCACCCGCTGCCGCCAATGGCCGAGGGCAGCCTGAGCAAAGTCGAACTGGTCAGCCGCCTCAAGGGCACGCCAAGCAGCATCGCCCTGGAAGACCTCAACCTGAAACTCGACGGCAGCACCTTCACCGGTCGCGTGGCCGTGGACGATTTTGCCAAGCAGTCCCTGCGCGTGCAGCTCAAGGGCGACACGTTCAATGCCGACAACTATCTGCCGGCCAAGTCCGAATCCGCCAAGGGCGCAGCCGCTGCCCGCCAGGCCGAAGTGCAGAACAGCGAAGCCGGTGCCATGGCTGCTGGCGGCACCACACCGCTGCCCGACGCGCCGACCAAAGGCGCCTGGAGCACCGACAAACTGTTGCCATTGACCCGCCTGCGCACGCTGGATGTGGACGCCGACCTGGCGTTTGGCCAACTGACCCTGAGCAAGTTGCCGATCCAGAATGCCGTGCTAAAAGCGTCCGGCATCAATGGCCAACTCAAGCTCGACACCCTGAGCGGCGGCCTCTACAACGGCACCTTCAAGGCCAACGGCAACCTCGATGTGCGCCAGGATACCCCGGTGCTCGCGCTGCAAAGCCGGATCAAGCAGGTACCGGTCGAACGCATCCTGCAAGCCCAGGGGCAAACTCCGCCGGTGAAGGGCCAGATCACCCTCGACAGCAACCTCACTGGCCGTGGCAATAGCCAGAAAGCGCTGATCGACAGCCTCAACGGCACCGCCAGTTTCGTGATCAACAACGGCGTGCTGCTCAACGCCAACCTTGAACAGCAACTGTGCACCGGCATCGCCTTGCTCAACCGCAAAACCTTGAGCAGCACACCGCAAGGCAAAGACACGCCGTTCCAGGAACTGAAGGGTAACCTGACCTTCCGTAACGGTGTCGCCAGCAACCCGGACCTGAAAGTGCGCATCCCGGGCCTGACGGTCAACGGTAATGGCGATGTCGACCTGCGCGTCCTGGGCATGGACTACCGCATCGGCATCATTGTCGAAGGTGACCAGCGTGAAACGCCGGACCCCGCCTGCCAGGTGGGCTCCAACTTCCAGGGCATCGAAGTGCCGCTGCGCTGCCGTGGCCCGCTGGAACTGGGCGCCAAGGCGTGCCGCCTGGATAAGGATGGCCTTGGCCAAGTCGCGATCAAGGCGGCGGGCAACCGCCTCAACGAAAAGCTTGAAGAGAAGCTCGACAAGGTCAACCCGAAGCTCAAAGACGCACTGAAAGGCCTGTTCAATCGATGAGAAACGAGCAATTTTCAGAGGCGGTGCTCAACTGGTACGACCGTCACGGTCGCCACGACCTGCCCTGGCAACAGGGCATCACGCCTTATCGGGTGTGGGTCTCGGAAATCATGCTGCAGCAGACCCAGGTGAGTACCGTGCTCAATTACTTCGACCGCTTCATGGCGTCGCTGCCGACGGTCGAGGCCCTGGCGGCAGCCCCGGAAGATGAAGTGCTGCACTTATGGACCGGGCTGGGGTACTACACGCGGGCCCGCAACCTGCAAAAGACGGCGAAGATTGTCGTGGCCGAATACGGCGGCGAGTTTCCCAAGGATGTCGAGAAGCTCACCGAGTTGCCCGGCATAGGCTTGTCCACCGCCGGTGCGATCGCCAGCCTGAGCATGGGCCTGCGTGCGCCGATCCTCGACGGCAACGTCAAGCGCGTACTGGCACGCTTCACGGCGCAGGAAGGCTATCCCGGCGAACCCAAGGTGGCAAAGCAGCTGTGGGCCACCGCAGAACGCTTCACGCCGCATGATCGCGTCAACGCCTACACCCAGGCGATGATGGACATGGGCGCCACCCTCTGCACCCGCAGCAAACCCAGCTGCCTATTGTGCCCACTGGAAAAAACCTGCGAAGCCCACATGCTCGGCCTGGAGACGCGCTACCCGATCCCCAAGCCGCGCAAGACCATCCCGCAAAAACGCACGCTGATGCCACTGCTGGCGAATGCCGAGGGCGCGATCCTGCTTTACCGTCGCCCCTCGACGGGCCTGTGGGGCGGCCTGTGGAGCTTGCCGGAGCTGGATGACCTGCAAGACCTGGAACACTTGGCCAACCAGCACGCGCTGGCACTGGGCAAGCAACAGGAACTGCCGAGCCTGATTCACACCTTCAGCCACTTTCAGTTGGCTATCGAACCCTGGCTGGTCCAGGTCGAGGAGTCCGCCAACCACGTGGCCGAGGCCGACTGGCTCTGGTATAACCTCGCCACCCCGCCGCGCCTGGGCCTTGCCGCCCCGGTGAAAAAACTGCTGAAGCGCGCGGCCGACGTATTGAATGCAGGAGTTTCGTCATGACCCGCACCATCATGTGCCGCAAGTACAAAGAAGAATTGCCAGGCCTCGAACGCCCTCCGTACCCAGGTGCCAAGGGCCAGGACATTTTCGAGCACGTCTGCGCCAAAGCCTGGGGCGACTGGTTGAAACACCAGACTCTGCTGATCAACGAAAAACGCCTGAACATGATGAACGCCGAAGACCGTAAATACCTGGCAGGCGAGATGGACAAGTTCTTTTCCGGCGAGGATTACGCCAAGGCCGACGGCTACGTGCCACCTGCTCAATAATTGATCAAAAACCGGGGTCGGCACGTAAGCGACGGTAATAATTAAATATTTTTTGAAAACTTGCTTGACGACCCCCTGAAAAACCCGTTTAATGCGCCCCGTTGCCCAGATAGCTCAGTCGGTAGAGCAGGGGATTGAAAATCCCCGTGTCGGCGGTTCGATTCCGTCTCTGGGCACCACCTTTCGTTTTCAGGTGATGCCAAGCACACCTGAAAGCACACAAGAAACCCGCCTAGTGCGGGTTTTTTGTTGCCTGGGATTTGACTTAACCCAGTGGCGATTTTGATCTCGCGCTTCGCTCACTTCAGCAAAAACACCATCAGCGGATTATCGTTCAACCGCCCTTCAAAGCTTGGAGCGACGTCCGCCAGGGATGTCCCTTGCAGCAACGCCACTTCCTTGCGCGCCACAATCACCCACGCCGGCCGTGGCAACGCACCTAATCGGTCAAGCTCATGAGCCC
This sequence comes from Pseudomonas sp. RA_15y_Pfl1_P11, assembly GCF_963970975.1. Classification (NCBI taxonomy): domain Bacteria; kingdom Pseudomonadati; phylum Pseudomonadota; class Gammaproteobacteria; order Pseudomonadales; family Pseudomonadaceae; genus Pseudomonas; species Pseudomonas sp. RA_15y_Pfl1_P11. The sequence goes on from NZ_CAXAOY010000002.1 coordinate 407,054, forward strand.
CCACAAACACCGGCCGCTCATCGTGATCCAGGTTCATCATGTAGCGCACTGCCCAGGTATCCCGGCCGAGGTTGATAAACACCAACGGCCCCGGCTGCGTGACGCGCAGCGCTTCCACCTGGCCGACAAACTGCCGGGTGTCAAACTGCAGGTCCTTGGCCGGCTCTACCACCATCACCAACAACAACCATTGCGCCGACAATGCAATCAGGCTGAGCCAAACCAACCGCCCCACCCGCCGCCAGGCAATCAACGCCGCCACTTGGAACACCATCAGCACACCGATCAGCAGCGGCAACGAAACATCTGGCCAGTAACCATGCTTGTGCCACCCATGCCGACAGACAAACACTGCAACGACGCACAACGCCGGTAGCGCCACGACAAGCCCTTCGTAGCAGCGGCGCACGCCAGCGAGCCAACCTTGCGCATGGAGCAGCCCATAGGCCGCGACAGCCGCAAACATCGGCACCATGGGCAGGATGTAGTAAGCGCGCTTGAAGTGCGGCACCGACAGCCCGAGCAAGATCATCAAGCCGCAGGCACCGAGCCGCACCACCAATTGCATATCGCCCTCAAACCGCTCGGCCCAGCGATGACGCAGCGCAATCATGGTGGCCAGCGCCAACGGCACCACCGGGAAGTAGCGATACAAGCTCAGTTGGAAGTAAAAATAGAACGGCTCACCGGCTTCATCGAGGCGTCCGCCCACCTGCATCTTGAACACTTCATCGGCAAATGCGTCACCACCGCTGAGGCGCGCCAGTTTCACCAGCAGCCACCAACAGGCTGCTAACAACACCAGGCCGACGAGGCCATGAATGAGCACTTGCTTCACGCGCTCGCCAGGCTTGCCCAGCGCCCAATACACGCACACCACGCCACAGACTTCGATCAACCCCAGCGGTCCGCGTATGGCAAAGCCCAGGATGAACAACGCAAACACCGCCAGCCGCCTCCAGCGCCCACCACTGTGCAGCAGGTAAAAACTGCCTATACAGAGCAACGCTACCATCTGGTCCAGGCAGACCGAGCGGGATTTTTCGAGCAGTTGGGTGGTGAGCAACGTCAGCAGCACGGCGAGCAGCGCCCACTGGCGATTCGCCGGGACGAGCAAGCGATAGATCAAGGCAACCACCCCGGCGGACGCCAGGGCGGTGGGCAGCACATTCGCCAGATGGTTGGGCGCACCAAACAGTCGTGCGAACACAACGCTGAAAAAGGTCGCGGTGCCGGGGTAATCCGCGTAGGGCTGGCCATAGGTAGTCGGGAAAAGGCTCGCGCCATGGCGAAACATTTCTTGTAGGAACAGCGCCCAGCGTCCGTCAAACCCTTGGGTTTGCTGATCCCAGATACCCAGAGTGAACAGCAACAGGGCAAACAGGAAAATGCCCAGGGATTCCAGGCGAAAACGGTTGCGGTGATCCATCGGTTGACCTGTCAGGTAAGCGGCGCCGACTTATGGTGCCGGCTGCCCTGCTGAATAACGCCTGAACAGACCTGAACATTCCCGCGCTTACCGACCTGCGGGCCACACCCACTTAGGGATCAACCGAACGTAAATCAACTCGCCCACCAGTTCTATCAGGGTTTGCAGGATCACCACCGTCGCCGCCAACCCACGCACATCCTCGGGCAAGGCCAGCGCCAGAGGCAATACCACCAGCGAGTTGCGCGTCGACGCGCTGAATGTCACCGCCCTGGCCGCCGTCGCCGGGAGTGCAAACAACCGCGAGGCCAACACGCCCATCAGCGGCGCCAGCACCAGAAAACCCACATACACCGGGATCACCGGCAGCAACAGGTTGATATCCCGTACCACCGATGTGATTTGCGAGCCGATCACCACAAACAACACCACCGCCATCGCCGGCACCGGCAACCACGCCCAGCCACTGTTCCAAACACTGACGACCGGCGATCGCTGTGCCAGGGAAGTCGTAACCACCGCCAGAATCATCGGCACCACGATCAACAAGAGGAACGCCTCGATAAACGGCCCTGCCTCCACCGCTACCTCGGATTGGGCGCCGAGCATCACACTCAGATAGATCGGTAACAGCGCCAATTGCAGCAGCAACAGCACCGGCGTAGCCGCCAGCATCAACCGCGAATCGCCCTTGCCGATATGGGTAAACACCACCACGTAGTCGATGCACGGGGTCAGCAACACCAGCAACGCCCCGACCAGCAATGCCGGACGCCCAACCAGGCTCTGGGTCAATGCCCACACCAGCAGGGGCACCAGGATAAAGTTGGCGAGCAGTAGTGCCGACAGGAAACGCTTGTTACTCAAGCTCTGGCGCAGATCCAAAAAAGGAATTTGGAGGAACATTGCGTACATCAGCATCGCAATGGTGGGCGTGACCAGCGCGCCGAGGCCGTGGGCAAATGAGGGTGCGAGCAAGCCAAAAGCGGCCGCCAGAAGAACGGCTACGAAGTAGACCGGGATCTGGTTGTGTTCGAGGGTGTCGCGGGTCATGAGGCGGCTCTATCGGATCGCAAGAGCGCAAGGTTATGCATCTACCGACTTAAGGTCGAGCGATACAACCAGTTTGGTTATCAGGGGTACTCCTGACGGGCATGTAGCACTGTCAGTATCTCGATCCAATCCTCTATTCGATACACCACCAGATAGTTCGGGTGCACGACAACTTCTCGAGTACCAGGGATTCGACCCATGCGGTAGTGAAACGGATGATCTGGAAGAGCCGTTGTCGCTAGCTCGATGGACTCGTTCAAATCACTGGCTGCCGCAGCATTGCTGCTCAAGAATGTATTCTAAAATTGCTCTCAGCTCGGCGCGTGCTTCCGGCCGCCACTCAACCCTCATCTTGCGCTTTTCGCTTCGATTCAATCAGAGCGCGCATCTCTGCCATAACCTGATCATGCGGAATGTTTGGACGGGGGTCATCAATTGAAGCCTGCACCTTGGCACGAAACCAACGGTCATAGCTGGCGGCCTGCTCTTCAGTTTCAAACGCTGAAACGATGGGAGAAAGTGGAATGCTCATAGAGACCTCCTTAAAGGATGCCTGCCAGTCTAATCGGTCCATGATGTGCTGTCGTTCCTCTCGGATGTATGGCTTTATCAAGGGATGTCGGAGCTTAGTGAGCCTGCCATAGGGAACACAAGTAATGGCAAACTGAACAACTGTTACTAAAAAAATAAGAAACTGACAGAGGCCGTGAAACGATGAATTTGACCGACGTCTGCTCGCAAATACCTGCGGCCTCACGTATGCACGATCACCGTATTCCTTTCAAGGAGCTTGCCATCGACGGCTACGTCTTGGGCGGCTTCACCTGGCGCCACCTGCGCACCGACCTCGAACGCCCCCTCGTCATCACCTACGGCTACCGTGGCATCGGCGACTCCCGCAGCGGCTCACTGCGTGGCTTCAAAGCCTCGTGGTCGGATTGGGGCGTGCTGGATTTCGAGGCGATGCTGCAGCGAGCGACTACTGGGTTACTTCGACGGCAGTGAACGCACTCATCTGCGGATCGCGCCTGCTGATATTGGCGAAAAGGCAGTCGGACATTTCGCATTTTTTCGCAGCGAGCATCAACAGAGGCTGTGGCCGATTGCATTGGTATGGCTGCAAAACGGCCAATTAGCTGCGGATACCCTTGGGATTTCCCCCAACCTGCGCTTCAATACTCCCCCCAGATCCAGCCCCCTAGGACGCTAAGCCCATGGCCTCGCCAGACAAGCAGCAAAAACGTGCCCAACGGGCAAAGGCCAAGGCCAAGCAAAACCGTACCCAGCGCGCCGTCGCGGCCAAGCCGGATGCGTTTGCCGGTGATGACAGCCGCATTGACCTTGAGTCAGTGGATTTGACCGAGCTGTTCGTAGAAATGCGCACTGCAGGCGAAACCAGCCAGCAAACCCTCTGCGCCGTGTTCCTGGCCCACCCGTTGCTGGCGCTGGTGCTTGAGCAAGAAGGCGAAGAAGAAGCCACCGACTTTATCCTGGCGGCGCTGATCGAGTATCGGCAGTGGACCACGGACACTGATGATGAGGCAGCGGCACTGGCGTGGATCGAGTCGCCGGAGTTCCAGGCGGATTACGTGGCGGCGTCCCAGGCGCTGGTCAGCTCGCAAGAATGACGCACAACTAAATGTGGGAGCGGCGGTGCGCTCCCACATTATTTACCGCATTCCGTCAGTTCAGTACGGCAGCACCCGCGCTCTGCGCCTTGCGCCGGCTGGATACAAACAGCCCTGCCGCCACGACCAGCAAGCTCAGCACCCCAGTCGCGATAATCTCGACCCGATGCGCTTCCTGGAACAGCATGATGGTCAGCGTGCCCACGATGAACACCATCACCGCGTAGGTCAGGCCCGGGAACAGCCACATCTTGAAGACAATTTTCTCGCCCGCCGCCATACGTTTCTGACGCATGCGCAGTTGCGACACCGCGATCACCAGATAGACCAGCAATGCAATGGCACCCGAGCTGGCGAGCAGGAATTCGAACACTGCCGCCGGGGCCACGTAGTTGGCGAACACTGCCAGGAAGGCTGCGCCAGTAGACAGCAGCACAGCCCAGTAAGGCGTGCCACTCTTGTTGGTGCGCTTGGCCACGGCCGGTGCATCACCGCGACGGCCCAGGGAGAACAGCATGCGTGAGGCGGTGTAAAGCGCCGAGTTCAGGCAGCTGGTCACGGCTACCAGTACCACCAGGTCGACAATCAGCTTGGCATTCGGGATGCCCATGCGTTCCAGTACGGTCTGATACGAACCCACCGCCGCCAGGGTCGGATCGTTCCATGGCACCAGGGACACCACGATGAAGATCGACAGCAGGTAGAACAAACCGATCCGCCAGATCACCGAGTTGGTGGCCTTGGTGATTTGCTGGCCTGGGTTCTTCGATTCAGCCGCCGCGATGGTGACAATCTCGGTGCCCATGAAGGAGAACATGGTGGTCAGGATCGCCGCCATTACCGCGCCCATGCCGTTCGGCATGAAGCCTTGGGTGTCGAACAAGTGCGAAACGCCGCTGACCTGGCTGGTCGGCAGGAAACCGAAAATCGCCGCCAGGCCGAGGATCACGAAGCCCACAATCGCCACGACCTTGATCAGCGCAAACCAGAACTCGAACTCGCCGTAGTTCTTCACGCTGAACAGGTTGGTCACGGTCAGCAGCAAGGTGATGATCAGCGTAAAGGCCCAGATGGCCACATCCGGGAACCAGGCATGCAGGATGGTCGCGGCGGCGTTGGCCTCCAGCGGAATCACCAGCACCCAGAACCACCAATAGAGCCAGCCGATGGTAAAACCGGCCCAGTGGCCGATCGCCCGGTCGGCATAGGTGGAGAACGAACCCGTATCTGGCGAGGCGACGGCCATTTCGGCCAGCATGCGCATCACCAACACCACCAGCGTACCCGCAGCGGCGTAAGCCAACAGTACGGCCGGGCCGGCGGCAGCAATCGCGTGGCCGGAGCCAACAAACAAACCGGCACCGATAACGCCGGCAATCGACAGCATGGTGACGTGACGCGGTTTGAGCCCCTGTTCGAGGTCATTGGAGCTTTGCGTACTACTCATTGACACACCTTTACGAGGAATTGCGAAAACGGTCCGCCCGGCCTGTGATCTTTATCGTGAAAAGAAACCAACAGGGCGTTCTTTATTTTTTACGCAAGATTTGCGCCAAAATGTTACAGCGTCGCGATTGACGCGGGTTGTAGGAGGATTGAGCAGTCCTCGCAAGTCATTGAGAACAATGGCATTCCGCTATAGCGTTACCGTGCGACTCACTTTCAATACGAAAAAACGCACCATAAACACACACAAAAAGTACGTGACGCCCCACAAAAGGGCTGATAAGCACCGTTTGCCCGGTTAACCCTTCCAACCCCCGGCCAAAGCTGGCACCATCGCGCCCTTTTTTACGCGAAGCCTGCGGCTTTTCGGGTTCAAACGGTTGTTCGGTTGTTGATGGCGCGACACCCTGCTGTGCCGATGCGACACCCTGCCGCACACCACCTGTTTACCGCCGGCCGCGCTGTTGGCTGCCATCAAGACGCTATGCTAGCTTGGCGCCTCGCCAGGAAGGCGGACCAACAGCGAAGATCGCAACGAACACAACGAGGACCGCACATGGCCGAGGCCACGCCCGCGCTTGAAATCCGCAACTTGCATAAACGCTATGGTGAGCTGGAGGTACTTAAAGGTATTTCGCTGACCGCTCGCGACGGCGATGTGATCTCGATCCTGGGTTCCTCCGGTTCCGGCAAGTCCACCTTCCTGCGCTGCATCAACCTGCTGGAAAACCCGAACCAGGGCCAGATCCTGGTGGCCGGCGAAGAACTCAAGCTCAAGGCCGCGAAAAACGGCGAGCTGATGGCCGCCGACGGCAAGCAGATCAACCGCCTGCGCAGCGAAATCGGTTTTGTGTTTCAAAACTTTAACCTGTGGCCGCACATGAGCATCCTCGACAACATCATCGAGGCCCCTCGCCGAGTGCTCGGCCAAAGTAAAGCCGAAGCCATTGAAGTGGCTGAAGCCCTGCTGGCAAAGGTCGGGATTGCCGACAAGCGCCACGCCTACCCCGCGCAATTGTCCGGCGGCCAGCAACAGCGAGCGGCCATCGCGCGCACCCTGGCGATGCAACCCAAGGTCATCCTGTTCGACGAGCCCACTTCGGCGCTTGACCCGGAAATGGTTCAGGAAGTACTTAATGTGATCCGCGCGCTGGCCGAAGAAGGTCGCACCATGCTGCTGGTCACCCATGAAATGGGCTTCGCCCGCCAAGTGTCCAGTGAAGTGGTGTTCCTCCACCAGGGCCTGGTCGAAGAGCAAGGATCGCCACAGCAGGTGTTTGAAAACCCGCTTTCGGCGCGCTGCAAACAATTCATGTCCAGCAACCGCTAACGGAGCAACATGCATGCAGAACTATAAAAAAATCCTCCTGGCCGCGGCCGTCTCGATGGCATTCAGCGCCACGGCCATGGCAGAAACCTTGAAAATGGGGATCGAAGCGGCCTATCCGCCGTTCAATAACAAAGACGCCAGCGGCAACGTCGTCGGCTTCGACAAAGACATCGGTGACGCCCTGTGCGCCAAGATGAAAGTCGAGAAGTGCGAAGTGTATGTGTCCGACTGGGACGGCATCATCCCGGCCCTGAACGCCAAGAAGTTCGACTTCCTGGTCTCCTCGCTGTCCATCACCGATGAACGCAAGCAGGCCGTCGACTTCACCGACCCGTACTACTCCAACAAACTGCAGTTCATCGCCCCTAAAGCCACCGCCGACTTCAAGACCGACGCCGCTTACCTGAAAGGAAAAGTCATCGGTGCACAACGCGCGACGTTGGCCGGTATGTACCTGGAAGACAAGCTGCCTGATACCGAAACCAAGCTCTACGACACCCAGGAAAACGCCTACCTCGACCTGACGTCCGGCCGCCTGGACGGCATCCTGGCCGACAAGTACGTGCAATACGAATGGCTCAAGAGCAAAGACGGTTCCGCCTACGAGTTCAAAGGCGACCCGGTGGTAGAAAGCGACAAGATCGGTATCGCCGTACGTAAAGGCGACCCACTGCGCGAGCGCCTGAACAAAGCCCTGGCGGAGATCAAGGCAGACGGCACCTACAAGAAGATCAACGACAAGTACTTCCCTTTCAGCATCGAATGATCTGAACGGTATGCCCGACGCGCTCACGTGAGCGCGTCGGCTTTTTGCAATGCCTGCCGCGATATGAAAACACCATGAATTTCGATCTCTACGGATTCGGCCCGGCGCTTGCCGCTGGCGCGCTGATGACCGTCAAACTCGCGCTCACGGCCCTGTGCCTGGGGCTGGTGCTCGGCCTTGCCGGCGCCTTGGCCAAGACTTCGCCGTACAAGCCGTTGCAATGGCTTGGCGGTGCTTACTCGACAATCGTTCGCGGTGTGCCGGAACTGCTGTGGGTGCTGCTGATTTACTTCGGCACGATCAACGCCATGCGCTCACTGGGTGAGTTGCTCGACATTCCCGACCTGTCCCTCAGCGCCTTTGCCGCTGGCGTGATCGCGCTGGGCATGTGTTTCGGCGCCTACGCCACGGAAGTGCTGCGAGGGGCGATCATCTCCATTCCCAAAGGCCACCGCGAAGCGGGTGTGGCGCTGGGCCTGTCGAAGTTTCGTGTCTTTACCCGGTTGATCATGCCGCAGATGTGGCGCATCGCCCTGCCGGGGCTGGGCAATCTGTTCCTGATCCTGATGAAAGATACCGCGCTGGTTACGGTCATCGGCCTCGAAGAAATCATGCGCCATGCGCAAATCGCCGTAACCGTCACTAAACAGCCTTTCACCTTCTATATGGTCGCCGCGTTCATCTATCTGGCCCTGACGTCTCTGTCGATGGTGGCTATGCACTTCCTGGAAAAACGCGCCGCCCGCGGCTTCGTGAGGACGACGTAATGGAATGGGAAGTCATCATCAAGTGGCTGCCGAAGTTTATCCAGGGCGCCATCCTGACCCTGGAACTGGTGAGCATCGCTGTGATCCTCGGCCTGATCCTGGCCATCCCGCTGGGTATCGCGCGCTCGTCCAGGCACCTGTCTGTGCGTGCCCTGCCCTATGCCTACATCTTTTTCTTTCGCGGCACGCCGCTGCTGGTGCAGTTGTTCCTGGTCTACTACGGCCTGGCCCAATTCGACGCCATCCGTTCAAGCTTCATGTGGACGTACCTGCGCGACCCGTTCTGGTGTGCCACCGCCACCATGACGCTGCACACCGCAGCGTATATCGCCGAGATTCTGCGGGGCGCCATCCAGGCCATTCCGCCTGGGGAAATCGAAGCAGCCCGTGCGTTGGGCATGTCCAAGCCCAAGACGCTGTTCTACATCATCCTGCCCCGGGCCGCGCGCATCGGGCTGCCGGCCTACAGCAACGAAGTCATCCTGATGCTCAAGGCCAGCTCGCTGGCGAGCACCGTGACCCTGCTGGAGCTGACCGGCATGGCCAGGACGATCATCGCGCGCAACTACCTCACCGTGGAGATGTTCTTCACCGCCGGCGTGTTCTACCTGCTGATCTCCTTCCTGCTGGTGCGCGGCTTCAAACTGCTGGAACGCTGGCTGCGCGTCGATGAATGCCAGGGACGTTGAAGCACGCTTTGAGGCGCTGGATGCGTTTCTGATCAAGCACCAAGGGCTGTGGCGACCACGGCCCTTTATTCATCGGCAATTGCCTTGGGAACCCGAGCATCCGGAACTGGCCCGGTGGCTGCGTCAACGCTCGTTGTCCGACGCAGAAACCAGCCATAACCACCCCCACACACTGCCGGCGCCCGCACCGTTTCCCACACTAGCCTGCGAAGCCTTGCATCTCAGTGCTGTGGATAAGTTACCGACGCGGCTCCTGCAACCCGCTGCGCACCGCCTGAATGTCGACGTACCCGGGCGCAAATGGCAGCAAATCGAAGCGTTCGGCGCCGCGCTGCAGTTTGCGCAAACACCCCGGCATTGGCTGGATTGGTGCGCCGGCAAGGGCCACCTCGGCCGCCGCCTGTTGCACACAGGCCAACAGCTGACCTGCCTGGAGTACGACCCGGCGCTGATCGCCGCAGGCCAGGCCTTGAGCGATCACCATGGCCTGCCCGCTATCCATCGCCTGCAAGACGTGATGGCCGATGTGGCGCTCAGCCGTGAACACACGCCCGTCGCCCTGCACGCCTGTGGCGACCTGCACGTGCGCCTGCTAAAACTGGCCAGCGCGGTCGGTTGCCAACAGCTCGCGCTGGCGCCCTGCTGCTATAACCGCATCACCGCCGACACCTACCAGGCACTGTCCACCGCAGGCCGCGCCTCAACCTTGCACCTGTCGATCGATGACCTTGGCCTGCCCCTGAGCGAAACCGTTACCGCCGGCAAGCGGGTGCGCTTGCAGCGCGACACGTCCATGGCGCGGCGCCTGGGTTTCGATCAACTGCAACGCGAGCTGCGTGGCTGCGACGAATACCTGCCCGCGCCTTCGCTGCCCACGCGCTGGCTGGACAAGCCTTTCGCCGACTACTGCCGGGAACTGGCACGTCTTAAGGGGTTATCCACAGGTGAACAGCAGTGGGCAGCGTTAGAGGCGTACGGCTGGAGCCGCTTGGCCGAGGTCAGAAACCTGGAATTGGTGAGTGGCCTATTTCGGCGCCCGCTGGAGTTATGGCTGGTACTGGATCGGGCATTGTTTCTAAGCGAAGCCGGCTACAAGATCGAAGTAGGCAGCTTCTGCGAAACCGCATTGACGCCGCGCAACTTGATGGTGCTTGCCGAGCGCGATTAAGGGGCAGAATTGTCGCACCACAGCCTGTGGATAACTCTGTTGATAGATTCTTTACAGAGCCTGTAGCCCTCTGCGCTACAGGTCAAAAAACAAGCTGATCATTTTTTGTTCACCCAATAAAACATCCGCAAAACAGGCAGTTGCGGCGGGATGAGAACCGCTCCAAAAAATGGCTGTTACGTGACATCCTCAACCAACCGATTGTGCATAAGCATCTGGCGTTAAGCGCATAAACCGCGACTTATAGCGATTTTTTGCGCGCAATCAATAACCGGCAAAGCGCGTCGATATCGTCTCCGGCCAAGGTCAATGCCTGGCTGTCCAAGGGGTCGACGCCAAACGCCAGCGCTTCACTGATTGCCCTGTCGCGGTGCACCTCCAGCGGCGGCTTTGCACCCAGGCGCTGCTTGAACGCCTCAAGCATGTCCAGGGTGAAGGCATCGTCCTCATCCAGTTGGTTAAGCACATAGCGAACCTGCGGTGGGCCCTCGCGCGCAAGATGCGGGGCCAGCAGCCTATCGAGTTGGTCCAGGGTGGCCAAGGACGCGGCGTCAGCTTTGGCAATCACCAACACCACATCGGCCACGCTCAAGGCTTGATCAAAGTAGACATTATTACCGGCGGGGGTATCGATGATCACCGTTTGCCGCTCGCTCAGGCGCAACCCCGACAACTGCTGCGCCAGCCAACCCGGTTCGCGCTTGAGCCAACCCTGAAGGTTTTCCTGCTGCTGGGTATCGATATCGCCAAAGGGGATGACCCGGCACCCGGCGAAGCCCGGTTGCAGGATCTGAACCCAGGGCGTATTCAACAAGCTGGCGCGACCGATGCCAGGCAAGCTCGCGCTGACGCCGAAGTGATGACGCAACGCGTTCTGCGGGTCCAGATCCAAAGCCACCACCGACTCACCCAACCGCTGCATGCCGCTGCTCAAGGCCGTGACCAGCGTGCTGCGGCCCACGCCTCCATTGGCCGAGACCAACGCGACGACAGTGGGCCGTGCCACGGCAACCTTTTCCTGTTGAGGTGGTTCATTGGCCCTCGGGCCTGAAGAAGGAAAGGGGGCGCCATCGTCGACCGGAACACTGCCGAAGAAATGCAACCGCGCGTTCAGCCCGCGTACATCTCGCGTGACATGTTTGCCGAGCAACACAAAAATCTTGTCAGTAAGGCTCATGACCAAACTCCCACACGACGCTGCCTAAAGACGTGAAGGGCCGGCAAGAAGAAGGCTTACCGCAGGTCTTTTTATATAGGGCGCTCTGTTGCCGCATTCTCTGACAGCGAAAACAAAGTGTCATTATTTTGATGAAGTTAACGCTAAATTTTTAGACCGACGGTAATTAGTCAAATTAATGACCCCCACCAGCATCCGATCCAACGTCTCTGAACCTATGAGCGAACCGGGCACCCGAGTCCCCGGTTCTGGCCCACCAATCGACTTAACGGCGAATGCGGTACTCGGTGAACGCGTAATCACCCTGGCAATCACTGGAAGGATCCGCCGCCACACTGACGTAATGCACGGTATCCGGGTCCACCAGTTTATACGTGTAGATCTCCGGCGAAGGCACGCCATCCGTGCGCAATTCATTCTTGCCGTTGGCCGCGGCCCACGTGCCCTGCTCGGTCTGAATCACCTGAGTCTGCTGCGCATCACGGAAGAAGGTAATAGTGAAACGGCCGTCCGGCTTGAGGTTATTGGTCCACGACAGGAACTGGCACTTGCTGGTCTGCGTGCGCAAGCCCTTCCAGGTACCGACCAACGCCGGATCGTTGCCAGGCTTATGGGTGGAACACGCGCTGAGGGCTGTGACGAGAAGGATCAGGGACAGTGAAAAAATCCGTTTCATGTAAAGGCTTCCTTGGGTCGAAACGAGTGCGGAAATTGCCTTGATCAAGACCGGGTAGACCGCTGGATGACAAAGGATGAATCCTACCTCGTTGCGAGGAAAAAGGGTTCGCTGCGAGAAAACCTTGGCTTCTGCAAAAATAGTCAGAATTCAGGGGTTTACAGAAGCTTGGCAATCGCTATAATCGTCGCCCTAACACGCCGGTATAGCTCAGTTGGTAGAGCAACTGACTTGTAATCAGTAGGTCCCGGGTTCGACTCCTGGTGCCGGCACCACATTAGGCTCCATTGCATTCCACCGAATGCTCTGGAAGCCCCGAAAACCCGCCATTTGGCGGGTTTTTTCGTTCCAGGACCCTCTGTCGGGATCCAACAAAATCCCCCTTCCCCGAGGGTATGTTAGGGGTACTGCGATTTTCCGGTCAGGAGCGCGTACCCCTATGCCACGTCTAGCGATCCCTCTCAGCGACCTGCAATGCCGCACGGCCAAAACCCGCGAACGCGCCTACAAACTGTTCGACGGCGGCGGCATGTACCTTTTCGTCAAACCCAATGGCGTGAAGACCTGGCGCTTGAAGTACACCAAGCCCAACGGCAAGGAAGGTACGCTCATCATCGGCAATTACCCCATCGTTACCCTTTCCGTCGCACGGCGTAAGCGAGACGAAGCCAAAGCGTTGCTGCTCGACAACCTCGACCCAATGGAAGAAAAGAAGAAGGCCAAGATCGTAGCCCAGCGGGCGGCACTGCTTTTCGAAACCGTTGCTCTGGAGTGGCACGCTGATATGTCCCGCCGCTGGACCGAAGGCCACGCAAAAACCGTAATGAGCCGACTGCGCACCCACGTCTTTCCGCTGATCGGCCAACGACCCATCGCCGAACTCGATACCCACGACCTGCTAGAAATCACCCAGCGCATCAAGGAACGCGGCACCATGGATGTGGCGTTAAGGGTACAGAACTACTTATCCACCATCATGCGCGGGGCCAAAAGAGCCCGGCAGATAACCATGAATCCTGCACTGGATCTGGCAGGCTCGATTCACGCGCCGCGCACAGTCCATCGCCCGGCCCTATCCCTCAATCGCCTACCCGAACTGCTACAACGCATCGACAACTACAACGGTCGCGAGCTGACGCGCCTTGCCGTCCTGTTGACGTTGCATGTATTCGTCCGCTCCAGCGAACTACGCTTCGCTCGATGGAGTGAGTTCGACCTTCAACGCGCCATGTGGGAAATCCCAGATACGCGCGCACCGATTGAAGGGGTACGCAACTCCACACGCGGGACCAAAATGAACGGCGACATTCAAATGGTTCCGCTATCGCCGCAGGTCATCGAAATACTGGAGCGCCTCCGCAGCCTCAGTCGCTTTTCAGAGTTGGTGCTACCGGGCGACCACAAGTACTGGAAGCCCATGTCCGAGAATACGGTGAACACCATGCTCCGCAACGTCGGCTATGACACCAGCAAGGACGTGTGCGGCCACGGCTTCAGGACCATGGCCTGTAGCGCTCTGCTGGAGTCCGGGTTATGGACCGACGCAGCCATCGAAAGACAAATGAGCCACAAGGAACGCAACCGTGTGCGTGCCGCGTATATCCACAAGGCCGAATTCCTCGAACAGCGCAGGCTGATCATGGCGTGGTGGAGCAACTACATCGACGCCAACCGCCATGGGCATGTGACACCCCACGAATTCGCTCACCCAGTCGGCGACAACATCACAGCCCTACAAAATAGCCGTGGCGCATCCAAACGTGGGTAAGCCTGTGAGATAACCGTTGTCCGCCCTTCCACGCGGGTCCATCCAAGCGGGGCTGCAAAGCCGCCCTGCTTGGATGGACCTCATTTAAAAAATCTAAAGCCCACGCAAATTGTCTGTGGAAAACCATAGATTTCCACCGGTGGATAATTTCATCCACAGCCGCAGAGTTCCCGAAAATTCGAGCCTTGACCCGAATTATCCACAGGCGTAGAAAAGATCGGGCAAAGCGCTGTCGTTGACAGCAACCCAGGTAGCCAGAACCTTTAAGGCTACGCCACACCGTGGTGGTTCTCCCAAAGTGCGATTAGCGTCCGGTAGCTCGCACGGTCACAGCGATGTGATGGATGCCTACTTTTACCAGTGTGCCCACTGCGGCAACTCATCCCCTTTCATAGCTGCCCTGCAGCAACCTATCCGCTTGGCCATTTCCTTGCGCCAACCTGCGCCCGTCTCTTTCTCCCGGAAAGAGACGGGCGCTCCTACCGCTGCTGCAGCCCAACTCGTACAAGGCTCTGCGGCATTCCCTCTAGTGACAATCGGCGTGACAAACACCGAAGTCACCAGCAACAGCGATGCAGATGATGGTGCCGCAGCCCAGGGAATGGACTGCACCTGACTGACAGTCAGGCATGCCCCGGTCATCGCTTCACTGCCTTCACCCGACTCAGGATCTCGCAGCATTGGTCTCGTCAGCCAGCGCAGCCTCCACCCGCCCACTTCCTCGGAAGTGCTCAGGAGGCCAGATCATGAGATGCCCAAGCTTCCGGTCGTAAAGAGCCGTCAGTCCCGCGTTAGTGGACAACCCTCACAGGTCGCAGGGGCCTTGATCCCTGATAACACTCAACATTCTTGGCGGGATGACGTGGGGAAGGTTTTAAGAGTTGGCTTCGAGAGGAGTTTTATCATGGCATTGGTCGGTAGACGGGATGGGCGCAATTTTGGCTATGGTCGGCAGTTGAGCTATGCCGGGCCGCAAGCGCTGAAAGATCTATTTGGCGGCGGGCATTACGGCACGGTGAAGGCGCACGGTGATCGCTGGCAGGCGTTCGTGCGCTGGTGTCGGTCGGAGGATGGCCCGGGATTTAATGACGCACGGCAGATTGATCGGCAGACCTTGATGGACTATGCGGCGCATCTGCGTCACCTGGTTGAGCGCAGCGATCTCGCCATCGCTACCGCACAAAATCGACTGTCCAGCGTCAACCGAACCATGGCTGCGCTTCGCGGTGATCAATATGTGAAAGTGCCAAGTCCGAGCAAGGCTTTGGGAGCGCAGCGCATCACTGTGCGCACGACAAATCCTCAAGGCCAAGATCACGAACACGTGATGCGCATCGTCGAAGCGCTCCGCGAAGAGCATCCGCGTGCCGCCGCCATCGCACAATTGGCACGTGCCACTGGCATGCGTTTGCGCGAAGCGATTCTGGCCGACCTACCGCGACTCAAGCGTGAAGCCGAACACTACGACAAGATCAACATCCAGGACGGCACCAAAGGTGGCCGCGGCGGCGCAACCGCGCCTCGTTGGATCACGGTGGATGACCATATTCGCGAAGCGCTCAGGTACGCCGAACAGGTCTCTCCCGACGGTAGCCGCAACCTGCTGGCACCGAACGAGAGCTACCTCGATTTCCAACGGGAAATCGTCCGCCCCGCCCGAGATATCCTCCATACGCACAACCTCAAAGGTTTCCACGAACTGCGCGCGGCTTATGCGTGCGAACGCTATGAGCAGATCACCCATCACCTAGCGCCCATCAACGGTGGCAGGTGCAGGCGCCTCGATCTACGCCTTGATCGAGAGGCACGCTTACAAATCAGCTATGAGCTGGGACACGGTCGAATCGACGTGGTATCGGCGTACATCGGTGGTCGGGTATGAATAAACCATTCGATATGGAGATCTTCTTGGCTGGGGCACTGACTGGCGCACATGCCACACGCGAACGTCACATCCGCCAGGCCAAGACTATTCAAGCAGCCATTTCTGAACGCTGGAGCCGAGATAATCCATGGACATGGCAAAGAAAACACCTCGTTTGGTTTCTAAACCGTCACATGAACCAGCACGCTGAATCGACGCGCTATTACTATCTACGGACCGTGCATTTTCTCACTCTTCGCTTAGGAAAATTCTGGCAATTTGTAGTGGTCTAATGAAACCGGACACCCATTTAGGCGAGAATACTCGCCACAGAGAGGTGTCTGATGACCAAACAACGCCGTACCTTTTCCCCTGAATTCAAACGCGAGGCTGCCGACCTCGTTCTTAAGCAGGATTACAGCTTCATTGAGGCCAGCCGCTCGCTTGGTGTCGGGGAGTCGGCTTTGCGCCGATGGGTCGACCAGGTGCAACAAGAACGCACGGGCGTCACCCCGCAGAGCAAAGCGCTGACCC